>JBEDUQ010000232.1:0-17841 GCA_040414855.1 Actinomycetota bacterium
TGGCTGCTGGCGGCGGCGGTGGTCCTGACCGTGTCGGTGAGCGCCGCCGCGACCGCCACCGTCGAGTGCCCGGCCGGCGAGTGCCCGGTCGACCTCGCCAAGCTCAGCCTCACGGGGGTCAACCTCGGTCAGGCGCTGGTGGCGATCCTGGCCGTGCTGACGGTCGGCGGTGAGTACGGCAGTCGCATGATCCAGGTCACGCTGGCGGCGATGCCTCGCCGGACCACCGTCCTGCTCGCCAAGGCGGCGCTGGTCACAGGCCTGGTGCTGGCCGCCGGGACGCTCGCCGTGCTGGCGTCGGTGCTCGCCGGGCGCTGGATCCTGCCCGGCAACGGCTTCGACCCGGCCCACGGCTACCCGTCGCTCTCCCTCGGGGACGGGCCGGTGCTCCGGGCGGCCGCCGGGACGGTGCTCTACCTCGCGCTGGTCGCCCTGCTCGGCCTCGGCGCCGCCACGGCCGTCCGGGACTCCGGAGCGGCGATCGGGGTCGTGCTCGGCCTGCTGTACGTCTTCCCGATCGCCGCGCAGGCGTCCGAACCGCACTTGCGGCGGCACCTCGAGCAGATCGGCCCGATGCCCGCCGGCCTCGCGATCCAGGCCACCACCAACCTCCGCGACCTGCCCATCAGTCCATGGGCCGGCCTCGGGGTGCTGGCCGCATGGGCCGTTGCCGCGCTGCTGGCCGGCTGGCTCCTGCTGCTCCTCCGCGATCAGTGACGGTGGCTCGATCCGACCGGCCGGTCCGCGCGACGCCAACGCACCACCCGGTCAGGTCTCATTGGTCGTTCCAGCGAACGGCGATCCGCCGCTGGAGACCGGGCAGCGGCAAGGCCGCGGCCTCGGACTCGACCGCCTCGCGTTCGGCGCCTGAGAGCAGCCGCCAGGGCTGGATGGTCATCGCCGCGTCGGCGCGCCGCCAGGTGCCGACGATCTCTCCGCCCACCAGCACGCCCCCGGGCCACACGCGCGGGGTCCACAGGGCGCGACGGCGCTCGGCGTCCGGGACCACGAGCTCGCGGTCGGCTCCCTGCAGCAGCAGATAGGCGTCGCCGCTGGGGAGCAGCCGTGCGGGCGCCGCGGGTCCCGGCTCGGCGCGGAGGGCCGGCTCGTCGCGGCTGAGGATCCACGCGTCGCCGGCCGGGGTGTGCACCGGCGTGAGCGAGCTGCCCAGTTCCTGGAACGCGGCGATGCCGTGCCGCGGGCGGATGCCGGCCCACCGGGCAAAGGCCTCCGGCGTGGTGGGCCCGTAGACGTGCAGGTAGCGGCGTGCCAGCTCGAGGCGCGCCTCGCCCGGGTCGACCGCGGGCGCCGGCACGGTCCACACGGTCGGGCGTCGCGCGCCCTCCCACCGGATCAGCACCGTGCCGGTCGGTGCGGCGTACCTGAGGCTGTTGGGGTGCACCCCGAGCGCGCGCCCCGCCTCCCAGTAGCTCATCCGAGCGCCGTCGAGGAAGGCGTGCAGGCGGGCGGCGAGATCCTCCGCCCTGCGCCTGGCGTCGCCGTTGTCGGGGAGGGTCGCGAGGGTGAACACGGCAAGGTCGCGTGCGGCCACGACGAAGACGTTGTACCGCGGCCCCCACAACTGAACCAGCGACGGGTCGTCCCAGGTCGAGGCGTGGGTCCCCTCCACGCGCGCGTGGATCGACAGCAGTGCCGCTCGGGGCATGCTGTCCTGGAGCCCGGCCCACGCCGCGTGTCGCAGCGAGCCCTCGCCAGGTGAAAGCCGCCGGTCCAGTGCCCCGGCCGACCGCCGGAACGCCAGAATCCGCGGGCGCGTGAGCTCCAGCCGAGCCGTCATCACACCTCCGCACCTTGCCTTCCAAGCCACGAAGACAAGTATCCGCGACGACACCGACACTGGTCCCAACGGGTCGGCGGCACCCTACGCCACCGCGACCCGCGCGACGGCTGAGCGAGATTCGAAGGCTCCGCAACGGCGGAGGTACGCTCCGTGGCGGTCTCCGGTGAAAGGTGTGCGCGATGGCGGATCGGCTGAAGCTCGGTTTGTACGGGCTGCACCGTGGCAGCAGCACCGACCCCGACACGCTGGTCCGCCGGGCGCGGCGCGCCGAGGAGGTCGGCTTCGAGTCGCTGTGGGTAGGCGACCACCCGGCTTTACCGACCGGTCCCGACGACCCGCCGCCGGAGCCGCGCTTGGAGGCGGTCGTCGCCCTGACCTCCATGGCCGCGGTCACCACCAGGGTCCGGCTCTGCTTCGGCGTGATCGTGCTGCCCCAACGCCAGCCGGTCCTGCTGGCAAGGCAGCTCACCTCGCTCGACGTGCTGTCCAAGGGGCGGGTCACGGTGGGGATCGGCGTCGGCTATGTCGAGACGGAGCTGCGCGCGCTCGGCGCATCCCTCGCCGACCGCGGCGCCCGCACCGACGAGTACCTGGAGGCCATGCGCGCGCTGTGGGACGAGCCCGTGCCGTCGTTCGAGGGGCGCTTCGTCGGCTTCGAGGGCGTCATCCAGCGGCCCCGGCCGGTCCAGCGGCCACATCCCCCGATCGTGATCGGCGGCGAGACCGCGGCGGCTCTCCGTCGCGCGGTGCGGTCCGGCAACGGCTGGTACGGCTGGGACCTCGACCTCGACCGCACCGCCGAGCTCCTCGCCGCCCTCCGCGCCGAAGCAGGCAAGCACGAGCGTCCCGACCACCTCGGCGACCTCGAGATCACCATCACCCCGCCCGAGACCCCCGACCTCGACACCGCCCGCCGCTACGCCGACCTCGGCGTCCACCGCCTCGCCCTGGTCCCCACCACCACCGAAGGCACCGGCATCGACGACCTGATCACCTCGGTCGCCGACACCCTGGTCGGGCGGGTCTGATCCGGCTGTGCTTGGCCGTCGCAACGCGCTGAAGGTCGCCGCAGCCGCGGCCGCGGAGCTCCGGGAGCTGTACGGCGGACGCCTCCGCGGGATCCTGCTGTTCGGGTCATGGGCGCGCGGCGATGCGCACCCTGAGTCGGACATCGACCTGCTCGTGGTCCTCGACCACGTGGAATCACCGTGGGAGGAGCAGCGAAGGATGGACGAGATCCTGTGGCGGCATTCCTTTCAGAACGACGTGGTGATCTCCGCCATCGCGGTCGGCGAGGACGAGCTGCACGAGCCGACGCGTCCATTTCTGATCCGCGCCAAGGCCGAAGGGCTCCCGATCTCGTGAGGACCTACGAGATCGGGACCGCCTGGAGGGTCACGGGGTTGTGGGCGGTGTAGTCGAGCTCGTCGGACTGGGTGACGCCGGTTGGGGTGATGACGTCGACGGCCTTGGGGACCTGGTTGGGGTCGAAGGTGCAGTGGGGGTCGGACGAGGCGGCGCCGCAGACCCCGAACTGGAACTCCTGCGGGGTGGGCTGGAAGCCGCGGGCCTGGTCCGGGCTGAAACCATCTTGCCCGGTAAGCACGACCGTGAAGCCCCAGCCGGGACCGGGGGTGCCGAGGCTCGACTTGGGCACGCTGAAGGTGATGAAGCGGGAGATCTGGTTGGCGCCGATGGTGATCGTGCCGAGCGTGTTCCCGGCCGCGTCGATGTAACGCTGGCCGAAGCCCTGCACCTCGAGCAGCCTGCTCCAGGCGGACTCCGCGGCGATCCGGTAGTTGCGCTGCGGGAACGACGGCGCGGTCGAGGTCGCGCCGGCCGCGGGGTCGTGGACGTACACGTCGACGAGCTGGGCGCCGAGCGCGCTGCCGAAGGTCGGCGAGAGGTCGCGGGTCTGGACCCGGAAGACGATCGTGTCGCCGGAGTCGAAGACCTGGAAGCGCTGGAGGTCGAAGGCGCCGGCGTGGAAGTTGTTGGAGGTCGGGTAGGCGTAGTTGCCCGGCCCGTTGTCGTCGCCGTCGGGGTCCGTCGCGTCGAACAGCAGCGTGCCGGGGACGAAGTCGAGCACGACTGTCCGCTGCGCGTGAGCGGTGCCGCCGGCCGGGCTGGTGGCCACGGCGTCGAGCACGATGGTGCCTCCGCTGATCGGGACCTGGACGCTCCAGCTGCCGTCCGCGCCGGCGGTGGTGCTCGCCACGGTGTTCTCGGAGTTCTTCTCGGTGTTGGTGGCCGAGACGTCGACGGTGTTGCCGGGGGCCGAGGTGCCGGTGACGGTGACCGGTGAGCCGGGCACGGCGGTACGGTCACCCGGCGCGGTGATGGCCACGGTGGTCGCGTCCTGCTGGTGGGTCACGTAGCGGTCGACGGTGTCGGCGGGCTGCTCCAGCAGCCGTCCGGCGTCCAGGTCGCGGAGCAGCCGCACGAACTGCGCCGCCGACCAGGTCAGCGGCGCCGCGGAGCCGGCCGGGTGGCCGTTGGCGAAGCCGATCGACGCGACCTCGGCCGGGGTGCCGAACGGCGAGGCCGCCAGGTCGAGCTGCTCCCAGTCCTGCTCGGGGATGAGGCCGACGCCGGAGGCGAAGCGGCGCATGCCATCGGCGAGGGCCACCGCGCCCGACCGGTCGCCGATCGCGAGCTGGTGCTCGGCCCGCTCGCCCGACAGGACCGGCCACAGGTGCCCGTTGCCCATGTTGGTCGGCGCCCACGGGTGGCCGTCCGCGTTCCCGTCGCCGTAGCCGTCGCCGTTGTAGCGATGCCAGCCTGGCCCGCTCGGGGTCTCGGACCGGATGGTGGCATCGACCACAGGCAGCGAGCGGGCGACGTCGGGATCGCTGGCGGGGAACAGCCCCAGCCGGGTCAGCTCCAGGAAGCCGGCGTCGATGACCTCGCGCTGGTCGAGCGTGGGCCCGCCGTTGCCGAGGTTGTAGGTGATCGCCGCGTTGGGGTCGCCGGTCTTGGACAACCGGATGAAGTACGGGTCCGGGCTCTTCGGCCCGTTGGTGGTGACGGTCCAGCCCTTGACGGAGCGCTGGAAGTCGTCGGCGACGCCGCGGTAGACGCGCGCGCCGGCGTGGTCGCCGGCGGCGTCGGCGATCCTGGCGGCCGCGACCAGCCCCGCGACCTCGGCGGCGATGGTCGAGGGCGAGAAGCCGCTCTGCTCCTCCCAGCGCTCGGCGCCGAAGCTCGGACCGTGGCTGATCGCGAAGTCGGCGGCCCGCTTGACGTGATCCTGGTAGAACGCCCTGTCGGTGAGGCCGGCCTGGAGCGCCATCAGGATCGGGTAGGTGACCTCGTCGAGCTGGGTGCCGAAGGTGTCGGGCGCCGGCTTGCCGTTGACCAGGCTGTTGCGCGGCATCGAGCCGTCGGGAAGCTGCTGGCGCTCGAACAGGAACCGGACCGTGTCGCGCGCGGTCGCCAGGTCGCCGGCGGTGAGCAGGCCGGTGAAGGTCTCGTAGAGGTCGCGGGCGAAGACCTCGCGGTAGGAGCCGAAATAGGTGAGGTTGTTGTTGCCGGCGGCGACCGCCTGCCCCCACGGCGAGGCCAGTGCGGCGACGATCGCGCCGGGGAAGGTCTTGTCCTCGGACGCCTTGATCACGTTGGCCGACAGGTACCACGCGCTCGCCAGCGCCGCGGAGACCTTGCCCGGTCCGCGGAGCCGCGCGTCGTAGGCGGTCCAGCCGGCTTCGTAGCGGGCGAGCATGCCGGTCAGGGCGCCGCCGCGGGTGGCGCGGAGGCTCGCGCCGGCGCTCGCGACCGCCCCGGCCTGGGTGGCGCCGAAGCCGAGGGCGAGCGTGAACTCGGGCGAGCGGCCGAGGTCCACCCGCGCGGTCTGCACCAGGTTGCCGGGGTCGGTGTCGGTCCAGGTGGTGGCCAGAGCGCGGTCGCGGTCGAGCTGCACCAGACCGTCCGAGTCGGTGCCGGCGAAGCCGCTCGACACCTGCGTGAACGGCGCCGAGACGTCGAGCGCGGCGAACACCGGCTCCGCGTAGTCGCGGTTGGCCGCGATGGTGGCGGTGTTGGTGTCGATCGCGACCGGGACCCGGTGGCCGGTGGAGGTGTCGACCGTGCCGGTGTCGGCGCCCGCGTTGTCGGGCCCACCGCCGCCGTTGCCGTTCACGGTCGGATCGAAGCGCACGTAGAGGCGGTAGCCGGCGACGCTGCCGACCAGCGGCTGGAACCGGGCCCGCATGACCACCGTGGCGCGGGCGGGATCGGTCAGGTAGTCGGTGACGATCCGGTAGCGGCCGCTCTTGGCGGTCGCGGTGATCCTGCAGGCCATCCCCGCGCGGTCGAGCGCGGTGGCGGTGTAGGTCATGTCCCTGGTCTGGAGGTCGGTGAAGCTGCTGCCGTCGGTGACCACGTACTGCAAGGTCTCCACGTTGGTGTTGTCGACGGTGGGGTAGTAGACGTCGGACAGCACGCCGTTCGCGACCGTGTACCAGACCTTGGAGGTGCGGTTGCGGGCGGTGCCGAGGCAGTCCTTGCGGGCGAGGTCGAAGTGCGACAGCGCCCCTGGCGCCCCCGGCGCCTTCGGTGCGGCCGCGGAGGCCGGGACCGAAAGCCCTGGCTGCGCGGCCAGCGCCAGCCCCAGAGCGACCACGATGCCGACGTGCCTTCTGCGCCCCATCCCTACACCCCCAGCAGGCCCGCGGAACCATGCTGGCCGGGATGCTAGCTTCTTCTGATCGGCGCCGGAAGACCTGCAAGTGTCGATTCGTCGGAGTTGTTTATGTTCCCGCTGCGGCCAAAGCCGGGGTCGAGATGCTGCCCCCGAGGATCGGCGTCGTCGACCCCGCTTCGCGATTGACGGTGAGGGCGGGATCGCCTAGAAGGACCACGACCTGATCCCGCACTGAAGGGCCGCGCCGTGCAGCATCCGTTGGCCGAACGTTCCACGGCGGCACAGGCCTCCGAGTTCGAGCGGATGGTGCTCCGCAACCCGTACGTGCGGGCGATCCTGGAGCGGGCACCGGGACTCAGTCTGAGCGGCTGGTACCTGGGGGCGGGCTGCCTGTTCCAGACCGTGTGGAACCTGCTCAGCGAACGCGAGCCGGCGGCCGGCATCAAGGACTACGACCTCGTCTACTTCGACGACAGCGACCTGTCATGGGAGGCCGAGGACCGCGCGATCCGGCGGTGCGCCGCGGCGTTCGATGACCTCGGGGTCGAGGTCGAGGTCCGCAACCAGGCTCGGGTGCACCTGTGGTACGAGGACCGCTTCGGGGTTGCCTGCCCGCCCTACCAGTCGACCGAGGCCGCGATCGACACGTTCCCCGCGACGGTCTGCTGCCTGGGGATCCGTCGGCTCGACGGCGCCGAGCTGTCGGTCTACGCGCCGTACGGCTTCGGCGACCTGTTCGGCCTGGTTCTGCGGCCCAACACGGTGCTCGCCCCGAGGCACGTCTACGAGGCGAAGGCCCGCCGCTGGTCGAGCACCTGGCCGCGGGCGGTGGTGCTGCCATGGCCCGAGGCGTCAGAAGAGACCGTGCAAGAGGCCGCCGTCCACGGGAACAAGCAGCCCGGTCAGGTATGAGGCCCGGTTGGAGCACAGGAACGCGACCAGGTCTCCGACGTCTCGGGGCCGGCCGAAGTGGCCGGCGGGGATCGCCGCAATCTCCTCAGGCGGCGGCTCGCTGCCGTAGATCGCCGCCGACCTCGGGGTCGCGATCCGGCCCGGCGCGACCGAGTTGACGGTCACCCCCTCCGGCGCGAGCTCGGTGGCCAGCGTCTTCAGGTAGCCGACGACGCCGGGCCGCACCGCGTTCGAAAGCGCCAGGTTGCGGATCGGCTCCCGTACCGAGCTCGACGCGATGTGGACGATCCGAGCCTGGTCGCTGCGGTGCAGGTGCGGCAGGGCAAGGTTGACCAGCCGCACCATCGGGAGCAGCAGCAGCTCGACCGCCGCCCGCGCCGACTCGGCGTCGACGTCGAGCGCCGGGCCCGCCGGCGGGCCGCCGGCGTTGGCGACCAGGATGTCGAGGCCGCCATGGGCCCGCACCGCGGTGTCCACCACCCGCTCCAGATCGCCCGGATCGGTGATGTCGCCCGGCGCCGCGGTGGCGCCGAGCCGCGCGGCCTCGCGCGCCAGCACGTCCTCGCGCCGCGCGACCATGACGACATCGGCGCCCTCCTCGGCGAGCGCCTCGGCGGACGCCAGGCCGAGGCCCGAGGATGCGCCGAAGACCAGCGCGGACCGGCCGCGCAGCCCGAGGTCCATCAGTCGACCCGGAAGTCGCCGCGGGCCACCACCACGGCCGACCCGCCGACCCGCACCCGGCTGAGCTCGTCGCCGCTCCCCTCCGCCACCGCATGGAGGACCGACGGCCGGCCGATCTCGGCGCCCTGGCGGATCTCGATCTGGTCGCCGAAGCCGATGCGGCCGTGCCGCGCGAGGTGGACCGCGAGCGGTCCGGCCGCCGAGCCGGTCGCCGGGTCCTCCGGGACCGCGAGGCCGGGTGCGAACATCCTGGTCTTCCAGCGCGAGCCGGAGCCGGCGAAGCAGTTGGCGCAGATGCCGTCCAGCTCGCCGAGGGCGGCGAGGTCGGGACGCAGCCGCGCGACCGCGTCCTCGTCGTCGAGCTGGACGTACACGTGGGTGGGCCCGTTGCGGTACGCCTCGACCGGCAGCAGCGAGCGCTCGACCCCGATGGCCGCGAGCAGCTGGTCCGCGCGCTCGTAGGGCGTCCACGACGGGATCGGCTGCTCCATCCAGCCGAACACGATCCGGTCGCCGTCGCGCTCTAGCACGACCGGGACGACGCCGAGCCCGGTCTCGAGCCGGACCGTCTCGCGCCCGAGCGACCAGCCGACGACGAACGCGGTGCCGAGCACGGGATGGCCGGCGAACGGCAGCTCGGACCCTGGCGTGAAGATGCGCATGCGGACGTCGCCGTCGCCCTCCGCGGGGAGGATGAAGACGGTCTCCGCGAAGTTCATCTCGCGCGCGAGCCGCTGCATCCGCTCGCCCGAGAACCCGCGGGCGTCGGTGAAGACGCCGAGCTGGTTGCCCTCGAGCGGGGTGTCGGTGAAGACGTCGACGACGAAGTAGCGGTGCAGCGACCGCGTCTGGCTGGCGAGGTCGATGTCGAGCGGGAGCCGCGCGGTCGGCACAGCGGGCATTGCGCCTCCTCCAGGTCGCGTTCGTTGCGGGAGAGATAGCCGCAATGCTATATGTCTACTCATCTATTTGACCAGTTGTCGCCCAATGGAGGGGCCAATTCCGGTGATCGACGCAGCGCTGTTCGCCGCGCTGGCGAGCCCCAAGCGGCTCCAGGTCCTCGAGTGGCTGAAGGACCCGAGGTCGCATTTCCCGCCCCAGCGGGACGGCGACCTGGTCGAGGACGGCGTCTGCGTGCAGTTCATCGCCGACAAGCTCGGCGTCGCGCAGCCGACCGCGACCAGCCATCTCCAGGCGCTCGCGCGCGCGGGCCTGGTGACCTCCAAGCGCGTCGGCCAATGGACCTTCTACAAGCGCGACGAACGCGCGATTCGCCAGATCACACAACAGATCAGCAGCACGCTCTGAACCGCGAACCCAGGGAGGACCCGTGATCGAGAAGGAACTCGTCACCTCGGCGGCCGCCGCGCCGGCCGGCGGCCCGTACTCGCCGGCGCTGAAGATCCGCGACTATCTGTTCCTGGCGGGGCAGGGCGGCTTCGACCCCGCCATCGGTGCGATGGCCGGGGACACCATCGAGGAGCAGACTGAGCAGACCTTCAGGAACATCTCGGCACTGCTGGAGGCGGGCGGCCACGACCTCGGCGACGTCGTGTCGTGCCTGGTGCACCTCAGCGACCTGTCCATGTTCGACCGCTTCAACGCGGTCTACGAGCGCCACTTCGCCGAGCCGAGGCCGGTCCGCACCACCGTCGGCGCGTCGTTGCTGCGCGGCATGCTGGTGGAGATCACCGTGGTGTCCTACCACTGCGGCGACGGCCACGCCGGCCACTGACCTCGGGCGCGCCGGCCTTCGCTGATCACTTGTGGCCGAGGGCGTTCGCCAGCTCGTCCCGGCCCATCTTCGAGCGGCCGGGGATGCCCTTGCGCTTGGCCTCCTGGTAGAGCTCCTCGCGGGTCTTGGGCGCGTCGCCGCCGGACCGCTTGCGCTGGGCGACCGCGGCGCCCTGCTTGCCGAGCGCGGTGCGGGTGCTGGCGGGCATGTTGGCGATGCTGCGCTGGCTCCGCGCGCCGGCGGCCGCCTTCTTGACGTTCCGCCTCGCGGCGGTTCGTTGCTTCTCGGTTGCCACCTCTGCCTCCCCTGAACAGGTTTCTCCCGTCCCGGATACACGCGAAGGCCGCAAGCCAAACTCGTGCCCGCTCTGAGATTCGCGGGGATCGGCTTCGTGCTTGGCCTGGCCGCGCATGTCGGTGGCTACCTGCTCAGATCGTCGGTGACGACGGAGCCGCTCGGACTGGTGGCCGACCTGCTGTATGCGCTGGGTTTGGCGCTGTGGACCGGTCTCGTCGTGGTCGTGTTCGTCCAGGTCGTCCCCGAGGCCAAACGGCGGCAGATGCAGCGGGCGCTCGATGCCTACGAGGCGGCGCAGCGTGATCCGGCCGGTGGCGGGGATGATTCCCGGCGCTAGTGGGCGACCGCGGCGGCGTGGGAGGCGCCGTAGCCGTCGGCGCGGGCGACGATGCGGCCGTCCTTGACCCTCACGGCGGTCTCGGTGGCGTCGCTGACGGCGTGGACGCCCGCGGCGGCGGCGAGCGCACCGGACTCGTCGAGCACCACCTGGAGTGGCGGCCACGCCCACAGCGGGAAGCCGTGGCGCAGGTGGGTGCGGAGCTCGGCGATCACCAGCCGCGCGAGCGGCGCCAGCTCCTCGGGCTCGCCGGTGACCAGGACCGCGGTGACCTCTTCGCGCACCCGAGCAGCGCGGACGGCCTCCTCGACCGAGCCGAGGCGCTGGAGCCCCAGGATCGTGACCACCCCGTCGCCGCCGAGCCGCGCCGGCTCGCGCCGGACCGCCTCGGCCACCGGCGGTGGGGACCACGGCTCGCTGACCGGTCGCGCCCGCGGCACGTGCGGGAGGTGTGGCGGCTCCCAGCGGTCGTCGAGGTGCAGGGACGCGAGCTGGCGGCAGGCGCTGACGAGGTCGAAGGGCTCGACGAAGCCCGGCGCCGCGGCCGCGAGCTGGCTTGCGCCATGGAGAGTGGTGAGCGCGGTCTCGGCCACGCGCACCAGCCGCCCTACTGGCGTCCCACGGCGCCGGACGCGTTCGAGCGCGAGCCCGAGGACGATCGCCTCGAGGTTCATGAGCTGCGCGAACACCCGCCGCGTGCGCTCGTCGGACTGGACCTCGGCGAACAGGTCACGGTCGAGTCCCGCGGCGCCGAAGTGCTCGTCGGTGGCCAGCGGCAGCCGCGCGACCCAGGCGGCGGCAAGCGCGCCGAGCACGTCGCGAACGGTCTCGCCGGGGTGCACCTCGGCGGGGTCGGAGGCCCGCTCGGCGTCCTCGGCGAGCACCGCGAAGTACAGCGCCCGCTTGCCTGGGAAGTTCGAGTAGACCGCGCCCCGGGTCAGCTCGGCGCGCTCGGCGATGCTGTCGATCTTGGCGTCGCGGAAGCCGCGCTCGGTGAACTCGTCCCGGGCGGCCGCGAGCACGCTGGCGCGGTTGCGCTCCTGCGCCTCCACCCGCGTGAGCCGGCCCATGCTCCTCCCATCCCGCCGTTGCGACCATTCCGGGTCCAAGATAACCTCACCATCCGCATGATGTGATCATCTGATTTTACCATCCAGCGAATGGAGAACCGATGGGCGCTATCGGAGAGGACCTTGCGGTTCCCGAGATCGACCTCAGCGACGCCGAGGTGCTGCGCGACCCGTTCCGGGCCTACGGGCGCGCGCGGGAGCGGTCGGCGGTGGCGCGGATCGTCGCGCCGGGCTTCCCCGGGATGTGGGCGCTGACCCGCCACGACGGCGCCAGGGCGATGCTCGCCGACGCGCGCTTCGAGCTGAACGCCGGCAGCTTCATGCGACCGGAGGTCCCCGACGACTGCGTCGCCTACATGCGGACCATGCAGGAGATGGAGGGCCCCGAGCACCTGCGCCTGCGGAGGCTGGTCTCGCCCACGTTCAGCGGCCGCCGCGCCGACGAGCTGCGGCCGAGGATCGAGCGCATCGTGGACCGCCTGCTCGACGACCTTACGGCCCACGCCCAGGACGCCGAGGACGGCCAGGTCGACCTGCTGCCGCACTTCGCGCAGCCCCTGCCGATCGAGGTGATCTGCGAGCTGGTCGGCATCCCCGAGTCGGACCGACCCCGCTGGCGGAAATACGGCGTGGCGGTCGCCGCCGGTCACGGTGAGGAGTTCGCGGCCGCCATCCCGGCGATCATCGAGGGCGCCAGGGCCGCCGTCGCCGCTCGGCGGGCCGAGCTGGCGGACGACCTGCTCTCCGACCTGATCCGCGCCCAGGCGGAGGACGGGGACCGGCTCAGCGACGTCGAGCTGGTCACGCTGGTCTGGCACCTGGTGCTCGCCGGGCAGACGCCAGGGAACCTGGTCGCCAACGCGGTGGACGCCCTGCTGCGCCACCCCGACCAACTCGCCGCGCTCCGCGCCGACAGCGGCCTCGGCCCTGGCGCGGTCGAGGAGCTGCTGCGCTGGTGCGGCCCGCAGCTGCTGACCATTCCCCGCTACGCGCGGGAGGACGTCGAGCTGTACGGCGTGGCGATCCGAAAAGGCGAGCCGGTCACGGCCGCGATCGTCTCGGCCAACCGGGATCCCCGCGCCTTTACCGATCCGGAACTGCTCGACCTCACCCGGGCGGCCGGACCGCCGGGGCACCTCGGCTTCGCCCACGGGCCGCACTTCTGCCTCGGCGCTCCGCTGGCGCGGGTCGAGACCGAGGTCGCAATCACCGGCCTGCTGCGCCGCTTCCCCGACCTGGCGCTCGCCCCGCCCGCTGCGGCGAACCGGGCCCCGGACCCGGGCACCTGGCGGCTGACCGCGCTGCGCGTGACCCTCTGACGGTCAGCTCACCGGCGCGCCACCCTCCTCGCGGAACTGGAGGATGAGCTTGCCGCCGCTGTGGCCGGTGTCGAGGAGCCGGTGGGCGTCGGCGGCTCGCTCCGGCGAGAAGACCTCGGCGACGACCGGCCGGAGCCGTCCCTCGCCGATCCGGTCGGCGAGCAGGCGGGTCCGCTCACCGTCGTTCTCGATCAGCACGCCGTGGAAGGTGAGGTTCTCGTCCAGCAGCGGGTCGAGGTCGAGCCTGGGCGTGGCGATCGAAGCGAGCTGGCCGTGCGGGCGGACCGCGCCGAGGGTCGCCTGGAGCGCGTCGCCGCCGACCAGGTCGGCGATGGCGTCGACCGGCCCCCCGGCCGCGTCCATCGCCCGCGGCGCCACCGGGCCTTCGTGGTAGTCGACGCAGGCCGCGGCGCCGAGGCGGCGGAGCAGGTCATGGGAGCGGGCGCTGCCGACCGCGACCACCTTTGCCCCGGCCGCGGCGGCGAGCTGGACCAGGAAGGTGCCGACCCCGCCGCTGGCGCCGTGGACCAGCAGCCAGGCGCCGTCGCCAGCCGCCGGGCCGAGCCGGCGCAGCACTTCCCACGCGGTCCCCGCCGCGAGCGGCACCGCGGCCGCCTCGACCATTGAGCAGCTCGCGGGCACCGGCGCGACCTGGTCGGCGTCGAGCACGGCCAGCTCCGCATAGCCGCCGGCTCCGTCGCGGAACCGGGTCATCGCCATCACCCGCTCGCCGGCGCGCACGCGCTCGACGCCGGGCCCGACCTGGTCGACGACGCCGGCCACGTCGTAGCCAAGCACGCACGGCACTCGCAGCCCGGCCCAGCCGCCGCTGGCGCGGTTGCCGCCGTCGACCGGGTTGATGCCGGCCGCGTGGACCGCGACGCGCACCTGCCCGGGCCCCGCGTGGGGGACGGGCAGCTCGCCGACCCGCAAAACCTCCGGACCGCCGAACTCGTAGACCACAACCGCCTTCATCAGCTCAGCCTCCAGCTCGCGCTACCGTTGCAGGCGCGGGCTCCAACGCTCCCAACCGAAAGAGAGTGACCGGCATGCAGCGTATCGGCATCCTGCTCTTCGACGACGTGGAGGAACTGGACGCGGTCGGTCCCTGGGAGGTGTTCGGGGCGTGGGCCAAGGCCTATCCGGACGAGGCCGAGGTGGTCGCGTTCGCCGCCGCCCCCGGTCCGGTGCGCGGGGCCAAGGGCCTGCGGTTCCAGGCGGACCACGGCTTCGACGACGTCGGCCCGCTCGACGTGCTGGTGCACCCCGGCGGCCAGGGCACCCGGCCGCTGCTCCAGGACCCCGCGCACCTCGACTGGGTCCGCGGCCAGCGCGAGCGCGTGCCCCTGCTCACCAGCGTCTGCACGGGATCGCTGGTGTACGCGGCGGCCGGCCTGCTCAACGGGAGGCCCGCCACGACCCACTGGGGGAGTCTCGAGCTGCTCGGGAAGCTGGACCCCTCGATCGAGGTCCGCCCGGACGACCGCTTCGTCGACGACGACGACGTGGTCACCTCGGCAGGGGTGTCCGCCGGCATCGACATGGCTCTCCACGTGCTGGCGCGCCTTGCCGGCGTCGACCGCGCCAAGGAGATCCGGCACTACATCCAGTACGACCCCGAGCCGCCGGTCTGATCTGCCGCGATCAGTCGTCGAGGACGGTGAGGTCCAGCTCGCGGAGCCGCTCCGGGTCGGCCAGCACGTCGATCTCGACGATCTTGCCGCCCGAGACCGTGAAGCCCAGCACCGAGACCGGCCGCCCATGGCGCGCGGCCACGATCCCGGGCGCCCCGTTGACCAGCGCCAGCCGCGAGAACTCGGCGAGCGCGGAGAAGCCAAGCGCCGACCCCGCCACCTGCGCCGCGCCGCGGAGCAGCCTGGGCATCCCCGTCGGCAGCGCGCCGAGGTCGGCGTGGAGCACCACGTCCGGATCCAGCACCGCGACCAGCGCGTCGAAGTCGCCGCCGCGGGCCGCGGTCATGAAGGCCTCGACCACCTCTCGCTGACGGGCCAGGTCGGCGTCTGGGGTCGGTGCCGCTCCACGCACCCGGCGGCGCGCGCGGCTGGCGAGCTGGCGCGCCGCGGTCGGGGAGCGGTCGACGACGGGGGCGATGTCCTCGAAGGGCACCCCGAACATGTCGTGGAGCACGAACGCCAGCCGCTCCGCCGGCCCCAGCGTCTCCAGCACCACCAGCAGCGCCAGGCCGACCGAGTCGGCGAGCAGCGCCTGCTGCTCCGGGTCGATCCCGTCCTCGGGGCTGATGATCGGCTCGGGGAGGTGGGTGCCCAGCGGCTCCTCGCGTCGCGAGGTCCGCGAGCGGAGCATGTCGAGGCAGACGCGCGCCACCACCGTCGTCAGCCAGCCGCCGAGGTTGTCGATGGCGCCGGTGTCGGAGCGGCTGAGCCGCAGCCAGGCCTCCTGCACGGCGTCGTCGGCCTCACTCAGCGAGCCGAGCATCTGGTACGCCACCGCGCGCAGGTGGCCGCGGTTGGCCTCGAACCGCCGGGCCAGCAGGTCTCCCTTGCTCACGGTCGCGTCCTCCGATCGAGCTCGGCCAGCAGGTCTCCCTCGCCCACGGTCACGTCCTCCGATCGAGTTCCGTCACCACGTTGACGCGCCTTGGCGCGCCGATGTGACCGGCGCGCCTGGAGGAGGTGCGGAGATGCCCGGCATGTCGGGCCCTTCCGTGTCGCCGTCACGGCTGCTTCGCGACCGTGGCCAGCGCGGCGTCCATGTCGACCGGGGCGAGGCCGAAGGTCCGCTCAGTGAGGCTCGAGTCGATTACGAACGGCCGGATGAACTGGTACCTGGTGGTCCGCAGCTCTCGGAGCATCGGCGAGAAGAGCCCGGCGCTCCACAGCACAGCGTAGGGGACCTTGGAGAGCTTCGGCTCCGGCGCCCCCGCGACCTTGGTGAACCTCGCGGCCAGCTCGCGAATGGTGAGCGGCGGGTTGGTGGGCACCAGCCAGGCGGCTCCCCACGCCCGCTCGTCCGTCGCCACCGTCACCAGCGTCCTGGCGACGTCGACCGTGGAGGTCCAGCTGTGGGGAACGCCCAGCTCCGCCGGCACCCAGGCGCGCCTGCCCGCGAGCAGCGGCGCCTTCAGCACGAAGGTGATGATCGAGTTGGCCTCGATGTAGTCGCTGGCCCGGACCTCGGTGGCGCGCAAACGCCCGGCGCGGTGGGCGGCCAGCGCGTCGCGCCACATATCGGCGCGGAGGCGAAGCTTCGGATGGGTCGCCGCCAGCGGGGTCTCCGGCGTGATCACGCTGTCGACCGGACCGTAGCCGTAGAGGTTGCTCGCGGTCACCAGCACCGGGCCGCTCCGCTCGGCCGCGGTCAGCAGTGCGGACGCCAGCGGCGGCCAGTCGGTCAGCCAGCGGTGGTAGAGGGGGTTGGCGCAGTTGTAGAGCGCGTCGGCGCCCTCGGTCAGGCGGGTCAGCCGCTCGGCGTCGGTGGCGTCGGCCGCCACCCGCTCGATCGCGGGGTGCTCCGGGCCGCTGCCGTGCCGGGTGACCAGGCGGACCCGCTCGTCCCGGCTGGCGAGCAGCTCCGCGGTGGTGGCTCCGACCGCGCCGGCCCCGACGATGACATGCAGGGACATCTCGTTCCTCCGTCTCCTGTCGAGAGCAGTGCTCTCGCTTCGGACACATGGTCGCGCGGTCATCGCTCGTTGTCAAGAGCACTGCTCTCGAAAGTGTGCGATACTCTCGGCATGGCAGAGCGAACCGCTGCGTCGATCCGGGCCCGGATCCGGGCCGAGATGACCGACGAGATCAAGGCCGTCGCGCGTCGGCATCTGGCCGAGGAGGGCGCCAACCTCTCCCTGCGTGCCGTGGCCCGCGAGGTCGGGATGGTGTCCTCGGCGGTCTACCGCTACTTCCCGAGCCGCGACGACCTGCTCACCGCCCTGATCATCGACGCTTACAACTCGATGGGAGAGGCCGCCGAGGCCGCCGACGCCGGCGTCCGCGACCGTGCCGACCTGCTCGCCCGCTGGATGGCGGTCACCCGGGCGCTGCGCGCCTGGTCGGTCGAGCGGCCGTCCGAGTACGCCCTGCTCTACGGCAGCCCGGTGCCCGGCTACGCCGCGCCCCAGGACACCGTCGGCCCCGCGAGCCGCCCGGTGATGGTGATGGGCGCGATCTTGGCGGACGCCCACGCCGCCGGCCAGCTCGCCGATGCGCCCACCGCCGTGAAGATCCCGAAGAAGCTGCTCGCCGAGCTGCGTCAGGTCGCCGTGCTGACCGCCGCCGGCGTCAACGAGGCTGTCATGGCCCGCGCGATGATCGCCTGGACCGAGGTCTTCGGGGCGATCAGCTTCGACCTCTTCGGCCGGCTCAACAACACCATCGACGAGCGCGAAGCCTGGTTCGACCACCAGATGCGCCTCATGGCCGCCTTCATGGGTATCGCGTAGGCATTCCGGCTCGGGTCGGGCTGCGTTCTGTGCTACGACCGGCTGTCCTGTACCCTACCGCGCGGTTACGATGATTTCGGGTTTTCGAACCTGAGGACCACCCTGACCCCGAGGAGGTCGGCCGGTGCGCGTGACCGAGCGTGCCCAGGACGCGGTCAGCTATGCCCAGCAGGAAGCCGGCCGGCTCGCGCACGAGCACGTCGGCACCGAACACCTGCTGCTCGGCCTACTCCGTGACGACCAGTGCCTCGCCGTGGTCACCCTCGGCGGACTGGGCATCGCGCCGGAGACGGTCCGTCGCCGGGTCGAGGAGACCATCTCCCCGGGTCCCGGTGAGCCGGGCCCTGGCTGGGGCCTGCGGATGACCAAGCCCGGCAGTCTGGTGCTCGTCCTCGCGGGGCGTGAGGCGATGGAGCTGGAGCACGACCGCGTGGGCACCGAGCACCTGCTGCTCGGCCTGGCACGCGAAGGTGAGGGCGTCGCCGCCCGAGTCCTCGAAGAGCTGGGCGCCGGCCTGCTGGGACTCCGGGAGGCCGTGGCGGCCCAGTACCAGGCGGGCGTCGATCTCGAGCCGTTCCCGCCCGACCGGGGGCCACCGCCCTGGGAGCCGCCGCCGTCGGCAAC
>JBEDUQ010000233.1:0-5636 GCA_040414855.1 Actinomycetota bacterium
GAGGCCGCGGAGCAGGCGGGGACCCCGGCCACCGTCTCCGGCGTCGCGGCCGCCCTCAACGTCGACCAGCCAAGGGCGAGCAAGCTGGTGGCCGCCGCCGTCGAGGCGGGGGTGGTGCGTCGCGAAGCCGACCAGGCCGACGGCCGGCGTGCGCTCCTGGTCCGGACGGAGCGGGGCAGTGCCCTGTCCGAGGAGCTCCACCGGTTCCGCCGCTCGGTCTTCGCCACCGCGATGGCCGACTGGACCGACGCCGACCGCGCCGCGTTCGCGCGGCTGCTGACCCGCTTCGTCGAGTCCCTGGCCGGCATGACAGGACGCGACCCGACCCGCTGACCATCATCGAAGCCCGAGCGGCCGGCCCCAGAAGGGCCAGAACCTGGCCAGTCCTACTTTGGCTTGACCTGTTGTTAGATGTCAGACATCATGCAGCGCATGGCCGCAACCATCCGAGACCGGCAGTCGCTGTTCGCGGCGGTCCGCGAGCAGCTGGTCGCCGATCTCGAGGCACGCTACGAACCGGGCGATCGCCTGGCGTCAGAGCCCGAGCTGGCCACCGCCTACGGGGTCAGCCGGCCGACTATGCGGGAGGTCCTGCGTACCCTCGAAAGTGAAGGCCTGGTCAATCGGGTGCACGGCGTCGGCACCTTCGTCACCCGCACCCAGACGGCCGTCACCAACCGGCTCGACATCGACCTCGGGGTCACCGAGGCGGTCGTCGCCGCCAACAAGAAGCTCGGCATCCAGGTCCTGCGCATCGCGGAGGACCACGCATCCCCCACGCTCGCGGAGCGGCTCGAGGTGCCCCTCGGCTCCGGAGTGCTCGCGGTCGAACGCATCATCCGCGCCGACGACGCCCCAGTCGCCCACGCGCTCGACGTTATCCCAAGCGACGTCCTCGCCCGCGCGGGGTCGGTCCAGTACGAGGGAGGGTCCGTCTACCGCTTCCTGGAGGAGCGCTGCGGGCTCGAGCTGGCCGGCGGCATCGCCGACGTCGCCGCGGTCAACGCCGGGCGCGGGCTCGCACGCCAGCTCGGGGTCGCCCAAGGCGTGGCGCTGCTCCGCATGGAGCAGGTCGAGCGCTCCGCCGACGAGCAGGCCGTCCTCTACTCCTGCGAGCACTACGTCCCCAGCGTCTTCAACCTCAGCGTCCGGCGCGTCCGGCAACGGGGGTTCGGCGGCCCCCCGACCGCCTGACGACCGCCTGACGACCGGCATCCCGGCGGCAACCGGCGGCAATGGGTATCCCGCCCCTTCATGCAAGGAGGGACTGCATGTCCTCGACACGCGATGCCCACGACGAAGCGCGGGAACTCCGCGTCTTCGGCTACGAGCAGCAGCTCAGCCGCTCGATGGGGCTGTTCAGCTCGCTCTCGATCTCGATCTCGTGCATGTGCATCACGGCCGGGATCTTCACGGTCTACGCCTACGCCCTGTCAACGGCCGGCCCGGCGTTCGTCTGGACCTGGCCGGTGGTCGCCGCCGGGCAGATCCTGGTCGCGCTCGTCCTCGCCGAGCTGGCGGGACGGCTCCCCCTCAGCGGCTACGCGTTCCAGTGGACGAGCCGGCTGGTCAACTCCCACTACGGCTGGTTCGTCGGCTGGGCCGGCCTGATGGCGTTCATCCCCGGGTTCACCGGCCTCAACCTCGGGCTGGCACCGATCCTCTCCGAACGGCTCGGCCTATCGCAGGGCAAGACCAGCATCCTCGTGGTCGTGCTGGTGCTCGCCGCCAGCCAGCTGGCGATCAACCTGGCGGGCGTCAAGATCGCCGCCCGCTTCAACAACGCCGCCGCGTTCACCGCGGAGCTCGCCGCCTCAATCGTGCTGACCCTGATCCTGCTGGTCGTCGGGTTCCTGACCGACCGGGTCAACTCCGTCGGCTTCCTCACCTCGTCCCAAGGGGTGCCGTCGGGCGGCTTCCTGACCGCGTTCCTGCTCTCGGGGCTCCTGGGGATCTGGGTCCTGACCGGGTTCGAGGGCGCCGCCGACCTCGCCGAGGAGACCAAGCTCGCGCGCAAGCGCGTGCCCCGCTCGGTGATCTGGTCGCTGGCCATCTCGATCGTGATCGGCTTCTTCATGATCGTCGCGCTCACCATGAACATCAGCGACCTGGGCGCGACCCTGGCCGCGCCCGTGCCGATCACCCACGTGCTCGAGGATGCCCTCGGCCGTGGCGGCGCGCTGGTCTTCGAATGGGTCGCGATGGTCGCGCTGTTCGCCGGTGGGCTCGCGAACATGGCGGCGGCGAGCCGGCTGATGTTCTCGCTGTCGCGTGACCGGATGCTGCCGGGCTCCGCGCGGCTGGCCCGGGTCTCGCCGCGGACCCAGTCGCCGTCGGGCTCGCTGATCACCGTCGCCGCGATCAGTGCCGTGCTGGTGACCGTCGGGACCTACATGGCCAACGAGGTCATGGCGTTGATCGTCGGGATGGCGTCGGTCGGCTACTACGCCGTCTACGCGCTCACGATCGCGGCCGTCCTTTGGGCCGCCCGCAACCGCCGCCTCAGCGCCGAGACCACCTTCGACCTGGGACGCGCCGCCGTCCCGATCCGGTGGGCCGCGCTGGTCTGGTCGGTGTTCGTGGTCGGCGTCCTCGTCGTGCCCGAGTCCAACCGCAAGACCGCGGCGATGGCCGCCGCGTTCTTCGCCATCGCCGCGCTGTGGTACTTCGGCAAGCTGCGCGGGGACCTCGACCGGGGAGTGGCCGGTGTGCCGGCCTCGCCGGCCGGCGCGGCCGCCGCCCCCAGCGCACCGGCCCCTTCCGGGCAGGACGTCGTCACCGCTCCCGTGGTCGAGGAGGCCTGATCGATGCTCGACGCCCTTGAGCGCTTCCTGGCCCGGCCGGCGATCGTCGCGTCGAAGCCCTACGACGTCCGCCACCACGACCAGGCATGGCGGCTGGTGGGCTTCGACCGGCTCCAGTCGAACGAGTGCCCGCTGCCGCCGTCGGACGCGGTCACGGCCGCGGCCATGGAGGCGCTCCGGGTCGGCAACCTGTACCCGCACTCGGGAGCGGACCTCCGCAAGGCGGTCGCCGCGTTCTGCGGCGCGGCGCCCGACTCGGTGGTGCTCGGCAACGGCTCCACCGAGATCCTGGACCTGGTCACCCGGCTGTTCGTCGGGGACGGCGACGAGACCGTCGTCGCCGTCCCCACCTACAACTTCTTCGAGACCCAGACCCGCATGAACGGGGGCACCCCGGTGCTGGTGCCGCTGGGCGACGACTGGTCCCTGGACGTCGACGCGGTCCGGGCCGCGGTCACCCCCCGCACCAAGCTCATCTTCCTGTGCAGTCCCAACAACCCGACCGGCAACTTCTGGAGCGTCGCGGAGCTGGAGGCGGTCCTGGAGGCGGGGGTCCCAACCCTCGTCGACCAGGCCTACCTCGAATGCGGCCACTCGATCTCGTTCGCCCCGCTGGTCGCCCGCCACCCCAACCTGATCGTGACCCGAACGTTCTCCAAGGCGTTCGGCCTGGCGGCCCTGCGCATCGGCTACGGCGTCGTCCACCCGGACCTGGCCGAGGTGCTGCTGCGGCTGCGCATCCCCTTCAGCCTCAGCCTGGTCGCGATCATGGCCGCCTCGACGGCGCTCGCCGACCCGGCCGACATCGAAGCGCGCCGGGACTACATCTCCAGCGAGCGGGAGCGGGTCTTCGACGCGCTCGCCGAGCTGCCGGGCGTCCACCCCTTCCCCTCCGAGGGCAACTTCGTCCTCATGAACGTGGCCGGCAGCGGCCTCGGCAACGAGGAGATCATCCGGGCGGCCGAGGCGGACAGGATCCTGCTCCGCGCGATGGGGTCGCACCGGCTCCGCGGCAGCCTCATCCGTGTGACCATCGGGACCACGGAGCAGAACGACCGCTTCCTGCGCCTGTTCGAGCGGCTGTTCGCGCCCGAGCGCGGGATGGCCCGCGAGCGGTCGGCGTGAGGTCCCTGTGAGGGCGGTGAGGGCGTGAGGGCGGTGAGCGGCTCCTTCGTGGTCGCGTTCGACGTCGGCACCAGCGGCGTCAAGGCGGTCCTGGCCGACCTGGGGGGCGGCGTGGTCGCCTCCCGCTACGAGCCGTATGGGCTGCGCTGCGGCGACGGCGGCGAGGCCGAGCAGGACCTCGACGAGATCTACGGGCGGCTCGGCGCCGCCTCGCGCGCGCTCCTCGACTCGCAGGGGGTCGCGCCCGAGCGGATCGAGGCGGTGAGCATCACCGCGCAGATGTTCAACCTGGTGCCGTTCGGCGCCTCCGCCGAGCCGCTGGCGCCGATGCTGAGCTGGCTCGACACCCGCTCGGCACCGCAGGCCGCCGCGCTCGCCGCCCGTGTCGACGCGGAGGAGCAGTTCCGGCGCTTCGGCGCGCTCATCACCGCCAAGGACGTGATCCCCAAGATCCTCTGGCTGCAACAGGAGCGGGCGGACCTGTGGGCGCGCACCGCCAAGCTGCTCGACTGCAAGGAGGCGATGGTCGCGCTGCTCACCGGCACGTTCGTGACCGACCACGCTGGCGCCTCCGCGTTCCGCCTGGCCGACCCGGAGGCGGGCGGCTGGGACGAGGACCGCTGCCGGCTCGCCGGCCTGCGCGGCTCTCTCCTGCCTGAGGTCGCCGCCGCGACCGAGGTGGCCAGAGGGCTGACCGACGCCGCCGCGGCCGAGACCGGGCTGCTCGCCGGCACGCCGGTCATGGTCGGCGCCGGCGACGTACCCGCCAGCCAGGTCGGCGCCGGGGCGGTCGAGCACGGCGACGCGCACGTCAGCCTCGGTACCGCCGTGTACTTCGGCATCACCCTGGACCGGCCGGTGGCCGACCCCGGGCGGCAGCTCGGCGTGCTCGGGCACATGGACCCCAAGCGGTTCATCCTCTGGCTCGAGATCGCCACCGGCGGCGGCGCGCTCGCCTGGCTGCTCCGCGTGCTGGGCGGGTCCGGATCCGTGCTCGGCCACGCCGAGGTGGACCGGCTCGTGGCCGAGCGGATGGGCGACGGCGGGTCGCTGCTATTTCTGCCGTGGCTGAGCGGCGAGCGGGTGCCGCTGTTCGACGACCACGCCCGCGCCGCGTTCGTCGGACTCGACCTGCACCACGACCACGGCCACCTCGCCCTGGCGGTCATGGAGGGCGTCGCCCATCAGATGCGCTGGGCACTGGAATACGCCGAGGCGTTCGGCGAGCCGGTCGGGACCCTGCGGGCGGTGGGCGGAGGGGGCATCGGCGCGTCCTGGACCCAGGTCATCGCCAACGTCCTCGGCCGGCCGCTCGAGACCATCCGCGACCCGCAGGACGCCGCCGCCCGCGGCGCGGCGGCCTGCGCCCTGGTCGGCCTCGGCGCGCAGCCGGGCTTCGGCTTTCTCAAGGAGACGGTCGAGGTCGAGCGGACGGTCACGCCCGACGCCGCGCACCGGCCCCGCCACGACCGCCTCCACGCCACCTACCAGGCGCTCTACCACGCGCTCGCGCCCATCTACCGGACGGTCAGCACGGAGGCCGGCTCGTGACCGGCAGAGTGGCGGTGCGCGGCCAAGGGCGGTCCGTCCTCCCGGCGACGATGCGCGCCGCGCGCTTCTACGGCCCGGGTGACGTGCGGATCGAAGCCGTGCCGGTGCCCGAGCCGGGCGAGGGGGAGCTGCTGGTCAAGGTCGAGGCGGCGGTCA
>JBEDUQ010000234.1:0-2621 GCA_040414855.1 Actinomycetota bacterium
TCGAGCGCGGTCTCCAGCACCCGCTCGGTGAGCGGCTTGATGATGCCGGTCTGCTCGGCCAGCGGGATGAACCCGTCCGGGCCGATCTGGCCGAGCTGCGGGTGGTTCCAGCGCACCAGCGCCTCCACCCCGGGCCTCGGCCCCCGCCGCAGCGGCGCCTTGGGCTGGAAGTGGACGACGAGCTCGCCGCGCTCGATGCCGCGCCGGAGCTGTGCCGCCAGTGCCAGGCGGTCGATGCTGTACTCGTCCTGCTCCTCGGCGTAGGTCTGGAAGGCGGCGTCCGAGGCCTTGGCGCAGTACAGGGCGACATCGGCGTGGCGCAGCAGCTCGGGCGCCGAGCGACCATGCTGCGGGAAGCAGGCAATGCCGATGCTCGCGGCGACCTGCAGCGCGAGCGTGTTGACCTCCAGCGGGCGGTCGAGCGCCGCCAGCAGCTGCTGTGCCGCCGCCACGGCGGCGGCATGGCCTCCGTCGATGACGACCGCGAACTCGTCCCCTCCGAGCCGAGCCAGCGTGGTCCCCTCACTGACGGCGAACCGCAGGCGCTGGGCGATCTGCTTGAGGACCAGATCCCCGAACTCGTGACCGAGCGTGTCGTTGACCGCCTTGAAGTCATCGAGGTCGAGCAGCAGGACGCTGCACGCCCGGTCCTCGTGGTCGGCGGTCGCGAGCTCGGCCTGTAGCCGTTCGGTGAACAACAGGCGGTTCGGGAGCTCGGTGAGCGCGTCGTGGTAGGCGAGGTGGCTGTTGACCGCCGCCTGCTGTCCCCCCACATAGATGGCCAGCACGGGCAGGAAGGTGACGACCACCAGCGCCGGACTCATGTCTCCGGCCGCCAGCACGGCGGGCGCGAAGGCCAGCAGGCAGCCGGCGGTGAACACCTGAAAGCGCAGGTCCTCGAACAGGTAGCGGACGATCGGCAGGCCGCCGAGCAACGCGGCACCGATACACGCCAGCACATGGTTGACCACGAAGAACGCGGCCGCGGCGGCGAACACGATCCACAGGTCACCGCCGTGGATGTGGGCCAGCGGTGGCGTGCCGGCGGCCGACAGGACGGCCCCGGCAGCCAGCATGGCGAGCGCGTACTGCGCCGCGTTGAACAGGATCTTGATCGGCTCCACGCGGCTGACGGCGTCGGCGACCACCAGACTGGCCACGTAGACGGCAGTGGCCGGCGCCACCCCGAATCGCAACAGAATGGCGAAGGCGAAGGTGGTCGAGATGGTCACCTTGGCCAGACCGTGGCGGTGCGGCACCGGGATCGGCATGAGCTCGCCGATGAGTGCGAACAGCGAGAGCAGGACGAACAGGGCAGGATCGTCGATCCGCCACGGGCGCGCCCACACCACAGTGAGGAGAGCGAGCGCAGCCGCGACTGTCGTCGCCATCGTGTAGCGGACGAACGGTCGCGGCACCGACCGTTGGAGAGAAGAACTGCCGACCGGGAGGGCCAGCATCGAGACACTCACCCCGAGAGCCGGCTCAGCCCACCTTGTGGCCGTAGACCAGATGGATTGGAGCGCGATGGTGCGCTGTCGGATGTGGATGTGCGACACGCGGTTGGGCGCCGGCGGTCGCGGTCAACGGCCCGGCCAGCACGCCGGCGATGACCATCGCCAGAGTGAGCTGCCGCCCCCGCCTGAGTCGTACATCGGTTCTGGTTCCACGCATAGCCGTCTTCCCCTCCAGAACAGCGCCCCCAACGGCGGGGACGCAATCGTGTGCATTGTCGCCCGGAACATCGGCACATTGCGAGAATTCTCGACTCGTACATCCGTCCAGAAAGCGAAAGCAATGGTCAGGATGGACGCCGGCGCCGACCGGGGACGCCGTCTGGAGAGGTGTGGTTCAGGCGCGCATGGATGCGGCCGCCGCCGCGGCGAAGCGCGCCAGATCCCACCCGCCCGACGAGCCCACGGCGTCGCGCATGCGCTCCCAGCCCTCGCCGTGACGATCGATGTGACGGTGCTCGAGCTCAACCAGCGTGCGGGATTCGCCCTGGGGCGTGAACCGCACCTCGACCTCGCTGCAGCGTGCCGGATCGCGCTCCACCTGCCACTGCAGGTTGATGTCCCAACTGAACACCACCCGGTCCGGCGGCTCGTAGGTGAGGACCCGCGACCACCGGCACTCGCGCCCGTCGGTGGCGATGTCGCGGATATGACCGCCTGGTTTGGTTTCGAACACCATCTCCTGCAGTTCACCATCGAGGATGTGGTGCGTCTCGGGCCACCAGGTCCCGATGCCCACGGTGAATACCTCGAAGGCGTGCTCGATCGGCGTCTCGACCACGATCGACGTGGACACTGACGAACCGGCCAGCTGCGTGGTCATGCTGTCTCCTTGTGGGTCTGCTCGGCGGCGGCCTTGAACGCCGCGAGCGATTGATTCCAGAACCGGTCCAGGTAGGAGCGCATCGCCCCCACCCCGGCTAAGTCGAGCCGGTAGATGCGCCGGCTGCCGTCGGCCTCGTCGATGACCAGCCCAGCCCCCTTGAGCACCTTGAGGTGCTGGGAGACGGCGGGCCGGCTCACCGGCAGCCCGGCGGCGAGCTCGCCAACCGCGCTGGGCGCGAGCGCGACGCGCTCGAAGATGGTCCGGCGGGTCGGATCGCTCAG
>JBEDUQ010000235.1:0-21667 GCA_040414855.1 Actinomycetota bacterium
TCGCGGCCAGCTCGGTCTCGATCTCCTCGAGCGCCGCCTCGGCGTCGTCCCTCGCCTCGATCAGCCCGGCGGCGTCGTCGGACTCCCGCTCAGCCTCCGCGAGCGCCCGCCTGGCGACCTGCTCGCGACCGCTGGCGTCCTGGAGGGCCCTGAGCAGCGCCTGCCGCTCCAGGTGCCCCTCGCGCGCCCGCTCCAGCTCCTCGAGCGGGGCGGCGGCCCCCTCCAGCTCGTCGTGGCGCTCCTTCGCCTCGGCGACCTGGGGCGCCAGCGCGTCGGCCTCCAGCGCCCTGGCGCTGTGGCGCTCGGCCTCGCTGCGCCCGCCGGCCGCCTCGGCCCTGGCCAGCGCAGCGGTCTGACGCAGCTCGTCGAGCTTGCGGGCGGTCGCCTCGGCCTCCGCGGCGGCCTTCTCGGCGGCCTCCAGCGCGCCCTCCGAGGCCGTGGAGGCCTGCTTGGCGGCCTCGGCGGCGCCGCCGGCGACCTGGGCGGCGCCGGCCGCCTCGGCGGCGGCGGCCTCGGCGGCGGGCAGGTCCGGGAGCTGGGCGCGGGCGCCGCCCGCCGCGGTCCTGGCGTCGCGCGCCTCCTCGCGGACCCGCACCAGGGCCCGCTCGATCGGGCTTACCCCGAGCAGGTCGAGGACCAGGCGGCGACGGTCGGTCGGCGCCATGGTCGCGAAGGTGGTCAGCTCCTTCTGCTGGGCGCAGACCGAGGCCAGGAAGGCGCGCTGGTCCATGCCGAGCACGCGGGCGAGATAGGCGTTGGCGTCCCTGACCGACTGGGCGGCGAGCTGCCGGTTGACGAACACCTCGACCGACGGGGTCAGGTTGCGGCCCTTCAGCACGCGGCGGACCTCGTAGCTGTTGCCCTCGTGCTCGAACACCAGCTCGACCCTGACGTCGTCGTTGATCCCCGCCGAGCGAAGCTCCGACTTCTCCGTCCTCGCGTCCCCGTACAGGGCGTAACGAATCGATTCGATCAAAGTGGACTTTCCGGACCCGTTCGCGCCGTAGATGCCGATCAGGCCGTCGGGGAAGTCCAGGTCGGCCGACCGGTAGACGCGGTAGTTGCGCAGGCTCAGCGAGCGAAGGTGCATGGCTACCCCGCCTCCTCCTCGGCCCGCTGGAGCTGCCGCCTGCCGAGGGCGGCGAGCCGGTCGCGGTCGTAGCCCTCGATCGGCACGCTGGCGAGGTAGCGGTCCCACTCGTCGGCGAGGCTGGCCACCGGCTGCGCCGCGAGCTGGGCGGCGCCCTCCTCGTCGGCCGCCTCGACCTGGACGCTCACCACCAGCGCTCCGGGGAACGCCTCGGCAATCGCGCGGCGGTCGAGCAGCCGGCGCAGCTCCGGCCGGGCCTGGTTGACGAACAGCCGCACCACCGCGCCGTCGGTCTCCCCCGGCTCGACCAGGCCGGCGACCGCGTCGTAGACCTCGCCGAGGTCCAGGTCGAAGGCGTCGACCCGGTAGGTGCGCAGCGGCCGGGCACCGGGCACCGGGTGGTGACGCACGCGCCCCGAGGTGGTGTCGAGCTCCAGCACGCCCTTGACCTCGGGCTCGTCGCCGCTCGGCAGGTCCTTGAAGCTGAAGGTGTCGGTCGACCCGGGATACCAGGCGTTGGGCGCGACCTTGGCGAAATTGTGGAAATGCCCGAGCAGGATCCGGTCGAAGCCGGCGTCCAGCGTCGACAGGTCGATCTCCAGCTCGTTGACGTCGCCGTAGGTGTAGCGGCGCGACAGCACCGTGACCGCCGCGTGGGTGACCAGCAGGTTCATGTGGTCCGCCGAGCGCGCCTCCGCCGCCACCGCGATCTGCTCCTTCAGCTCGCCCTCGCCGGCGCAGTGCGGCACGGCGTGGACGCGCAGCCCTGGCAGCAGGTCGACCGCCTCCCACGCGCCCCGGTAGACGAAGCTGACCTCCGGGAAGGTGTCCGCCAGCACCGCGTAGGGCGTGCCGGACTCGCGCAGCCTGGTGGTGTCGTGGTTGCCCGAGATCGCGCAGGTCGGCACCCCGGAGGCGGCCAGCACCCTGATCCCCCTGGAGCCCTCGCGGAAGGCGCGGTAGCTCGGCCTGGGGATGTCGAACAGGTCGCCGAGGACCAGCACCCCCGCCGGGTCGAGCGCCAGCGCGGCCTCGACCGCGCGGTGCCAGCTCTCGGCGAAATCGGCCTCGCGCTGGTTGAGACCCTGCTGGTTGACGGCGTGGTAGTGGGCGCGCCCGAGGTGCGCGTCCGAGATCGCCACGATCCTCGACATCAGTCGTAGAAGCCTTCGAGCGCGCCGGCCGGGCGCCGTCTCGGCGCCTCGGGCGGCGGCACGTCCGCCAGCCAGTCCTCGTAGAGGTGCACCTTGGCGGGTAAGGCGAACGGCGCCTCGGGGTTGGTGACCAGCGCCTCGCCGGGCATCAGCGTCTGGATCTCGGCGCCGAGGTCCGAAAGGTCCTGCTTTGACGACTGCCGCAGGATGTGGCGGTCGCGCTCGTCGGCGAGGCCGAGCACGAAATAGGTGTTGAACTGGCTGAGCAGCTCGGCGTCGATGAGCTTGGGCTGCTGGGTGACCGCGCAGAGGCCGACGTTGAACTTGCGGCCCTCGCGCGCCAGCCTCGGGAAGACGTTGAACTCGGCGTCCTCCAGGCGCGTGAGCACCCGCTGCGCCTCCTCCAGCGCGACCAGCGTGCGCGGGAGCCGCGCGAAGTGGTCGCGGTCGACCCGGTACGAGGTCGCGCGCTCGTCCAGCAGGCTGCGGGTCAGCAGCGACGCGACCAGCATCTCCTCGACCGCCTCCAGCCCGGAAGTGTCGATCAGCACGACCTTGCCGCCGGCGAGGTCGTCCAGCACCTTGCCGGTCAGCGACTGGCTGGGGTCCTCGGTCATCAGCGGCAGCCGCACGATCCGCTTGGCGCGGCGGGAGAGCACCTGGATGGTCGCCAGCGCGTGGCGGCCCAGCTCGGCCTCCTTGAGGTCCTCCGGCTCCTCCTCGGCGAGCCGCTTGATCCACATCCCCTTGTCGCCGAGCAGGGCGGCGGCGCTCTCCAGCGCCTCGGACTGCGGCCCGGTGAACTTCCAGGCGGTGCGCAGGTCGTCGGGCGACAGCTCGGCCAGCGACAGCCGCAGCAGGTTGCCCTGGCCGGGCTTGGGGCTGGGCGAGTAGACCCGCAGGCGCTGCTCGGCCCAGGGGTGATGGGCCAGGCCCCTGCGCGGCGGGCCGCCGCCCTCCAGGTACTCGCCGTGCGGGTCGAACAGCAGCATCGCGTAGCGGCCCTCGGCGGCGAGCAGCTGGCCGGCCAGCACCTTCATCAGATTCGACTTGCCCATCCCGGTGGTGGCGAAGACGCCGACGTGGCTCGGCAGGGTCTCGCCGCGGATGCCGACCGGCAGCTCGATGGTGTCCTCGCCGGACCGCAGCCGGCCGACCTCGACGTCGCCCATGCGCGCCCGCAGGAACTCCAGGTCCTCCTCGATCGGCGCGCTCACCTCGCCGAACTGGGCCGGCAGGCTCTTCGGCTTGTGGAAGCGCCCGGCCGGGTCGACGTAGCCCAGCGAGGCGACCTTGGCGACCTTGTAGAGGCGCCGCTCCACGTCCCGCATGCCGGTGGTCTCGCCGGCCCGGTCCATCTCCATCAGCCCGCCGGCCACCCGCTCCGCCCAGCCCTCGTCGGACGACTCCGACCCGTAGGCCACGTCGGTGACCCGGAACAGGTAGCGCCGCGCGCGCTCGGCGTCGGCACCGACCAGCAGCTCGCCGAGGAACAGGTCCTCGCCGTAGAAGGCGCGGAAGCGCACGTCGGAGACGGAGCGGCCGAAGATGCGGCCCTTGTAGTCGGTGGCGTCGGGCATCGTGGTCCTCGTGGTCCTTCGGGTCGGGCGCACGCGCGCGGGATCACGCGTTGAGGGTCAGGTGGAAGTCGCGCATGACCAGGTCGATGTCGTCGGAGGGCAGGCCCTCGCGCAGGAACGCGGCGCGCAGGTCGCGGCGCAGGTCGGCGAGCAGGTGCCCAGGCAGGCTGACGAGCTGGTGGACGCGGGCGAGCGGATAGGGGTAGCCGAGGAAGGCGGGGTCGTCGGAGAGGCCGGCCAGCACCGCGAAAAGCTCCTCGGGGTCGCGGTGGCCGCGGACCGCGTCGACGCGGAAGGCGTAGGCCCCGCGCGAGGCGAGCCGGGCGACGAACACCTCCGATCGCCAGCCGCCGGAGTCGGGACCGGCCTGGTCGGGGTCGTCGGGGTCCCCGGGGTCCCTGGTGACCCGCAGGAACCAGCGGGCGTCGGGCCCGAGCTCGTCCTCGGCGCGGCGCCGGACGCGCAGCACCAGCGGCGCGTAGCGGCCCCAGCGGAGCTTGGACGACTTGGTCACGCCGACCAGGTCGACGCCGCGCTCCAGGGCCAGCTCGTGGATCGGCGCCACCAGCGGGGCCGGCAGGAACGCGCCCGGGTGCAGGCTGCCGTCGACCAGCACCAGGTCGCCAGGGGCGGCCCGCTGGACCGCCTCGCGGACCCGGGCCCACTCGGCCAGCTCGCGGAGCACGTCGACCACCCCGCCGAGGTCGGCCAGCTCGCGCTCGCGGACCACCCCGGCGGCCGCGAGCGCCTGGGCGTAGCGGCCCTTGGCGTCGGTCTGGGTCAGCGCCTCGATGGTGAGCGCGGCGGCGTCCTCGCCGATGGTGACGCGGTCGCGGTGCCAGATGGTGCCGGCCCGGTAGACGATCACCCAGAACGAGCGCCCGTTGATCAGGCAGGCCGAGCCGCCGTCGACGGCCGCGGCGGTGACGCCCCTGGCCGGGTCGACCGGGAACTGGGTGAAGCCGCGGTCCTCGGCGAGGTCGAGCGGGCCGCTGTCCTCGGGGGCGACCGGCTCGTCGACCGGGTTGTCCACGCGGGTGCCCTGGTCGGCGAGCAGGCGGGTGAGGTACTGGGCGCAGCCCCTGACGCGGTCGGCGTAGTCCTCGACGAGCAGCCTCGATCCCCCCTCGGACCCGTTGAGGTGTGGCGCGGCGACAGGGATCCCGCGCGGGCCCCCCAGGCGCGGAGCAGCCCGGCGGGAGTCTAGCAGGGCTCCAGGACAGCCCCGACGAATCGGTGTTTCTTGGGTCGCTTTGGTGGTTTGATATTCCCCCATGCCGAAAATCAGCGCGCCGACGGTGGCGGAGCACCGCGCGAAGCAACTGGCAGCGCTCCTTGATGCCGCGCGAAAGCTCCTGGAGGAGCAGGGCTATCCCGGGCTGACCTTCGGCGCGCTCGCCGACCGCACCGGGCTCGCCCGCCCGACCGTCTACGAGTACTTCGCCTCCAAGGACGACCTGCTGGTCGCGTTATGCGAGCGCGAGATCGGCCGCCACGCCGAGCTGGTCCGCTCCCGGCTCGCCGGCGCCAGCAGCCCCCGCGAGCGGGTCGCCGCCTTCGTCCGCGCCCAGCTCGACCTCGCTGTCGAGGAGCCGCGGCTGGTGGCGCCGCCCGGCGCGGAGGTCCCGGTCGGGGCCCAGGCGCGCGCCCGCATCCGCGAGCTGCACCAGCGGCTCGCGTCGACCCTCACCGAGGCGCTGCCCGACGTGGACGAGCCGGACCGGGCGCTGCTGGCCGGGCTGGTCCAGGGCGTGGTCAACGCCGCCATCCTGCGGATCCGCGACGGCGACCCGCCGGAACGGGTGACCGCGTCCGCGATCGGGCTGGTGCTCGAGGGGCTCGACGGCGCGAGCGGCTGAACAGCGGCACCATGGAGGGTTGAGCGCCGGCCGACGGACGCCGGTGCCGCCCCCAGGCCGTACGAGGTGTCGCGTTGTTTGGTTCCAACCGCAGGGTCAAGCTGCTGACGCTGGGTGCCTGCTGCTTCGGGCTGTTCATGGTGATGCTGGACAACACCATCGTGAACGTGGCGTTGCCGAGCATCCAGCGCGAGCTGGGCGCCAGCGTCACCAGCCTCCAGTTGGTGGTGGACGCCTACATCCTGGTGTTCGCCAGCCTGCTGCTCAGCGCGGGCGCGCTCGGCGATCGCTACGGCCGCAAGCGGGTCTTCCAGCTCGGACTGGTGGTGTTCACGGTCGCCTCGGCGCTCTGCGGCCTGGCCCAGAACGAGAGCATGCTGATCGCCGCGCGGGCGCTCCAGGCGGTGGGCGGCGCCGCGCTGCTGCCGAGCACCCTGGCCCTGGTGACCTCGACCTTCCCGGACCGCCGCGAGCAGGCCCAGGCGATCGGCCTGTGGTCGGGCGTGTCGGCGGTCGCGCTGGTGGCCGGGCCACTGCTCGGCGGGCTGCTGACCGACGGCCTCGGCTGGCGGAGCGTGTTCTTCGTGAACCTGCCGGTCGGCGTGCTCGCCCTGGTGGTCGCCGGCCGGGTGATCAAGGAGTCGCACAGCCGGGTCCCGCGCCCGCTCGACATCCCCGGCCAGATCCTGGCGATCATCGCGCTCGGCTCGCTGACCTTCGCGCTGATCGAGGGCAACAGCCAGGGCTGGACCTCGCCGGTGATCCTGACCCTGCTGGGCGTCGGGCTCGTCAGCCTGCCGGCCTTCCTGCTGGTCGAGAGCCGCCGCGCCCAGCCGATGCTGGCGCTGCGCTTCTTCCGCGACCGGTCGTTCTCCAGCGCCAACGCGATCGGGGCGCTGGTCGGCTTCGCGCTGCTCGGGTTCGTGTTCTTCAACACCCTGTACTTCCAGACGGTGCAGGGCTACACGCCGCTCCAGGCCGGGCTGCGGACCGCGCCGTACACGCTGATGATCGTGCTGGTGGCGCCGATCGCCGGGCGGCTGGCCTCGCGCTTCGACTACTGGGTGCCGGTCACCGCGGGCACGTCGCTGTCGGCGGTGGCGCTGCTGTTGCTCACCCAGTCGGACGCCGGCACGCCCTACCTGGAGCTTCTCGGCCCGCTGCTGCTGCTCGGCATCGGGCTGGGGCTGACGATGGCGCCGATGGTCGCCGCGGCGGTGGCGGCGATGCCGCCGGAGCAGGCCGGGGTGGCGTCGGGGACCATCAACACCAACCGTCAGGTTGGCGGCGCCCTCGGCGTCGCGGTACTGGGCGCGATCGCGCTGGCCCGCTTCAACGCGGTGCTGCCGTCGCGGCTGGAGCCGCTGCACCTGAGCGACGCGGTGCGCTCGCGGATCGAGGCCGCGGCCGGCAGGGGCGCGGGCACCAGCGCCGCGGCCGTGGGCGGTGGCCCCGAGGTGCACCAGGCGGTCGCCAGCGCCTTCGTCGCCGGCATCCACAACACCTACGCGGTCTCGGCCGTCGGGCTGATCGGGGCATCGCTGCTGGCGGTCCTGCTGCTGCGGCCGAGCCGCTCCCGGGCCCAGGCGGCCGGCGAGCGGGGCGAGCGAGGCGAGCAAGCCGAGGGGGCCGAGGTCGGCGTGGCGGAGGAGGCCCGCGAGGGCGCGCGGATCGGCGACACGCTGCCCTGAGCTTCCCTGAGCCGGCCGGCGACACGCTGCCCTGACCGGGCCGGCGACACCCTGCCCTGAGCCGGTCGCCGCGCAGCCCGCCTGGTACGCTCGCGCTCGATGACAGCCTTCAGCTTGAGCGACGACCAGCTGCGGCGCATGGCCGAGGTGCGGGCGCTGGCGCGCGAGTCACTCGCCCCGATCGCGGCCGCCGGCCAGCCCGGCAGCGTCAATCGCCAGCTGGTGCGCGCGCTCGGCGCGCACGGCCTGATCGCGCGGCTGGTCCCGCCCGCCCGCGAGGGCTCCGTGCCGCCGTCCGCGCTCGACCTCTGTCTGCTGCGCGAGTCGCTGGCGCTCGAGTGCACCGACGCCGAGACCGCGCTCGCGCTCCAGGGGCTCGGCGGCCACCCGATCGCGGCCGCCGCGACCGACGCCACCGCCGCCCGCTGGCTGCCCGCGATCAGCTCGGGCGAGGCGGTCGCGGCCTTCGCGCTCTCCGAGAGCGCGGCCGGCTCCGACGCCGCCGGGCTGGAGCTGTCGGCCAGTCCCGACGGCGACGGCTGGCGGCTGCAGGGCGAGAAGTCGTGGATCTCCAACGCCCCGGACGCCGACGTCTACACCGTGTTCGCGCGGACCACCCCGGGCGCCCGTGCCCGCGGGATCACCGCCTTCGCCGTCCCCGGCGACGCGCCGGGCCTCGGCGGCGAGCGCCTGGAGCTGCTCGCCGGCCACGCCATCGGGCGGCTCGAGTTCGACGGCGTCCGGGTCGGGCCCGAGCAGGTGCTCGGCGAGGTCGACCGGGGCTTCGGGGTGGCGATGCGCACGCTCGACCGCTACCGGCCGAGCGTGGGCGCCTTCGCGGTCGGCATGGCCCAGGCCGCGCTGGACGCCGCGATCGCCCACGCGGCCGGGCGGCGGACCTTCGGCAGAACCCTGCGGGAGTTCCAGGCGGTCTCGCACACCATCGCCGAGATGGCCACGCGCACCGAGGCGGCGCGGCTGCTGGTCTACGCGGCGGCCAGCCGCTACGACGAGTGGGACCAGCGCAGCCCCGGCGGTCCCGGCGGCCCCGGCGGCCGGCGCGAAAGCGGCGGCTCCGGCCTCGCCGGGATGGCCGCGATGGCCAAGCTGTACGCGACCGAGACCGCGCAGTGGGTGGTCGACGCGGCCGTGCAGGTCCACGGCGCCAGGGCGCTGGTGCGCGGCCACCCGCTGGAGCATCTGTACCGTGAGGTCCGCGCGCCGCGGATCTACGAGGGCACCTCGGAGATCCAGCGCACGATCATCGCCCGCGAGCTGTTCGAGGGAGGCCGTGGTTGAGGGGATGGCGAGCTTGAGCCCGTTCCGGGGCTCCGCGCGGCCGACGGACCGCTGGGAGCACTTCCGCTTCGAGGTGGCCGATGGCGTCGCCACGGTCACCTTCGACCGGCCCGAGCGGCTCAACGCGCTCACCTTCGAGGTCTACGCCGACCTCCGCGACCTGCTCGCCGAGCTACCCCTGCGTGAGGACGCACGGGTGCTGGTGATCACCGGGCGGGGCCGCGGCTTCTGCTCCGGGGGCGACGTCCACGAGATCATCGGCGCGCTCCAGTCGATGGGGCCGCGCGACCTGCTCGACTTCACCCGCATGACCGGCGCGGTGGTGCAGCGCATGCGCGAGCTGCCGCTGCCGATCGTGGCGGCCATCAACGGGGTCGCCGCCGGCGCCGGCGCCGTGATCGCGCTGGCCGCCGACTTCCGGGTCCTGGCCCGCTCGGCCTCGCTCGCCTTCCTGTTCACCAAGGTGGGGCTCGCCGGCGCCGACATGGGCTCCGCCTACCTGCTGCCCAGGCTGGTCGGCCTGGCCAGGGCCACCGAGCTGCTGCTGCTGGGCGACCGGCTCGACGCCGAGCGGGCCGAGCGGCTCGGCCTGGCCACCCAGGTGGTCGACGACCAGGAGCTGGCCGCGGCGGCCGCGGCGCTGGCGGGGCGAATGGCGACCGGGCCGACGCTCGCCTACGGCGCCACCAAGGCGCTGCTCTCCCGCGAGCTGGACATGGGCCTGTCGGGCGCGATCGAGCTGGAGGCGATGACCCAGGCGCTGCTGATGCGCTCGGACGACCACGCCGAGTTCTACCGGGCCTTCACCGAGGGCCGCTCGCCGAACTGGACCGGCCGGTGACCGCCGGCGACGTCGGCGGTGGCGAGCCCACCGCGGCCGCGCCCACGCCGCACCGGATCGTCGAGGCGGCCGGGCTGGCGCCGGCGTCCGGGTACGCGCACGCGGTGGTGGCCGCGCCCGGCCGCACCGTCTACCTCGGCGGCCAGATCGGCATGGACGCCAGCGGCCGGGTCGCGGCCACCGACCTGGTCGGCCAGCTCGACCTCGCGCTCGCGAACCTGGTCACCGCGCTGCGAGCCGCCGGCGGGGAGCCGTCCCACCTGGTCTGGATGCAGATCTTCGTCACCGACGCCGCCGCCTACCGCGCCGCGCTGCCCGAGCTCGGGCGCGCCTGGCGCCGCCACCTCGGCCGCCACTACGTCGCGACCGCGCTGCTCGAGGTCAAGGGCCTGTTCGACGCGGAGGCGATGGTCGAAGTGATGGGCATGGCGGTGATCCCCGAGTAGGGTTGAAGCGGGCTTTTGACCAGGAGGGAACCACCATGAGCGCCACGCCGAACCCGCTGGACTTCCTCGCCATCGACCGGCTGCTCAGCGACGAGGAGCGGCTGATCAGGGACACCGTCCGCGCCTTCGTCCGGGACAAGGTGCTGCCCGAGATCGCCGGCTGGTTCGAGCGCGGCGAGCTGCCGCGCGAGCTGGCCAAGGAGCTGGGCGCGCTGGGCCTGCTCGGCATGCACCTGGAGGGCTACGGCTGCGCCGGCACGAACGCGGTCAGCTACGGCCTGGCCACGCTGGAGCTGGAGGCCGGCGACAGCGGCGTGCGCAGCATGGTCTCGGTGCAGGGGTCGCTGGCGATGTTCCCGATCCACCGCTTCGGCTCCGACGAGCAGAAGCGGGAGTGGCTGCCGCGCATGGCCACCGGCGAAGCGCTCGGCTGCTTCGGGCTCACCGAGCCCGACTTCGGGTCCAACCCCGCCGGAATGCGCAGCAGCGCCCGGCGCGACGGGCCCGACTGGATCCTGGACGGCACCAAGATGTGGATCACCAACGGCGGCATCGCCGACATCGCGGTGGTCTGGGCCCGCACCGAGGAGGGGATCCGCGGCTTCCTGGTGCCGCGCGGCACCCCCGGCTTCAGCACCCGCGACATCGAGCGGAAGCTGAGCCTGCGCGCCTCGGTCACCTCCGAGCTGATCCTCGAGGGCTGCCGGCTGCCCGAGTCGGCCGTCCTGCCCGGCGTCACCGGCATGCGTGGGCCGCTGTCGTGCCTGAGCGAAGCCCGCTACGGGATCTGCTGGGGCTCGATGGGCGCCGCCCGCGCCTGCTTCGAGGCCGCCCTGGAGTACTCCAAGACCCGCGTCCAGTTCGACCGGCCGATCGGCGGCTTCCAGCTCACCCAGGCCAAGCTGGCCGACATGGTGACCGAGCTGTCCAAGGGGCAGCTGCTGGCGCTGCACCTGGGCCGCATGAAGGACGAGGGCGTGCTCCGGCCCGAGCAGGTGAGCATGGGCAAGATGAACAACGTCCGCGAGGCGATCGAGATCGCGCGGACCGCGCGGACCATCCTCGGCGCCAACGGCGTCACCCTCGAGTACCCGGTGATCCGCCACATGAACAACCTCGAGTCGGTGCTGACCTACGAGGGCACCAACGAGGTCCACACGCTGGTGCTCGGCCAGGCGCTGACCGGCATCAGCGCCTTCAGCTCGCCCTCGTGAGCGCCGGCGAGCTGCTGGTCGCCGGGGGCACCGTCGCGGTCGCCGCCTGCGTACAGGGAGCGGTCGGCTTCGGTCTCAGCCTGCTGGCGGTCCCGATCCTGCTGATGGTCGACCCCGCGCTGGTCCCCGTGCCGCTGATCGTGGCCTCGCTGACCATCAACATCGGCAACAGCTACCGCAACCGCGGCGGGATCGACCGGGGCGTGCGCTGGTGCCTGATCGGCAGCGTGCCCGGCACAGTGCTCGGCGCCTACGCGATCGCGACCCTCCCGCAGCGGCCGCTGTCGATCACCTTCGGCGTGCTGGTGCTGGCCGCGGTCGCGGTCAGCGCCGCCGGTCTCGAGGTCGCGCCCACCACCCGCAGCCTGCTCGCCGCCGGGCTGATCTCGGGCTTCACCGGCACGGCCAGCTCGATCGGGGGCCCGCCGATCGCGCTCATGTACCAGCGGGCGCACGGCTCGATCGTGCGCGGCACCCTGGCGCTGTACTTCCTGATCGGCTCGGTGCTCTCGCTGGTGACCCTGGGGCTGTTCGGCAAGCTCGGCGCCCAGCAGCTCGCCGAGTCCGCCCTGCTGGCCCCGTTCATCCTGCTCGGCTTCGCCTGCTCAGGGCCGGCCGCCAGGGTCCTGGACCGCGGCCGCACCCGCGAGGCGGTGCTGCTGGTGTCCGCGCTCTCCGCGATCGTGCTGATCGTCGACCAGCTCTTGACCCGAGCGTAGAACCCGGCCGTCAGCCGACCGCGGTCATGCCGCCGTCGACGACCAGGTAGGTGCCGTGCACGTAGGCGGCCTCGTCACAGAGCAGGAATCGCACCGCCTTGGCGATGTCGTGCGGCTCGGCGACCCGGCCGAGCGGCACCCGCTGCTCGATCGCCTGGCGGGCCCCGGGCGCGGCCAGCAGCGGCGCGAGCATCGGCGTGTCGACCGCGCCGGGGCAGACCGCGTTGACGCGGATGCCGTCGAAGCCCAGCGAGTGCGCCATCGCCCTGGTCAGGCCCAGCAGGCCGGCCTTGGAGGCGCAGTAGGCGGGGAGCGCGCCGTGCCCGACCAGGGCCTCGACCGAGGAGATGCTCACCACCGCCGCCCCGGGCCCGGAGGCGCGCAGCGCCGGCAGCAGCGCGCGCACCAGGAACCCGGCCGCGCGCAGGTTGACGTCGACTACGCTCCCCCAGCTCAGCTCGTCGAGGTCGTCGACCGGTCCGGGCAGGCCGACGCCGGCGGCGTGCACCAGACCGCCGACGCTGGGCAGCGCCGCGGTGGTCGCGGCGGCCGCGGCCTCGATCGCGGCGCGGTCGGCGACGTCGACGGCGAACGCGTGGCTGGCGACGCCGTGCAGCTCGGCGCAGCGCTTGGCCGTCTCGGCGGCGCCCTCGGCGTTGACGTCCCAGACCGCCACGGGCCGCCCGACCTCGGCGAGGGCCAGGCAGGTCGCGCGGCCGATGCCGCTGGCGCCGCCGGTCACCACCACCCCGGTCGCCGGCGAGCCGAGCCCGCCGATGGTGCTGGTCCGCATCGCGCCTCCTCCTGGTCGCAGCCGAGCTTCGATCACGCCCACCCGTCCCATTAGGCCACGACTTCCCGGATCGGCGGACCTGTGCTCGCTACCTCGCCGGCCGCGGCCTGGCCGCGGTGTCGGTGGCGATCGACCCGGCCCCGTTCAGGGGCGTCGTCCCGCTGCCGATCTCGTCGCTGAAGTCGGCGTTCCCTTGAAGCTTCACCAGGAGGGCTATGGAGCTGTTCCCACCGATCCCTCTGGACTCGTGGCGGGACACCAAGGAGACCCTCCATCGCTTCTGTCAGGTGGTGGGCAAGATCCGCCTGGCCGCGGGCGTCCGGCGCAACCACTGGTGGAACGCGCCGTTCCACCTGACGGGTCGCGGCATCACCAGCCGCCCGATGGGCCAGGCCGACGGCAACCCGATCTTCACCATCGACTTCGACTACGTCGACCACCTGCTTCGGGTCCAGACCCTCGACGGCATGGTGGTGTTCCGGCTGGAAGGGCAGTCGGTCGCTTCGTTCTACCGGGAGACCCTGGACGCGCTGGGCGAGCTCGGGGTCGAGGTCGACATCGCCATCCCGACGCCGTTCGACCTCCCGGACGCCGGCCGCCCGTTCGCCGAGGACACCGAGCACGCCGGCTACGACCGCGCCTGGGCCGAGCGCTACTGGACGGTGCTGAGCCAGGTCAACCTGGTGCTCGAGGAGTTCGCGGCCCGGTTCTCCGGCAAGGTGAGCCCGGTGCACCATTTCTGGCACACCTTCGACATCGCCCACACCCGCTTCTCGGACCGCAGGGTCGACCAGCCGCCAAGCGCCGACCCGGTGACCCGCGAGGCTTACTCCCGCGAGGTGATCAGCTTCGGGTTCTGGTTCGGCGACGACCAGTTCCCGGAGCCGGCGTTCTACTCCTACACGGCGCCGGAGCCGGCCGGGCTGGCGGCCGAACCCCTCTCGCCGACGGCTGCGACCTGGATGCCCCGCAACGGCGGCCACCTGGCCGTCCTGCGCTACGAGGACGCCCGCGCCGAAGCGGACCCGCGCGTGGCGGTGCTCGGCTTCTACGAGAGCGCCTACCAGGCCGGTTCGCGCCTGGCCGGCTGGGACGTCGCCGGGCTCGCCAGCCCGGGCGGGATCACCGACCCGGTCCTCCTCGGCCAGCGGGACTGAAGGGCCGGGGCCGCGGAGGCCGCTGGCCGTGTGCGGGCTATCGGCCGCGGTCGAGCGGCGGTCGCCACGGCTGGACCGGCTTGGCGCGCGGCTCCAGGGTGGAACGCCACCTGCGGGCGCGCGCCCAGAGGTCCCCGTTCGCCCCCGGAAGGTCGGTCACCTCGTCGAGCAGCACCAGCAGCTCCGGGAGCTGGCTCGGCTCGACACCGATGGTGAGCTGGTACCGCCAGAAGGTGACCGACTCGGCGAACCTGGTGTCCTGGGCCGCGGCGGACTCGATCTCGGTGAACAGCGCGACGAGCTGGACCTGCTCCGACCGGTCGATTGCGGACTTCACCATGACGACCAATGCCCTCAACGTGATCTTCAGGCCGACGACGCATCGAGGCTAGGAAGCACCTTCGGCCGTGTCAACCGCAACCGGCGGTGAGCGCGCTCTCGAGGGTGATTCGCCGGGATCCCGGCCCCGACCCCCAGACCAGGACCGGGATCGACCGGCGCGCCTGACGGGTGGAACGCCGTCAGGTCGCCAGAGCCCTCATTCATGTCCGGTCGAACATGACAAGAAGCTCTATTTCCCACCCGTTCGCTGGCTACCCGCCCATCAGAGGCGTTTAACCTCGCCTCCATTCACTCCTGGAGCGGTAGAGCCGTGGACTACCATGTCAGCCATGGCGGTCGCGTTCCGGGCAGTCCAGGGCGAGACGGTCTCCTCGCATCTCGAGCGCTGGCTGCGGGTGGTCGACGAGACCTTCGGGCCGGCCCACGTGCGCCCGCCGCGCGGCACGAGCGCTCCCCAGCAGCTGGTGGTCGGCGATGTCGGCGCCGTCCAAGTCTGCGAGATGCGGATCGCCTGGCCGCCCTCCACCTCAGAGAGATGCCAGGCCACGCGCACGCACAGGCTGATCCGCCAGTCGGACCGGGACCCCGAACGCTATCGGGTCGAGCTGGTGGTGCGCGGACGGATGCTGGTCGAGCAGGCCGGCCTGGAGTCGGCCCTCGGCCCGGGCGACTTGGCCATCGTCGACCTTTCGCGCCCGGCCCGCTGGGCGACCGCGGTGCAGGAGGGCGTGTCGGTCGAGTTCCCAAAGGCCATGCTGCCGCTGCGCCAGGACGACGTCGCCAGGATCGGCGGCGCCCGCATCCCCGGGGACCGCGGCACCGGGGCGGTCGCATCGGCGTTCGCGCGTCAGCTCGTCTCGCACCTGGACGACCTCGACCCCGCCGACGGCGCCAGGCTCGGCACCGCCATGGTCGACCTGGTGGCCGCGGCGCTCGCGCCCCGGCTGGAGCGCGAGCCCGGGCTGCCCCAGGCGAGCGAGCGCGAAGCCCTGCTGCGCACCGTCGGCGCGTTCATCGAGCGGCGCCTCGGCGACCCGGAGCTCTCGCCGGCCACGATCGCCGCCGCCCACCACGTCTCGCTGCGATACCTGTACAAGCTGTTCGAGAGGCAGCCGACCGGCGTGGCCGCCTGGATCCGCGAGCGGCGGCTGGAGCGCTGCCGCCGCGACCTGCTGGACCCGGCGCTGCGCCGGCAGCCGGTGAGCGCTATCGGCGCACGCTGGGGGCTCCCCGAGCCGGCCCACTTCAGTCGCCTGTTCCGGACGGCCTACGGGGTCCCGCCGTCGGAGTACCGCCGCACCATGGCCGGGCCGACGCCGCGCGGACCCGCGGCATAGCGCCGCCGGCGCTCCCCCGATCGTGCACGGAACGTCAATCCCGGTGCGCGGCGCGTCCGGGACGCGAGGGTCCCCGGTCAGCAGAATTGGCCGCACCGATGCGAGTTGCCGCGAGCACAAGGAGGCAGCGTGAAGGAGCGGATCCCGACCAGGCCCGCCGCCCCGGGCCGCGAGTTCGTGGTGGGCCCGGAGGGCCTCCGCGCGATCATCCTGACCACCGGCCCCGAGACCGACGGCCGCCACGACCTGATCGACTCGGTGCTGCCGGCTGGCGCGAAGGTGCCGCTGCACCTGCACACCAGGTACGAGGAGCGCCTGTTCCTGCTGTCCGGCTCCCTGACCGCGTGGGCCGGAGCGGACGAGCGGCGCCTGGAGCCCGGCGACTTCTACACCGTGCCGACGAACGTGCCGCACACCTTCCATGCCGGGCCCGAGGGCGCCCGGGCGCTCAACATCAGCTCGCCCGCGGGATTCGCCGAGCTGATCGCCCGCGCGGGCACGCCCGCCCACCTCGCCTCAGCGGACCACGGCTGGGACGCCGACCTGTTCATGGCCGTGACCACCGAGCTGGGCGACGTCGTCCTCGGGCCTCCCGGCGCCGTCCCCGCGGACCTTTCCGAGCGCCAGGACGGCTGACGCCCGTCCCGCCATCGTCGAATCGACGAGCCGAGGATCGTCGCCAGGCTGACGACGCCTGAGCCGCGGCCCCGTAGCGTCGTTGCCGAGAAGGTTGGCGACCACGCGGGAGGCGGGAGTGACCGAGGCGATCCGCTGCCAGGGCCTCAGCAAGCGGTACGGGTCGACGGCCGCGGTCGACCGGCTCGACCTGGTCGTCGAGGCGGGCCAGGTGTTCGGGTTCCTCGGGCCCAACGGGTCGGGCAAGACCACCACCCTGCGGATGCTGCTCGGCCTGGTCCGGCCCAGCGCGGGCCGCGCGTGGCGGAACGGCCGGCCGCTGCCCGATCCCGACGGCCTCGAACGGGTCGGCGCGATGATCGAGGAGCCAGCCTTCTACCCGTGGCTGACCGGGCGGGCGAACCTCGAGGTGCTCGCGCTCTGCGGCCCGCCGCCACCCCGCGCCGACGCGGTCGAGCGGGCGCTGGACCGGGTCGGTCTGGCGCCGGTCGCAGGCCGCAAGGTCAAGGCCTACTCGCAGGGCATGCGCCAGCGGCTCGGGCTCGCGGCCGCGCTGCTCCGCGACCCGGACCTGCTGCTCCTGGACGAGCCGACCAACGGCATGGACCCCGCCGGCATCCGCGAGCTGCGGTCGCTGCTCCGTTCGCTGGCCGACGACGGCACCACCGTGTTCCTGTCCAGCCACCTGCTCGGCGAGGTCGAGCAAGTGTGCGACCGGATCGCGGTGGTACGCGCCGGCCGGGTCGTCGCCGAGGGCACCGTCGCCGAGCTGGCCACGGCCGGCGGGCTGGAGGCGGCCTTCCTGCGGCTGACCGGGCCGGCCGACGATCCCGAACGGATGCGGGGGTGAGCGCCGTGCGGCTGCTGCGCGCCGAGCTGCGCAAGCTCAACCGACCACTGCTCTGGGGCGTGATGGTCTCGTCCGCGCTGTTCTGCGTGCTGCTCGCGGTCGGCGGCAGCGCCAACGCGCGCCTGGACGGCGGCGGCGGCGATCTCCGGACCGCCGCGCAGCTCCACCCGGTGGCGGCCGGCGCCGAGGCCGCGGGGCTGATGGCCTCGCTGCCCGGGGCGCTCGCGATCGCGCTGCTCGCCGGGGGCCACGCCGGCGGCGAGTGGTCCGGGCGGACGCTCAAGAACCTGCTCGTCCAGCACGGCCGGCGCCGGCGGGTGCTGGCCGCGAAGCTGGTGAGCCTGTGGATCGCAGGGGTCGCGCTGGTCGCCGCCTGCTGGGCGGGGCTGGCCGTGGCCGGACCTGTGCTGGTGCGCGTGGACCACCTGCCCGACCCGCACCAGTCGCTGGCCGCCGCCGCGAGTTGGGCGGGCTCCCAGGTGGGGCGTTCGCTGCTGGTGCTGGCGGTGTTCGCGGCGGTCGGCCTGCTCGCCGCGGTGCTGACCCGCAACACCATCGGCACCACGGCGGCCACCGCCGGGGCGTTCGTGGTCATGCTGGCGGTGGCAGCGCTGCCGGGCGGCGGGGCCTGGACGCCGGCGACCTGGGTGCAGGGCTGGATGGGGTTCCCCGCCGGCGAGGCATCGATCACCGCGCTACCGAGCAACTTCTGGTCGCGGTTCATCGACGCGAGCGGCGCGGCACCCGGGCACCTGCTCGGCCTGGCCGGGCTGCTGGGCACCCTGATCGGCTGCGGGGCGGTCGCGCTGGTCGTCTTCCAGCGCGGCGACGTGAGCGGATGATGACGTCGCGCGGCCCGCGACCCTACAGTCGGAGCATGCCGACCTCGTCCCTGCGCGCGCTGGCCGCGCCGCGGCGGGTGGACCTGCTCGTCGCGGCCGGCCTGTTGGGCTGGGCGCTCCCCGACGTGCCGTGGTGGTGGCGCCCTCCCGGCCACGGCGCCGCCACCCCGGTGGTGCTCGGCTACCTGGCGCTGACCCTGGTCCAGTCGGTCCCGTTCCTGTGGCGCCGGCGATGGCCGGTGGTCGTGCTGGGTTTGGTCGCGGCGGTGCTGCTGGCACGGCTCGCGCTCGGAGCCGACCCGATCTCGGCGTTCGCGGCGCTGCTGGTGGCGGCCTACGGGCTCGGCGCCTACGGCGACCACGCCCGCCGCTTCGCGCGCTGGCTGGGCGGAGCGAGCCTGGTGGCGGCGGCCGCGCTGGCGCTGGACGGTGGCGGCGTCGGCAATCGCGCGCTCGGCCTGCCGTGGGCGCTGCTCGGCGCCGCCTTCGTGGTCGGCGACGCGGCCAGCGCCCGCCGCGCCGAGACCGCCGCCGCGGTCGAGGCCGCCCACCTCGCCGAGCGCACCAGGATCGCCCGCGAGCTCCACGACGTGCTCGCCCACCAGCTCTCCGCCATCGCCGTCCGCTCCGGCGCCGCCCGCCTCGCCGCCGCTGGTACCCCATCCGAACCGCCGGCGGCCCGATCCGACCGGGCGTCGGTGGAGGCGCTCGCGGCGGTCGAGCAGCTCTCGCGCGAGGCGCTCGCCGAGCTCGGCCACCTGCTCGGCGCGCTGCGGCGCGAGCCGGACGACGACCTCCGCCGCCCAGCGCCGAGCCTCGGCTCGCTCGACGCGCTGCTGGCGAGCACCCGCGACGCCGGAGTGCCGGTCGACCTCGAGGTGGACGGGCCGGCCCGGCCGCTGTCGCCGGGCGTCGAGCTGGCCGCGTACCGGATCATCCAGGAGGCCCTGACCAACGTCGCCAAGCACGCGCCGGCGGCGCCGACGCGCGTGGTGCTCCAGTACCGCGATGACCGCCTCGGCCTCTCGGTCGTCAACGGGCCGCCGCCGCTCGCCCCGCCATCCGACGGCGCCGGCCCGGGCCGGGGCGTCCGCGGCATGCGCGAGCGCGCCGCGCTCTACCGCGGCCGACTCGAGGCGGCGCCCCGACCCGACGGCGGCTTCGCGGTCAGCGGCGTGCTCCTCTGCGGCGACGCCGTGGCCGGAGCCGGCGAGGCGCCCGCGTGAGCTCCACGCCGCCGGTGACGGTGCTGCTCGCCGACGACCAGCAGGTGGTGCGGGCCGGTCTGGCGATGCTGCTGGACAGCCAGCCTGACCTCCGCGTCGCCGGTCAGGCCGGCGACGGTCTCGAAGCGGTGCGGCTGGCGCGCGAGCTCGAGCCCGACGTGGTGCTGATGGACATCCGCATGCCCGTGCTGGACGGGATCGAGGCGACCCGCCGGATCCACTCCGGCGGCGGCCGCGCACGGGTGGTCGTGCTCACCACCTACGACCTCGACGAGTACGTCTACGACGCGCTGCGGGCCGGCGCCTGCGGCTTCCTGCTCAAGCACGCTCCGCCCGAGGAGCTGCTGCTCGGCGTCCGCGCTGCCGCCGACGGCGGCGCGCTGCTGTCCCCGTCGGTGACGCGGCGGCTGCTGGCGGAGTTCGCCGCCAAGCGCCCGGCGACAGGCCCCGAGCCCGCGGCGCTCGCCCGGCTCACCGGCCGCGAACGCGAGGTCTTCGACCTGGTGGTCCGCGGCCGCTCCAACACCGAGATCGCCAGGGAGCTGGTGATCGCCGAGACCACCGTCAAGACCCACGTCGGCCACACGCTGGACAAGCTCGGCCTGCGCGACCGGGTGCACGCCGTGGTCTACGCCTACGAGCACGGCTTGATCGCCCCGGGCGGCTTCACCAGGTGAAGTGCCTGAGTCCGGCCATCGGTCTCGAATTCATCACGATTTGACTACGGTTGGATCTGGTTCTAGGGTTTCCGCGTCATCCCCCAGTGACATCCCCCTTCCACCCGAACGGTGCTCCTGGCGGCGTGTTCGGGCATGTCGACGGTCTTCCACGCGGCACTTCCGCCGCGCCCGCTTCGCTGCGCGGAAACGTCGCGGACGCGAGAAGAGGTGCACCGCCATGCCCCGGTCTGCATTCCCATCCCCCACCATCGGTCGCCACGCGAGGTCCGCCGGTCTGGCGCGGCGATTCGCGATCGTCAGCATCGTGCTCGGCTGTCTGCTCGCGGCGACCACCGGGGTGGTCTTCGCGGTGGGCGCGAGCCCCGCGGGCGCCGCCGCCACCGACGAGGTGGTCGCCTGCACGATCACCCTCCCCCCGAACGCGCTCACCGCCAATGGCCTGGCCAAGCCATGGGTGCTCAGCGGCGACAACGGCGGCGACTGCTCCGAGACCAACCCCGACCAGGCCGCCTTCGTCGACGCCACCATCTTCGACCCGGCGACCAGCAAGGTCATGATCTACCGCCCGCTGGTGATCACCCGAGGCACCAAGCCGGCCGCCAAGCCGGTCGCGCCGAAGCTGCCGGCCGGCGCGGTGGTCGAGATCAGCGTCGGCTTCAACGGCGACCAGCTCACGCTCGCCGACGGCAACCGCGGCCGGGACAAGGCCGCGTCGCGTTGCGTCAACGGCCTGCCGGGCTCGGTCTTCGGGCAGGAGATCTTCTGCAACGCGCCCGCGTTCTACGCGGCCGCCAACGGCAAGGTCGCGTTCGCGCCGCGCGGCACCTCCCCCAAGGACCAGCGGCCGTGCCCGACCACCGAGAGCTGGGAGATCGTCGACCAGGACCAGTCCGACAACACCACCAGCAACTACGTGGTGCGGGGCGACCAGACCGCGCAGAGCACCGCCGCCAACCAGCGCCGCCTCGGCGGTAACCAGATCGGCAACGGCAGCGACAACGCCCTCTACACCAAGTTCTACGCACCCGCGATCGGCTGCCAGCCGCCCACCGCGACCGACGTCACCGACCCGGCGGCGCCGGTGCGGTCGACCTCCTCGGCGCTGCTGAACCTGTTCGCCCGGACGGCCAACGACCCCAAGCCCGCCCTGGTGCCGATGGGTGACCCGTTCACGCTGGTCGACGGGAAGCCGAGCCTGGAGAAGACCAACCTGTACCGCGCGCAGGTCAACCAGCCGGCCGCGGGCAGCGCCGCCGACGCCTCGGTCGCCGCCTACTGCCGCAACCTGCTCGACCTCGGGCTCAGCAAGATCGAGCTGGACAAGACGTTCCTCCAGGGCTTCGGTCGGTCCCCGGACCCGGCCGTGTCGAACGACCTCCATCTGTTCGTGCTCAACCGCTTCAAGGAGACCTGGGACAACCTGGCCTGCCAGGACGCGGCCGGCATCCCCAACCCGGTCACGGTCACCACCAACGCCGACGGTGGCGTGCTGGACGCTCAGGTCGGCCAGGCCACCGCCACGACCCAGGCGGCCGCGACCACCGCGCCGCCCGCCACCGATGCACCGCCGCCGACCGACGCACCCACGACCACCGCTCAGGCACCCGCGACCACAGACGCACCCGCGACCACAGACGGGCCCGCCACCACAGACGGGCCCGCCACCACGGACGCACCCGCGACCACAGACGCACCGGCCACCACAGACGCACCCGCTACCACGGATGCGCCGGCCACAACGGATGCACCCGCGACCACGGATGCGCCCGCCACCACGGACGCACCCGCCACCACCGCGCCACCGGCGACCGACGCGCCACCGGCGACCGACGCGCCCACCACGTCCGCGGCGGCGCCGCAGACCACGAAAGCCTCGGCGACCACCGAGGCGCCCGTGACCGAGCAGACAAC
>JBEDUQ010000236.1:0-35088 GCA_040414855.1 Actinomycetota bacterium
GGCTTCCGCAAGGAACCCTAGGAAGGCTCACAAGCGCTCATACGGCGGAAATGGACGAGGTGGGTACAGAGCGCGGAGCAGGTCGCCATGAGGCGCACTGCTTCGTCAATTATCTGCGTCAGAGCCAGCACCGCAGTTGGTAACTCGCATACGGCCAATTCTCTGGCCAATTCTGCGCGGCAGGTACTTTCCTTTTGTCGTGGACCCGAGCGTTGGCCGGTCACGACCGACGCGTCTCCAACCCTCGAACACGCTGAACTCACCCATGGGCACGAGCGTAGGAACTCCCGCCTGGGCGAGGCATCGGCTATGTCCCCCGAGCCTCGCGGCTGAGAGCGCGCGCGGCCTCGTACTCGTCACCGGTAATCCGAACGACGCCCCCTCGGAAGCCCGCCGCGGCGTTCGCCTGGACGACCGGGTTCGACGCTGTCGGGTCGATCCGCTCCACGACGGTATCCATCGGCACAGCGGGATCCCACTGCTCGACATGAGACAGCAACACTCCGCTCGGCAAATCGCCGGGATAGGCCTCGGCCTCCAACGGTGTCCAATCGTGGACCGCTGTCGCGAGCTCGACGCGACCGATGAACTCTGCCTCGGGGGCTGGCAGGTAGATCAGGGCGAGATCGCCGGGGGCAAGCGCGTCGCGATGCCGCTCGTCGCGACCGACCCCCCACATCTTCGCCTGGAGAAGCACCGTGGCCTCTTGTCGGTCACCGTCGGAGAAGTTGAACAGATAGTGCGCCATCTGCGGAGAGTACCGGGTTTTAGTACCGGGGTTTTCGAGTGGGGCGCCAGATCGAGCGGGCGAACCGGCCGATGGGCGGAGGAGCGAGCCACTGATCGATGGGCTCGGCTGTTGGCGGCGCCCGTGGGGTCGAGCCGGTCGGGCTGGTCGCCTTACCGCCCGCGCTCCTCATCGGACGACGTGGGCGAGGTAGTGGACGCGGAGGCGACGGCGCGGAGGACCACGAGGGCCAGCACCAGGCCGATCATCGCGGCCAGCACATGGCCGACGTCGGTCGGGTCGCGGCTGATCGCGAGGACGCCCAGCGAGAGGCAGGCGAGCGCGAGGGCATACCATCGGCGCCACCGGGCGGGCACCCGGGCGGTGAGCGTTCCGGCCAGGGTGAACAGTCCATAGCTGACGCCGACGTCGTGAACGGTCGCGATCTGCGGGTCGATCGCCCGGTGAGCGATGCCAGAGACCAGCATCACCGCGAGCCCGAGCGTTGCGCCGACATGGCCGAGTGCGAAGACCAACACGGCGGCGAGCTTTCCCAGCCAGCGCTCCACCGCACCCATGGCGACCGCGACCAGCGGCAGCCACCCCAGGCCGGCCAGACCGCCCAAGAGTACGAATGCGCTTGCGACCAGGACGAGCAGCGGCCGGTTCCGCAGGCCCTGCAAGTTGGTGCTCGCGTTGTAGACCACCTGGTCGGCGGCCCGGACCGGCAGTAGCGCGAGCACCACGGCGACGACCACGAGCACCAGCAGATAGATGGCGGTGAGCGGGCACTGGCGGACCCACGTCCAGGCGATCTCGGCCAGCTCGCGGGGGGCGGGTAGGTCCCGACTCGTCACCGTTCTCGGTATCCGCATCCCGCCCCCATGCCCCACACTCCAACGGCACGAGGGTAGGCGAAGACGGCGGCTCCCGGCCCGCGAAGACGGCGGCTCCCGGCCCCGGCGAACCAGCCCGGGACGCCGCCCCACCCCGGCCCTCGCGTCGAGGTGGTGGAGGTCATGACAATGGTCCCGGACGGAGCGGTCCGCCGGGGTGCTCCAGCCGCCGGCCCCGGCGGACCTTGCTGACTGCGAGGGGAGGCGGCATGGCGGGGATCCCGGCAGAGGGCGCAGAGGGCGCGGAGGGCGCACTGCATCCGGCTGTCCACGCGACCGCGGCGCGGCGGCGCGCCGCCGGCATCTACGGGACGATCGTGACCTCGGCGGTGCTGGCCGCCGGGGGAGGGCACCTGCGGACCGTGCCACTGGCGGTGACGGTGCTGGTCACGTTACTTGTGTACTGGGCCGCCGAAGGCTATGCCGAGCTGCTCGCCGAGCAGGCCCACGCCGGCCACCTGCCGAACCGGGCGCGGCAGCGAGCGTCGCTGGCGGCCATCTGGCCAATGGTCAGCGCCTCCTATGTCCCGCTGCTGTCGCTGGTGGTGGCGACCTTGCTCGGCGTGTCCACCAGGAACGCGGCCACGGTCGCGCTGGTCGTTGCCATCGCGCTGCTGCTGGTTCACGGCTGGGCGGCTGGCAGAGCGTCACAGTTGCGCGGTCTGCGACTGTTTGCGGTGACGACGGTGGCGGGCGCGTTCGGGGTCATCATGATCCTGCTCAAGCTGCTCGTGACGCACTGAGCCTTGGGTGGGCCCATGCGGGGTTGCTCCTCCGGCCGAGGTTGAACTCCGTTACCAAAGTGTGATAGAAATATGGAGTGATGCGGCTAAATCCCCCATTGGCCGCGACGCGATCTGCGAAGCGTTCTCCCCCAAACGCCCATGCGGTCAATTCGGCTATCGCCTCCTGATGCGGATCTCACCTGGGGTGCCGCTCCCCAGGGAGTTCGCCACGCCGGCACCGTTCGCTCGTCCTACGCGGCCGAGCGAAACGGCGGCGGCATCCTCGCCCTGTCCCGGCGCGGACGAGCGATCGTGCTGCTCTGCGCCCTGGTGGCGGGGGCCGCGGCGGTGGTGTGGCTCTGGTGGCGTGGCACACCGGCCCGAACGCTCGACGGGCCCGGAGAGGCCCTGACCGCGGCCGGGCGCGTCACCGGCCTGCTCGGCGCCTACCTGCTGCTCGTCGAAGTCATGCTCATGAGCCGGATCCCCTGGCTCGAGCGGCGGATCGGCAGCGACTGGGTCGCGGCAATGCACCGGGCACTCGGGAGCTACCTGGTCTCCATGCTGGTGGCGCACAGCGTGCTGATCGTCGCCGGGTACGCCGTGACCGCTCATGTCGGGATGGTGAGCGAGACGGCGCGCGTGGTGCTCGACGAACCGGACGTCCTCATGGCCACGGTCGGCTTGGTGCTCCTGGTCGGGGTCGGGTGGCTGTCCGCGCGAGCCGTACGGCGCCGGCTGGCGTACGAGACCTGGTACTACCTCCACCTGTACGCCTACCTGGCGCTGCTGCTCGCCTTCGCCCATCAGCTCGCGGTCGGAGCCCAGTTCACCGACGACCGGATCGCGCGCGCGGCCTGGACCGGCGCGCACCTGGGGGTGGCGGCATGCCTGCTCACCTTCCGCGTCGGCGGTCCACTCCGCCTGGCGTTCCGGCACCGCATGCGGGTGGCCGCCGTCAGGCGGGAGACCCCGGGGGTCGTCTCGGTGTACGTCACCGGCCGGGACCTGGGTCGGCTGCGTGCGGAGGCCGGCCAGTTCTTTCGCTGGCGATTCCTCACCGCCGGCCGCTGGTGGCAGACCCACCCGTTCTCGCTGTCCGCCGCTCCGAACGGGCGCTTCCTGCGGCTGACCATCAAGGCGTCGGGCGACCACTCTCGCGGCCTTGGGCGGCTTCGGCCCGGCGTTCGCGTGCTCGCTGAGGGACCGTACGGCGCGTTCACGGGAAGGCTGCGCCGGCGAAGGAAGGTGCTGCTGCTGGCCGGCGGCGTCGGGGTGGCCCCCCTGCGCGCCCTGCTGGAGACGCTGCCGGCGGGTCCCGGCGAGCTGGACCTGGTCTATCGGGCCAGCACGCCACGCGACGTCCTGTTCCCGCACGAGCTGGACGGGATCGCGAGGGCCAGGGGAGCCGCCGTGCACTACCTGCTGGGCGCACGCGTCGGGGCACACCCGGCCGGCCAGCTGGCCGCCGAACGGCTCCGTTCGCTGGTGCCCGACCTGCCCCGGCGCGAGGTCTTCCTCTGCGGGCCGCCGGGATTCATCGACATGGCGCGGCGGGAGCTGCGTCGGGCCGGGGTGCCGCGCCGGCGCATCCATGCCGAGCGCTTCGACTTCTGACCAAAGGGGCTGTCACCTTGCGCCGCGTTCTGCTCGCACTCGTCGCCACCACATTCGGCCTGGTCATGCTGCTCTCCTACAAGACTCAGGACCCCGCCAGGCTGCTCGAGCGCCGACCGGCGGCGTACGCTTCGTCGCCCGCCGGCGCGACCAGCACTGTCCGCCACTCCACAGCGGCTCGCGGGCCCACGACGACCGGCCACACCACCACGACCCGCGGAACGCCGACCGGCGGCCGTACCACGACGACCCGCCGCGCCACGACCACGACCCGGCCTCCGGCGTCCAAGCAGGCGGTGACCGGCCCGGTCGTGGACACCCAGTACGGACCGGTGCAGGTGCGGGTGACGCTCCAGGGCGGCCGGATCGTCGACGTGGCGGCCCTCCAGTTGCCCAGCGATCGAAGCCGGTCGGTGGAGATCAGCAACTATGCCGCGCCCCAGCTGCACGACGAGGTCCTCCAGGCCCAGAGCGCCAAGATTGACGTGGTCAGCGGCGCAACCTACACCAGCCAGGGCTACATCCGGTCGCTGCAGGCCGCCCTGGACAGGGCTAACGCCGCCTGAGCCCGCCGACGATCCGGCGCGGCCGAGCCCGCGTCAACCGCCCCATCCGGCCGTGCGGCGCATGGCTCCGGGCGTGGCCGGTGGCCGGTGCGATCAAGATCACCCCCGGAGGGTGATGCGACCGCGAGCGCCGCCAGGAAGGATCCCCTCCTCCGTTGGGACGCGGCGTTCGTCGGGTCGGTGTCCGCCCGCCGGGAAGACGGCCGCACTCTTCATCCGGGGTGGAGCGATGGCGGACGTGACCAGGGAGTTCTTTGACCAGCTCGGCGGGCGGGCACACCAGCCGCTGCTCGAGAACGCCAGGGGCAGCTTGCGGTTCGACCTCTCCAACGGCAGGCAGACCGACCACTGGCTGGTCACCGTCACCAAGGGCAAGGTCGCCACCTCGCGGGAGCGTGGCGAGGCCGACTGCGTGATTCGCGCCGACCGGGCGCTGTTCGACCGCATCGCCGGCGGCGAGCAGAACGCGATGGCGGCGCTGCTGCGTGGCGCGGTGACGGTCGAAGGCGACCTCGAGCTGTTGCGGTTGTTCCAGCGACTGGTCCCCGGGCCGCCGAGCTCCCGGGACCGGCGAAGCGCGGTCGGCTCTTCGAGGAGGGAACCATGAGCGAGGGCCTCGTCCAGATTCTCGAGGGCAACACCTTCGTCGTCAGCGACGGGCGCGGCGACATCGAGGGGTCACGCACCGACCCGACCGGCCTGTTCTCGTTCGACACCCGCTTCCTCTCGAAATGGGTTCTGACGGTGAATGGCGAGCGGCTCAACGGACTCTCGATCGACGACCTCCAGTACTTCGAGGCGCGCTTTTTTCTGGTGCCGGGCACGGGAACCGTCTACGTCGACTCCAAGCTCTCGGTGATCCGGCAGCGCGCGGTCGGCGAGGGCTTCCATGAGGCGCTGACGATCCTCAATCACGACGAGCAGCCGGTCGAGCTGACGGTCCGCATCGAGGCCGGCTCCGATTTCGCAGATCTCTTCGAGGTCAAGGACGCCCTCGAAAAGCAGGGAAAATATTCAACGCGGGTCGAGGAAGGGCGTCTGCTGCTTTCCTATGAGCGCGAGACGTTCAAGCGCGAAACGATGATCTCGGCGACCGCTCCGGCGCAATTCGACGAGAGCGGTGTGACCTTCACGGTGCGAATCGCGCCGCACGCGGACTGGACGACCGACCTGGACGTCGTCACCGCGTTGCCCGGGCTGGGCGAGCGGCTGGTGCGGCCAAAGTACGGGCGGGCGGCGAAGCGGCCACGGCCCAATATGCAGAAGAGCCTGGACGCCTGGCTCGAGGAGGCGCCGCGGCTGGAGTGCGACTGGGAGCCGCTGAAGGTGACCTACCGGCGCAGCCTGGTCGACCTCGCCGCGCTCCGCTTCTCGCCGTTGACCGCCAGAGGACAGAGCCTGCCCGCCGCCGGACTGCCGTGGTTCATGACTATGTTCGGCCGCGACAGCATCCTCACCAGCCTCCAGACCCTGCCGTTCACGCCGGAGCTCGCCGCGACGACCCTGCGCGAGCTGGGCGCGTGGCAGGGGACCCGCGTCGACGACTTCCGCGACGAGGACCCCGGTCGCATCCTCCACGAGCTGCGCTACGGGGAGATGACCGCCTTCGAGGAGCGCCCGCACTCGCCCTACTACGGCGCCGTCGACGCCACGCCGCTGTATGTGGTGCTGCTCGACGAGTACGAGCGGTGGACAGGCGACACGAAGCTGGTGCGCCGGCTCGAGCACGAGGCGCGCGCGGCGCTGAGCTGGGTCGACGAGTACGCCGACCTGATGGGCAACGGCTACATTTGGTACCAGCGGCGCAACCAGGAGAACGGCCTCGAGAACCAGTGCTGGAAGGACTCCTGGGACTCGATCTCGTACCGCGACGGCAGGCTGCCCGGCTTCCCGCGCGCGACCTGCGAGCTCCAGGGCTATGCCTACGACGCGAAGATGCGCGGCGCCCGTCTGGCGCGGATGGTGTGGAAGGATCCCGACTTCGCCGACCGGCTGGAACGGGAGGCGGCCGACCTGAAGCAGCGCTTCAACCGGGACTTCTGGGTCGAGGACGGCGAGTACTACGCCCTCGCCCTCGACACCGAGGGCAACCAGGTCGATGCGCTGGCCTCGAACAACGGCCACCTGCTCTGGAGCGGCATCGTCGACGAGTCGAGGGCCGAGGCGGTCGTGGCCCGGCTGATGGGGTCGCGGCTCTTCTCCGGGTGGGGCGTGCGCACGCTGGCCGAGGGCGAGGGGCGCTACAACCCGATCGGCTACCACGTCGGCACGGTCTGGCCCTACGACAACTCGTTCATCGCCTGGGGGCTGCGACGCTACGGCTTCAAGGAGGAGGCGGCGCGCATCGCCGCCGGGATCCTCGACGCCGCCCAGTTCTTCGAGGGACGCCTTCCCGAGGCGTTCGGCGGCTACAGCCGGGAGCTGACCAAGTACCCGGTCCAGTACCCGACGGCGTGCAGCCCGCAGGCGTGGTCGACCGGCGCGCCGCCATTGCTGCTGCGCACGATGCTCGGGCTGGAGCCGCTTGGCGACCACCTGGTGGTCGACCCGGCGCTTCCGATCGGCATCGGCCATATCGAGCTGCTCGACATCCCGGGCCGCTGGGGCCGCATCGACGCCTTCGGACGGGGGCGCGTCGACCTCGACCAGAAGCAGCGCCTCCGTCCCCAGCTCGGCGAGCTCCCGAACAAGTCGTAGAGGGCGTGAGCGCGAGGCCGGCCCGCTCTTCATCCCGATCGGGTGATTCGCGGGGCGCATGGTTCTGCGAGGCTGCGCCGGGATGCTGGAAAGGAAAGGGGGGACAGTGAGTTTCATCTGGTGGCTGATCGTCGTGGCCTTCTGGGTGATCTTCCTCTCCGCGACCATGTCGATCGCGCGGAGCAAGGGCCACAGCCCGCTGCTCTGGGGTCTGTTGGCCGTCTTCTTCCCATTGATCACGGTCATCATCGTGCTGCTGCTTCCAAACCGTGCGGTCGTCTGAGACTGAGCGACCATGACGAAAGCGGGGCCACCCATCGGGTGGCCCCGCAGTCCCACGGAAGCCTGACTACTTTTGCTGCAAGCTGCGCAGACGAGTGAGCGCGGCGGTGGCGGCAGCCGTGGGGGGAGCGTCGCCGAAGTCCACCGTGCAGCTGAAGCGCACCGACCGGTTGGCCAGCACGCTGCCGCTGATTCGGAACGCCCGCAAGATCATTTCCGTCCGGGTGTAGTCGGAGACGAGCTGGCCGGGGATGTCCGGGCCGCCGCGCGGCCCGGCCGGCGCACACGAGGCGCCGATGCTGTCGTTGCTCCCTGTGCCGGGACCGAGGTGGATCTCACCTCGGGAGTTGGTGCGCATGACGAGGTTCGCAATGACCTCGGTGTCGCGAGCGAAGCCGGTTTGTGCCTGCGCCTGCTCCGGCCTGGCCGCCACTACCAGTGCGTACGCGGAGGCCACGAGCACCAGGATGGCCACCGGCACCAGCATGCGGCGGTTGAGGACCTGAGACATGGGAGCTCCTCACTCCGTTGGAGACGGAATGGGGACTCTGGCACGAATGCACATATTCCTGAATAGATAAACGTGCGTAGTCAAGCCCCATTTGAGGGGCTGATCGTCCCGTTCAGCACGAACGCCGGTTCGAGCTGGGATGGCAGGGCGCGTGCTCCCGGGGGGACCCGAGCGGCGATCAGGAGGCGCGCTCGAGGACCACCACCGGGATCTCCCGGTCGGTCTTGCGCTGGTACTCGTCGTAGGCCGGCCAGATGCCGGACATCAGCTTCCAGAGGCGCTCGCGCTCCCCACCCTCGGCGGTGCGCGCCCTGGCGGAGAACACGTCGTCCCTGACCTGGACCTGGACATTCGGGTCGCTGGCCAGGTTGAGATACCAGGCTGGGTGCTGGGGCGCGCCGCCCTTGGAGGCGACCACCACGTACCGGTCGCCGTCCTCGCCGAGGATCAGCGCCTTGGACCGCTCCAGGCCGCTGTGGCGTCCCGTGGTCGTCAGGATCAGCGTCTTGACCCCGTTCCACTCGTACCCTTCCTGGCCCCCGGTCTCGCGGTAGCGGCGGACGTGCTCGTCCCCAAAGAGCATGGAATCCCCTTCCCAAAGGTCACGACTCGAAGCGATGCTACGCCGGACCGTGCGAACGGAGCGCGCGGGACGCCGGTCCCGCGGCCGTACGCCATCGGATCGGAGGCCGCCGCCGATGAACGCACCGAAGGCCCGGGTCGAGCCCGTCATTGACACCTATTTCGGCGTCACCGTCGAGGATCCCTACCGCTGGATGGAGGACTGGGAGGGCGAGGAGGCCATGGCCTGGCTGCGCGCGCAGGCCCAGCACGCCCGGTCCGCCCTGGAGGCGCTGCCACGGCGGCGCGAGCTGCTGGAGCGCATCGGCCAGCTCCACGGCGACACGCCGGCGCTGTCGGGCCTCGCCATGGCGGGCGACCGGACCTTCTATCTCCGTCAGGACCCGGAGGCGAGCGTGGCGGCACTGGTGGTCCGAGACAGCCCGGACGGCCCCGAGCGGGTCCTGCTCGATCCGCCCACCCTGCCTGGCGACACGCACAGCGCGATCGACTGGCTGGTGCCCTCGCCCGACGGCGCGCGGGTCGCCTGCGGCGTCTCCCAGGGCGGCTCCGAGGCCAGCGTCCTGCACGTGATCGAGGCCGACACCGGCGCGATCCTCGACGACCGCATCCCCGGGGTGCACTTCGCGTTCGTGAGCTGGCTCGACGACTGCCGGTCGTTCGTCTACCACCGCTACCGCGAGGCGCCGGAGGGCACCCCGCCGGCCGAGGCGCGCAGCGACAGCCGCTCCCGCCTGCACCGGCTGGGTGAGGACCCGGATGGCGACGTGGTCGTTCTCGAGCGCGGCCTCACCGACCTGGTGCCGATGACCTCGCGCGACCGGCCGTTCATCAGCTTCCCGCCGGGCGGCGACTGGATGCTCGCCCTGGTCTCCCACGGCGCGCTCGCCAACAACACCAACGAGCGGCTGAGTCCCTGCACCTTCTATGTGGCGCCGCGGCGGGCGCTGGCCGACCCCGCCTCCTGCCCGTGGAGGCGCGTCGCCGGGGTCGACGACGGCGTGCTCGCGTTCGCGCTGGCCGGTGACCGGCTGTACCTGGTCAGCCGGCTCGACGCGCCGCGCTACCAGGTGGTCGAGGTGTCGCTGGCGACGGATCCGCCAACGCGCCGGGTGGTGGTCCCAGAGAGCGAGTTGGTGATCGAGGCGGTGCTCGCGTTCGGGGACGACCTGCTGATCCGCGACCTCGACCGCGGTGTCGGCCGCGTGCGTAGGCTTCGGCTCGCCGATGGCCGGGTCGACGAGCTGACGCTGCCGGTGGACGGCGGGATCCTCGAGTGGACTGCCCACGCGGAGCGGCCGCTGGCGCTGCTCACGGTCGCGTCCTGGACCGACCCGCCGCGCGTGCTCCGCCTCCAGGGCGACGACGGGGCCGCGCCCGGCACGGTCGCCGACAGCGGCTGGGTGCCGCCGTCCGAGGTCGACTTCGGCGAGGTCGTGAGCCGCGCGCTGGAGGTGCCGGCCAGGGACGGCACGATGATCCCGCTGTCGGTGCTGCACCGGAAGGGCCTGCGCCTCGATGGCGATAACCCGACCCTGCTCACCGGCTACGGCTCCTACGGGCTCATCTACGATCCCTCGTTCGCCCCGGAGATGCTCGCCTGGTACGAGCGCGGCGGCGTCTACGCCGTGGCGCACGTGCGCGGCGGCGGCGAGCTGGGCGCGGAATGGCACGCGGCCGGCACCGGGCTCCGCAAGGAGACCACCATCACCGATTTCATCGACTGCGCCGAGTACCTGGTGCGAGAGGGCTGGACGCGACCGGAGCGGCTGGCGGGGGAGGGCGGCAGCGCCGGCGGGATCCCGACCGGCGGCGCGCTGGTGCGGCGTCCCGACCTGTGGGCGGCGATGGTGATGCAGGTCCCGGTCACCAACGCGGTCCGGGCTGAGGAGTCGCCGAACGGGCCGATCAACGCCCCCGAGTTCGGCAGCGTCTCGACCGAGGACGGGCTGCGGAGCCTGCTGATCATCGACTCCTTTCTCCGGGTGCGGGACGGCGTGGCCTACCCGGCGGTGCTGCTGACCGCCGGGATGAACGACCCGCGCGTGGCGGTGTGGATGCCGGCGAAGATGGCCGCCCGCCTCCAGGCGGCCACGACCTCCGGCGCTCCCGTGCTGCTCCGGGTCGAGGAGCGCGGCGGCCACGGCTTCGGCGGCACCCGGGCCCAGCACGACGAGCTGCTCGCCGACATCCTGGCGTTCCTGCTGGACCGCTTCGGGCTCTGAGCCCGGCCGGCGTCGACTGGGGCATGGTGGAATGACGGCTGGGCCCGCTGGCCGCGTTCGCGGTGGTGTGGAGCTGGGTCTGTACGGTGTGAGCGTGGGTGTAGAGGCGCCCGCCTCCCGGGTATCCCGTTCGGACCCGGGAGCACGGCGCGACCGATGACAGGATGGAGGCTGGCCATGGCGGACGGCGTTGACGTGGTGGTGAAGGACGCGCCCGAGCGGCGCCGCTTCGAGGCGTGGGCGGGGGACCGGCTGGCCGGCTTCGCCCAGTACCGTCGTGAGCCCGGCACGCTGGTGCTCACCCACACCGAGGTCAAACCGGAGTTCGAGGGCGGTGGGATCGGTGCGCGGCTCGCCCGCGAGGTCCTGGACGCCGCGCGGTCCGAGGGCGTGGACGTCAACCCGCAGTGCCCGTTCATCTCCGCCTGGATCGCCAGGCACCCCGACTACCTCGACCTGGTGCCCGAGCGGTTTCGGTCGGCCGTGACCGACCGGCGAGGTTGAGCAACCCGCGGCGCCCGCCCACAGCGGACCGCGGGGACGGCCCGCTCGTAGCGCCCGGTGCGGCGCCCGTGGGATGGGTCGCGAGTTTCGCGTGCTCGATGGCGGCTCGGAGGGGTTCAGGGTAGTTTTCGAGCATGCTGGGTGCGAGAAGGGATGCGCTGAAGGGGAGTCCGCAGCACCGCACCATCCTGATCACCGATATCGAAGGGTCCAACCGGCCGGACCGCGACGACCGTGATCGCCGCCAGCTTCGTGACGCGCTCTACCGCCTGCTCGACGAGGCCCTGCGCGCGGCGGGCGTGCGGCGCCGCCGGACGAGCACGCACGACCTCGGCGACGGCTGCCTGATACTGCTCCGGCCAGAGGTGCCCAAGGCGCTGGTGCTCCGGGCGGTCGCCCTCGAGCTGCCACGGAGGCTCCGCGCCCACAACCGCCAGGCCGCCGAGCGGCTTCGGATCCGGCTGCGGGTGGCGGTCCACGCCGGCGAGATCGACTGGGACGAGAACGGACCGCTCGGCGGCGACCTGAGCGACGCCTTCCGCCTGCTCGACTCCGCCGTCCTCCGCGAGCGGCTCCGCGCGGTCGAGGCGCCCATGGTGCTGGTGGTCTCGCGGACCATCTATCACAGCGTGGTCCAGCGCGGGCACGGCGGCATCGACCCGGCCTCGTTCGTGCGGGCGATGGTCCATGAGAAGGAGCTCGACGAGGAGGCCTGGGTTCACGTGCCCGCCGAGCCTGCGGACCCCGACGCCGAGGCGGCCGCCGCCGGCGATGCGCGGCCGCGGCGTCGCTGGATCGTCGCCGCCGCGGCCGGCGGCGCCGGCGCCGTCCTGCTCGCCGGCGGGTTCGTGCTTTTCGGCCGCGGCGAACGGTCCTGCGGGCCGCCCACGGAGCTGCGGCTGGTGGCGTCGGCGACGATGGAGCCGGTCGCGCGCCGCGTGGTCGACGGCTTCGAGGAGTCCACCAGGAGCCGCGACGGCTGCCTCACCGCCCGCGTGACCGTGGCGCCGATGCCGTCAGCGGCGGCGGCGGTCGACGGCTTCCTCAGCGGCTGGTCGGGCGACCAGCTCCGCGACGTGTTCCAGCCGGACGCGTGGCTGGCGGACTCGAACCTCGAGGTCGAGCGGGTGCGGTCGACGCTGGCGCGCGCGGGACGGCCGGGCACACCGACCCTGCGCAACCTCGGCTCGGTCGCCAGCTCGCCGCTGGTGGTGGCGGTGCCGGCTTCGACCGCCCGCGCGCTCGCCTGGCCGGACCAGCCGCTCGACTGGAAGGACGTCGCCGCGCTCGCCGGCGGCGGACGGCTCGGCGGCCACCCGTTCGTGCTCGGCCGCCCCAGCCCGTCGTCGTCGACCATCGGGCTGCTCGCCACCGCCGGCCTCTACCAGGGCGCCCTCGGCCGTCCCGAGCTGCGCGCCGCGGACCTCGAGACGCCTGGGCCCGCGAGCCGGATCCGCGCGGTCGAGCGCGGTCTCGCCGACGGCGGCGACGACCAGGCGGCCCTGCTGTGCCGCCTCGAAAGCTCGGGGAACACGGCGGGCGGGGACAGCATGACCGCCGTGGTCGCCTCGGAGCAGGCGGTCGCCAGCTACAACCAGGTCGGGCCGGGCGAGTGCGCCGGCGGCGGCAGGCCGCGCGACCCGCTGCGCGCCTTCTACCCGAGCGACGGCACCCCCGAGCTGGACTTCCCGCTCGTGGAGGTGTCCGCGAGCTGGAACGACGCGAACCGTGCGGCGGTGGCGGCCTCGCTGTCCGCCTACCTGCGCGGCGAGGGCCCGAGGACGGTGCTCGCCGACAGCGGCTTCAGGGTGCCGGGCGCCGCGGGCGGCGGCTGGCTCTCCAGCGACAACGGCGTCCTGCTCCAGCAGCCCACCAGCGCCTTCCGGCAGCCGGACGAGACCGTGATCCCAGCACTGCTGGACCGCTTCGAGGCGGCGAGGCGGCCGGCCAGGGTGCTGGTGGCGATGGACGTCTCCGGCTCGATGAAGCTGGTCAGCGGCAGCGGCGGCACCCGCATCGAGGGCGCGCGCGACGCTGCGGCCCGCGCGGTCAGCCTGGTCGGCGACAAGGATGCCATCGGCCTGTGGCGGTTCTCGACCAGGCTGAACGGCTCCCGCGACTACCAGGAGCTGGTCCCGCTCGGCAGCGGCGCCGCGCACCGCGGGCGGCTGCTCGGCTCGCTGGCCGCGCTGCGCGCGACCGACCACGACACCGGCCTGTACGACACCATCGACGCCGGCGTGCGGCGACTGCGGCAGGGCATCGACCCGGGCGCGGTCAACGCCCTGGTGGTGCTGACCGATGGCGAGAACGACGACCCCCAGGGCATCGGCCTGAAGGCGCTGCGGGCGCGGCTCGACGCGGGCCGCGACCGGCCCGTGCAGGTGGTGGTGATCGCCTTCGGGTCGGTCCGCTGCCAGGTCGGGGGCCTCGACACGATCGCCAGGATGACCGGCGGGAGCTGCCACGACGCCGACCGGACCAGCCTGCGGCAGGCGTTCGAGGAGGTGGCGACCAGCTTCTGGGGCGGTCAGCCGGTCGAGACCAGGACGGGCCGGTGACCGCGCTCAGGCGGCGTTCGGGGCGCGCCCGGCTGGCACGGGTCGCCGCCGTGGCGGCCGCGGCGACCCTGCTCGGCGCCTGCGGGCTGCTGACGGGCGGCGGCGGCCGGCCGAGCGGGACCGGCCCGATCACCTTCGCCACCGGCAGGGACATCAGCGCGGGCCGCCAGGTCGCGCGCCTCGTCGGCCAGTGGAACGACGAGCATCCCGACCAGCAGGTGCGCCTGGTCGAGCTGCCCGGCTCGTCCGACCAGGCACGGGCACAGCTCGCCGCGACCCTCCAGCAGCAGGGGAGCGCCGGCCGGCAGCGCTACGACGTGCTCGGGATGGACGTGATCTGGACCGCCGAGTTCGCGCAGGCCGGCTACCTCCGGCGGCTCGACGACCGCTGGATCGACGCCAGCCGCTTCCTCGACGCGCCGCTGGCCAGCGCCCGCTACGGCGGCCACCTCTGGGCGGTGCCGTTCAACACCGACGCCGGGCTGCTGTACTACCGGACCGACCTGCTGGTCGGCTCGGGCGAGCAGCTCCCCTCGACCTGGGACCAGGTGGCCGCCCTGGCGGCGCGGATCAGCGCCACGCGCCCGGGCCTCACCGGCTACGTCGGCCAGTTCCGCCAGTACGAGGGACTCACCGTCAACGTCCTCGAGCAGATGTGGGGCGCCCCGTCAGCGCCGTCCGCGCCGCCCAGCGACGACCCGGGCGACGGCGGCGACCTGCTCGCCCTGGTCGACTCCAAGGCCGCGGTCGAGGGCTTCGGCTTTCTGGCGAGCGGCCGCTGCGGCCCTGGCGGCGACGGCAGGCGCTGGCTCGACCCGGAGGCCGCCTCCGCCGGCGAGGAGGAGAGCCGGCTCGAGTTCCAGCGCGGCAAGGCCCTGTTCATGCGCAACTGGCCCTACGCCTACCGGCTGCTCCAGGCGCCGGACTCGGTGGTGCGCGGCAAGGTCGGGGTGATCCCGCTGCCGGGACCGACCGCGCTCGGTGGCTCCGACCTCGCTATCGCCGCGTCCTCGCCGCACCAGCGCACCGCGCTCGACTTCATCGGCTTCCTCACCAGCGAGCGGAGCCAGCGGCAGCTGTTCGCCGAGGGCGGCATCCCGCCGACGCTCAGCTCGCTGTACGCCGAGCCGGACCTCCAGCGCGCCTACCCGTACATGCGGCCGCTGCGCGAGAGCGTCCGGCAGGCCCGCGGCCGAGCGGTCACCCCCTACTACAACCAGGTCACCACCGAGATCCAGGCGGTGTCGGCGAAGGTGCTCGCCTGCACCCTGACCCCGGACCAGGCGGCCGGCCAGCTCCGCCGGGTGCTCCCGGGGTTGCTGGCCGGCCACCCGGCCGGCTGACCGCGGGTCCGAGCGATCGGCCGAGGTCGTTTGCGGGTACCGAACCGCGGTACCCGAACGCCGGGTCCGGCGGGGAGCACCGGGGGGGCCTCCCCGCCGGAGTGACGTCCCGGCGGTCGCGCCGCTCGCACGGCGCGCACCTATCGCATCCGCTGCGAGCCTGGCGCGGCCGCGACGCGGTCGGCTCCCGCGGCCGTCGGGACGCGCTCGGTCCCGGGGGCGGTCACCTGGCCATCCTCGGCCGGGCGCGCGGAGTGGTCGACGTGCCCGACGCGCGGCAGCCACTGCAGCCACCTCGGCAGGTACCAGTTCCACTCGCCCAGCAGTGCCATCGTCGCCGGCAGCAACACCCCGCGGATGATGGTCGCGTCCAGCAGCACCGCGATCGCGAGTCCGACGCCGAGCTGCTTGATGTCGATGATCCGCAGGCCGGCGAAGATCGCGAACACCGCGACCATGACCGCGGCCGCGCTGGTCACCGTACCGGCGGTGGCCTTGATGCCGCGCTCGACCGCGGCCCTGGTCGGCTCGCCCCGGTCCACCAGCTCCTTCACCCGGGTGAGGATGAAGATGTGGTAGTCCATCGACAGGCCGAACAGGACGACGAACAGGAACAGCGGCAGCCACGTGCTGATGCCGGTGCCGCCCTCGGCGCCGATCAGGGAGGCGCCCCAGCCGTGCTGGAAGATCAGCACCAGCGCGCCGTAGCTGGCGGCCACGCTCAGCAGGTTCAGCAGGATCGACTTGATCGGGATCACGATCGACCGGAAGGTCACCAGCAGCAGCAGGAAGGCCAGGCCGAGCACGAACCCGAACACCAGCGGCGCCCGCCTGCGCATCTGGTCGGTGAAGTCCTTGGTGCCCGCGGTCTGGCCGGTGACCCCGACGGTCGCGCCCGGGAGCTTGCCGACCGTGGCGGGGATGACCTGGTGGCGCAGCGTCTGGAGCGCCTCGACCGACTGGCGGTTCTCGCCGTTGCCGGCGAGCGGGACGTTGACGAGCGCGACCGTCTTCGCCGGGTTGACCTGCACCTGGACCGGCTCGCTCATCTGGCCCGAGGCGACCGCGCGCCGGTGGAGGTCGTCGATCGCGGCGCGGACCTGCGGCGCGGTCACGTCGGCGGCGCGGATCGCCACCACGGCCGGCACCGACGAGCCCGGGAAGGCGGCCTGCATCTGCTGGTAGGTGGTGATGATCGGGAGGTCCTTGGGCAGGTCGTTGAGCCCCATGGTCTTGGCGCGCAGCCCGAGCGCGGGCACCGCGAGCAGCAGCAGCAGGGTCCCTGCGGCGACCGCGGAGACCAGCGGTCGCCGCAGCACCCGGTCGAGGACCCAACTCCAGCCGCCGCGGGCCTGGTGCGCGCCGCGCCGGCGCAGGAACGGGATCCGGCCGCGCTCGACTCGGTGGCCGAGCTTGGAGAGCAGCGCCGGCAGGGCCGTCAGCGATCCGATCATCGCCACCAGGACCACCGCCATGGTGCCGATCCCGATCGACGGGAAGGTGCCGTTGCCGGCCAGCAGCACGCCGGCCATGGCGACGATCACGGTGGCGCCGGAGATCAGGACCGCCTGCCCTGAGGTGGCGGCGGCGATCCGGAGGGCGGTCGCGCGGTCGCGCCCGGCGGCGACCTCCTCGCGCTCACGGCGCAGGTAGAACAAGGAGTAGTCGGTGCCGACCGCCATGCCGATCAGCAGGATCACCGACTTGGTGGCGTCGGCGGAGGGCACCAGGTGGCTCAGAAGCGCGGAGATGCCATAGGTGGCGAGCACGGCGGTGAAGGCCAGCAGCACCGGGATGCTCGCGGCCACCAGCGCGCCGAAGGCGATGAACAGGACCAGCAGGGTGATCGGCAGCGAGAGCTGCTCGGCGCGGCGGAGGTCGCCGTCGATGGCGGTGCCGAGCTCGCGGTTGGCGCTGGCCTGGCCGAACTCGCCGATCACGTAGCCCGGGTGCGCCCGCTGGAGCGACCGGACCTGGTCGAGGGCCGGCGCGACCCGGTCGGAGGTCTCGCTGTCCGAGCCGGGAACCTGGAAGTTGATCAGCGCGGAGTGGCCGTCCTTGCTGATCAGAGCCTCCGCGCCGGTGCCGAGCGGCGCCTTCAGGTCCTGAACGTTCGGGGTGCCGCCGAGGCGGGCGGCGGCGTCGCGGACGACCGCCACGAACGGCGGGTCGTCGGCGCGGAGGTTCGGATGCTGGATGATCACGCTCTCGCCGGACTGCTCGGGGAAGCCGGCGTCGCTGATGATCTCCTCGGCGACCTTGCTGTTGCCGGCGGAGTCCTCGGCGCTGGTGAGGTCACGGGTCTGGATATAGAAGGTCAGGGAAAAGGCGGCGGCCACGAACAGGATCCAGCCGAACAGGGCGGTCTTCCAGTGCGTGGCGCTCCACCGCCCCATCCGGGCGGCGAGGTTGCTCATCGGGGGCTTCCTCTCGTCAGGGGCTTGAGTGAAGCGAACCTACGAGGGCAAGCGAACCGAGGACATCCGGGAACCACCCCGGTCTTTGCTGAGGTTTCCCCTACCCGCCCCAGGGGTCACCCCGAGATTGGCTGGTCAGAGCGTTGCGCGGCAGAGCGTTGCGCGGCTCAGGTGCCCGGCTGGTCCAGGAGCGAGAGCTGGTCCCCGCTCGGCTCCGCCTGGCGTCTGGCGGGGAGCTTGGCGCCGAGCAGCCGCTCCAGCAGCGCCTCGTCGATCGCCTCCAGGAACGGCGAGGGGGCGCTGTCGCGGACCACGCCGTGCCTCGCCCGGCGTGCCGCCCAGGTCAGGTACAGGTGGGAGCGGGCCCTGGTCATGCCGACGAAGAGCAGGCGCCGCTCCTCGGCCAGCTCCCGGTCGCTGGGCTGCGCCGCGCCGAAGCGCAGCGGCAGCAGGCCGTCCTCGCAGCCGACCAGGAACACCACCGGGAACTCGAGGCCCTTGGCGGCGTGCATGGTGAGCAGCGAGACGCGGTCCGCGCGGGGATCCCAGGTGTCCACCTCGGCGCCCAGCGCCAGCTCGGCGAGGAAGCGGTCGAGGTCGTCGCCGCAGCGCTCGGCCAGCGGCAGCAGCAGCTCGGGGTCGACCTCGGCCCGCCTGGCGGCCGCGCGCACCCGCTCGGCCACCGGCCCGCCGGTGGTCTGGATGGCACGCACCACCGACTGCACCTCCGGCAGGTCCGTGAGCCGGTCGTGGGAGCGCTTCTGGAACGGCATGCCGGCGCGGGACAGCGCCTCGACCAGGGCGGGGGACTGCGCGTCGGTCCGGTACAGCACGGCGACGTCCGCAAACGACAGGTCGCTCTCGCCGTCCGCGTCGACGCGGCCGCTGTCGAAGCTGAAGAAGGTCGAGCCGCCCAGCAGCCGCTCGATCGTGTGGACCACGAACTCGGCCTCGGCCGCCTCGGTGGCCGCCTTGTGGACCCGCAGCCGCGGTGGCGACAGGCGGCTGGCGGTGGCGCGCAGCACGCGGCCGCGGACCAGCGTGCCCGGCGCGATCGCCTGGAGGGCGCCGTCCACGATCGCCGCGCTGGAGCGGTAGTTGCGCTCGAGCCTGGTCGTGGTGGCGCCCGGGAAGTCCTCCCTGAAGCGGAGGAAGAAGCCGACGTCGGCGCCACGGAAGCCGTAGATCGCCTGGTCCGGGTCGCCGATCGCGCACAGGTTGCCGGCGTCGCCGGTGAGCAGGCGCAGCAGCCGGTACTGGAGCTCGTCGACGTCCTGGTACTCGTCCACGCAGATCCAGCGCCAGCGGTCGCGGTAGCCCGCCGCCACCTCGGGCGCGCTCGCCAGCAGCGTGACCGGCAGCGCGATCAGGTCGTCGAAGTCGAGCAGGTCGCGCTCGCGCAGGTGCTTGTCGTAGCGGCCGACGAGGTCGTCGATCTCGGCCGGTTGCGACGGCGCCGAAGCCCCGTGCCCGGCCGCGCGCCCGCGTTTGCGGCGGCCGATCTCCTCGGCCAGCCGCCGCGCCCGCGGCTCGGACGCCCCGCTCGCCTCCTGGACCAGCGCGAGCCGCTCGACCTCGTCGGCGACCCTGACCCGCTCACCGAGGCCGAGCTCGTGACGCCGCTCGCGGGCGATCGCCAGCCCCAGGCCGTGGAAGGTCGCCACCGTGACCTCGTCGGCGCGTTCGCCGGCCAGCGCCCGCAGCCGCTGCTCCAGCTCCTCGGCCGCCCTGCGGGTGAAGGTGATCGCCAGGCATTGCGAGGCCGGCACGCCGCGCTCGGCGATCAGGTGCGCGATCCGGTGGGTCAGGGTCCGGGTCTTGCCGGTTCCCGGCCCGGCGACGATCAGCAGCGGACCCTCCACCGCCGACGCGGCCGCGCGCTGCTCGGGGTCGAGCCCGTCCAGCACCGAGGCGGCCGCCATGCCCTCCAGCGGCACCGCCTCCACCGCCGTTGCGTCCAGCCCGGCGGACCCGGCGGACTCAGCGGACTCGGTAGCGGAGGGGGCGGAGGCGGCGGGGGTGGCGGGGGCGGCGGGCGCCTCCGGCTCGGTCGTCGGCCCGCCGCGATCTGGGTCGGGAGACCGGGTCGCCAGCCGGCCCGCCTGGCCGCGCCTCGGGCGGGTGGGTGCGGCGGGCGTGGCCTCGGGCTCGAACAGCACCGCGTCGCCGGCCGGCCGTTCCAGCTCACCGGGCTCGAACAGCCGGATCACGCCGTACTCGCCGTCGTAGCCGGCCTCGCGGAGCGCGCGGCCATCGCGCAGGCGTCTGATCGCCTCGGCCAGCAGGGGAGGGCCGGCGCGCTCGATCTCGTCGAGCGGCGTCTCGGTCAGGATGCCCAGCTCGGGCCCGAGCCGGTCGGTGAGCGCGTCGAGCTGGGCGGCGACCGCCTTGCTCTTGGACCCGACCCGGAGGAGCTCGCCAAGCACCTGCGGGAGCTGCACCAGGTTGCGGAAGCCGGCCGCGCCTTCCACCCGCGCGCCCTCCGGCCGGTCTGCCAGCTCCTCGACCCGGTGCAGCACGCCGACCGTCAGCGGCCTGCCGCACACCGGGCATCGGCCCTGGTGCCGCCGTGTCTCCGGCGGCTCCATGCAGACGTCGCACTTGCGGTGGCCGTCGAGGTGGTACTTGCCCTCCTCCGGGAAGAACTCGACCGTGCCGCCGAAGCCGTCGCCGGTCTCCAGCGCATGCCGGATGGAGTCGTAGTCGATCCCGCAGTCGAACACCGTCGCCTCGCGGCCCAGCATCGGCGGCGAGTGCGCGTCCGAATTGCTGACCAGGCGGTAGCGGTCCAGCGACGACACCCGCCAGTTCATCGCCGGGTCGGACGAGAGGCCCGTCTCCAGCGCGAAGATGTGGTCGGCGAGGTCCACGTAGCAGTCCTCGACCGCGTCGAAGCCCGACTTCGACCCCAGCACCGCGAACCACGGCGTCCACAGGTGCGCGGGGACCAGGTAGGAGTCCGGCCCGCTCTCCAGGGTGATCTCCAGCAGGTGGCGCGAGTCCAGGCCGAGGATCGGGCGGCCGTCCGAGCCGAGGTTGCCGATCCGCGCCAGCCGGCGGTTGATTCGCTCGGCCGCGTCGAAGTCGCGGACATATAGCAGGTGGTGGACCTTGCGGGTCCGCTCCGCGCGCTTGTAGATCGTCGAGATCTCGACCGAGAGCATGAAGCGGACGTCGGCGCGGCAGGTCGCCGGCAGGGTGGCGACCACCTTGCGGTCGAGGTCGGCGCGGAGCCGGAACAGCCCGCGCTCCGCCGGCTCCAGGTTCTCGCGCAGGTGCTCGAACCAGGCCGGGTGCGTGAAGTCGCCGGTCCCGACCACGGCCACGCCCTTGCGGCGCGCCCACCACGCCAGGTGCTCGAGGTCGCAGTCGCGGCTGCACGCGCGCGAGTACTTCGAATGGATGTGGAGGTCGGCGTAGAACGGCGGCATGCCGGGCATCTTCCACCAACCATGCCAGCCCCGACCAATCCACTGCCCAAACCAGTGCCCACCCGCTGCCAACCCGCGACTCCGGACGACCCCCTCCAAATTCGTGGCGATCTGCTAGTCTCGTCGTTGCGAATATTTCGTTCATTGCGATTGCTTCGAAGCTGGAGGGGCCCATGACCGCACTGGCAATCTTCGAGCCGGCGCTGCTCACCGACCGGCAGGCAGAGCAGGCGCGGATCGCCGCCCGCGCGATGGCGCGCGCCTTCGACCTGGTGGTCGACCATCAGGCCACGGTCGACCTGGCGGTCGAGGTCAAATCGGGCTCGAAGGGCGGGTCCGGGTCGCAGCGAGTGCCCGTGCCGCTCCCAGCGCTCCGCCTGTTCGTCCAGTTGCTGTCCGAGCTCGCCAGCGGCACCCCGGTGACCCTCGTGCCGCTGCACTACGAGCTCACCACCCAGGAGGCCGCCGACCTGCTGAACGTGTCGCGCCCCTACCTGATCCGGCTACTCCAGGAGGGCAAGATCCCGTTCCGCAAGGTCGGCACGCGCCGCCGCGTGCTGTTCAGCGACCTGATGGCGTTCAAGGAGCGGGAGGCCGTCCACCGCCGCCAGGTCCTCGACGACCTCACCACCGAAGCCGAAGACCTCGACCTCGGCTACTGACCGCCGCGATGACCTTCGGCGCCTTGCGATCGTCTGACAGGGAGTGGAGGAGGGCGGGAGCGGATACACTTTTCGCCATGAAAGCAAGCCGGCAGGGGACCTTGCTCTCGTCGCTGCCTCAGAACCTCTCCTATCAGCGCCCGAAGGGGGAGCAGCTCCAGGAGATCCTGGAGGGGTTCATCACCAACCTCGACCCTGGCACCAGACTGCCGTCCGAGCGGCACCTCGCCGGGCGTTACAAGGTCGCCCGGGCGACCGTCACCCAGGCGATCGACGAGCTGGCGGGCAAGGGTCTGGTCTACCGGGTCCACGGGAGCGGCACCTTCGTCGCCGAGCCGAAGTTCCGGCAGCCACAGACCCTGACCTCGTTCACCGAGGACATGCGCGCCCGTGGGATGGTGCCCGGCTCGATCGTGCTGGCGTGCGACCTGGTGCCGGCCAGCGCGGTGATCGCGCGCCACCTCCAGGTCGCGCAGGATATCGACGTGGTGCAGATCGAGCGGGTCCGCACCGCCAATGGCGAGCCGATGGCAATGGAGCGGTCCTACCTGCCGGCGGGCCGGTTCCCCGGCCTCGAGGTCGCCGACCTCACCGACCGCTCGCTCTACACCTTGCTCGCCGAGCGCTGGGGCGTCTGGGTCGCCACCGCCGACCAGTGGGCGAGCGCGGTGCGGCTGACCGAGGAGGAGGCCGAGATCCTCGGCGTCGACCTCGAGCAGCCCGCGCTGCTGTTCCAGCGCGTCACCCACGACCAGTCCGGCAACATCATCGAGTACGTCCGCTCGCTGTACCGGGGCGACCGCTACGAGGTGCACCATCGCCTGGAGCGCATCGAGCTGGGGGCCGTTCCGGAGCCCGGCTCCGCCCCGGCCGCGCCCTCCGGCTCGTGACCGTGATGACCGTGCCCGCACGTCCCCGACCCTGACCGCCAGCCATGGAGGAGCCAGCAATGGGTCGCTGCACCATCTCGGTGTTCGGACGCGACCGGCCGGGCATCGTCGCCGCGGTCACCCGCGAGCTGGCCGACTCCGGCTGCAACCTCGAGGACTCCTCGATGACGATCCTGCGGGGCCACTTCGCGATGATGCTGGTGGTGCTCGCCCCGCCCGAGATCGACGCGGAGGAACTGGCGACCCGGCTCGAGCCGGTGCGCCTCCGGATGGACCTCGACGTCAGCGTGCGGGCGATCCATGACGAGGTCACCGGCGCCGCTCCGCTCGGCGAGCCCTACGCGATCGCGGTCTACGGTGCCGACCGGCCTGGCCTGGTGGCCCGGGTCTCGGAGGCGCTCGCCGCGCGCGACGTCAACATCGTCGACCTCGAGACGCGCGTGGTGGGCGAGCCCGACCCGGTGTACGTGATGCACTTCGAGGTCGAGATCCCGCCAGGGCGCGCGGAGCAGGTCGAGGCCGACCTGCGCGACGTGGCGGGCGACCTCGGGGTCGAGACCAGCATGCGCCCGGACGAGCCGGACGTCCTGTAGGCATGCGTCCCCCGATAGGCATGCGTCCCCCGAGCCCGGCACCCGACAGCGCGGAAGGGGCGTGGCTTGGCGGTCCGACCGGTCCTGCGGCTGCCGGCCGCTGAGCTGAAGCAGGTCGCCAAGCCGGTCGAGCGGATCGACCGGCGAGCCGAGCGGTTGGCCACCGACCTGGTCGACACCATGCGGGCCCACGCGCACTGCGTCGGGCTCGCCGCGCCGCAGATCGGCGTTGGCGTCCGCGCGTTCGCGATGGACGTGGGCGACCATCCCAAGGCCCGCTCGCGCAACGGGCTGGTGGTCCTGTTCGACCCTGAGCTGATGGCGGATGAGGCGCCGCGGCTTGGCCGCGAGGGCTGCATGAGCGTGCCCGACCTGACCGGCAACGTGGCCCGGGGAACCCGCGTGGTGGTGCGGGGGATCGCTCCTGACGGCGAGGTCAGGGTGGTCGAGGCCGACGCGTTCGAGGCACGGGCGCTGCTGCACGAGATCGACCATCTCGACGGTCTGCTGTTCCTCGACCGGGTCGCCGCGCCCCTCGCCGACGTGTTCCCGCGCAAACGCTACCGCTGACCGGCGAGCGCCCCCTGAGTCGGCCGCCCCCTCGGTGACGATTGTCGATGAATCGACTCGCCCGAGACGATTGACTGTAAATCTACGTTTAAACTATTCTAGAGGGGTCGTCTCGCGGCCGTGGTGATCCTTGTCCACTCCTCTCCGCGAGGGAGGTGAAAAGTCGTGGCGCTCCTCAGGCGACGGTACGTCCGCATCGCCCTGCTGCTCGGTACCCTGGCTGCCCTCGTGGCTGCCGTGGGCGCCAACTCGAAGTGGCTCTAAGGCGTCCGCCGGGCGTCCGGTAGGCATCCGGTCTGACCTGTTCGTCCCATGCTCGACATTCGCGGGGCGAAGTGGTGTGCTATCGGTCCCTGTCCCAACTCCCCAGGGATCGTGGGCAATGACCGGTCGTCCCCGCTGGTCGGCTTTGAACAGCTATGTCGTGAGTGTGACCGCGAGCGGTGGCGTTCTCCTGCTCGCTTTCGCGTTCTCCGGAGGCGCGGCGGCGCTGCCCCATATGCCCGCCGCGTTCTGGCTGCTCTCGCTGTTGATGCTGATCGGAGAGACGAGCCACATCGCCATGCCCAGCAGCGGGCATCGCGAGGGGATCACCACCGCGACCTGCCTCTGTCTGGCCGTGCTGCTCGGCTGGGGCGTCGCACCGGCCGCCCTGGTGCTGGCGGCCAGCTCGGTCACGAGCGACCTCTTCCGCCGCAAGGAGCCGCGGAAGGTCCTCTTCAACGCCGCCCAGTACGCGATCGCCCTGGCGGCCTGCGGGGCGGTACTGGCCGCGTTCGGCGTGCGGCCGCCGTTCGACGTCCGCAACCTTCCCCCGTTCTTCCTCGCGGCGCTCGCCTACCTGTTCGTCAACAAGGTGCTGGTCCGCATCGCGGTCGCGCTGCACCAGCAGGTCCCGCTGGACCTCCGGCAGCTGCGCGGCACCGGGGTCGAGATCCTGCCCGAGGCGATCCTGGTCGCGATGGCCCCGCTGGTGCTGGTGGTGGCCGAGCGCAGCGCCTGGCTGACGCTGCTGCTGCCGCTGCCGATGATCGGCGTGCACCTGGCCTCGCGGGCAGCCGTCGACGCCGAGGCCAACCGCGCCGCCGCGGAAGCGGCGGTCGCCAACGCGCGGGTGATCGCGGCCGAGCAGGCGCGGCTGGCGCAGGCCGAGCAGGCGGTCGCGCGCCGGCTCCAGGAGAGCGAGCGGCTGAAGGAGAACCTGCTCGCGACCGTCTCCCACGAGCTGCGGACCCCGCTGGCCGGCATGCTGGGCGCGATCGCCACCCTCGAGCAGCGCGGCCACCTGCTCTCGCCCGAGCTGCGCCAGGAGTTCGTGAGCATGGCCGGGCGCCAGGGCAAGCGCCTCAGGGAGCTGATCGAGGACCTCCTGCTGGCCGCGACGTTGGAGCAGGTCCCGAGCGAGCGCCTGCTTTCGCCGCCGGTCGACGCTGCCTTCCTGGCCAGAGAGGCGTGCGAGCAGCTCCGGCGCGCGCACCCGCACCAGCCGGTGGTGGCGTCGCTGGACGGCTCACTCCCGGTGCGGGCGGCCCCGGACGCGGTGCTCCAGGTGCTCAGCCACCTGCTCGACAACGCCACCAAGCACTCGCCGGAGTCGGCGGCGATCTTCCTGGAGGCGCGCAGGCGCGGCGAGCACGCGCTGATCTCGGTCCAGGACGCCGGACCGGGCGTCCCGCTGGCCGAGCGGGAGCGCATCTTCGAGCGGTTCATCAGGCTCGACGGCGGCGACACCACCCGGCGCGGCGGCGGCGTGGGCCTCGGGCTCTTTGTCGCCAGGCAGCTCGCCCGCTCGCAGGGCGGGGACCTGCGCGTCGGCGAGCCGGTCGCCGCTCAGGCGGGCGCCCGCTTCGAGCTGCTCCTGCCGCTGGCCTCCGAACCGGTCGAGAGGCCGCCGATCGAGACGCCGCTCGCGCCGGTGGCGCCAGCGCGGGGCGCCGCGGTCCCCGAGGTCGCGGCGCCCGACGCCTCCTGAACCGCCCGAGCCCGGCGCTCAGCTGTACAGCCGCTCGATGTCCTTGGCGTACTTGTGGTGAATCACCCGGCGCTTGAGCTTGAGCGTCGGGGTCAGCTCGTCGCTCTCGATGCTCCACTCCGAAGGCAGGATCGTGAAGCGCTTCACCTGCTGCACCCGGGCGACGCGCTCGTTGGCGGTGTCGACCGCGGCGCCGATCTCGGCGAGCACCTGCTCCTCGGTGGCCAGGCGCTCCAGTCCCTGGTAGGTCAGCCCGCGCTCGGCCGACCACCCCGGCGCGACCTCGGAGTCGAGCACGATCAGCGCCGCCGGGTACGGCTTGCGGTCGCCGACCACGCAGACCTGCGAGATCAGCGGGTGCGCCGCCTTGAGCAGGTTCTCGAGGTTCGACGGCGAGATGTTCTCGCCGCCGGCGGTGATGATCAGCTCCTTCTTGCGGTCGACGATCCGGACCCAGCCCTCGTCGTCGAGCTGTGCGATGTCGCCGCTGTGCAGCCAGCCGTCCGGGTCGAAGGTCTCGGCGCTCTGCTCCGGGTCCTTGTAGTAGCCGACGGCGACGTTGCCGCCGCGGATCAGCAGCTCACCGTCGTCGGCCAGCCTGATCTCGACGCCGGGCAGCGGCGGCCCCACCGTACCGACCTTCAACCTCTTGCGAAGGTTGAGCGTCGCCGGGGCGGTCGACTCGGTCAGGCCGTAGCCCTCGCGCAGCGGCACGCCGATGGCCAGGAAGAACTCCATCACGTCGTCGGCCAGCGGCGCCGCGCCGCTGAAGGCGACGTGGCACTTGTCGAGGCCGATGCGCCCGCGGATCTTGGCGAACACCAGGCGGTCGAAGACGGCGTTGCGAAGCCGGAGCCCGAGCGGTACCGGCTTGCCCGCCTGCTGGAGCCGCACCGCCTCGCGGCCGCTCTTGAGCGCGCGCATGGCGATCTTGCGCCGCCGCTCGTTCGGCTCGGCCGCGAGCGCGGCCATGATGCCCGCCTGCGCCTTCTCCCAGAGCCGCGGGACGGCGACGAAGCTGAACGGCCGGACCTCGGGCAGGACCTGGATGACCTTGGTCAGGTCGGCGCAGAACCACAGCCACGACGGCTTCCAGAGGCCGGCGTAGTGGCCGCTGAGCCGCTCGAGGCTGTGCGCGATCGGCAGGTACGACACGTAGGTCTCGCCGGCGGTCCACTCGGGGTCGTCGGCCCAGCGGTCGACCGACACCGCCGTCCACAGGGCGTTGTAGTGGGTGGTCATGACGCCCTTGGGCGGCCCGGTGGTGCCGGAGGTGTAGAGCACGGTGGCGAGGTCCTCGGGCTTGACCTGGCGCCAGGACTGCTCGAACCGGTCGGCGCCCCCTGCCAGCGCCTTCGTGCCGGTGGCGAGCAGCGCGTCCCAGGACGAGGTCCAGCCGTAGTCGGCGAAGTCGCCGGCGTCCTCCAGCAGCACCACGTGCCGCAGGGACGGCAGCTCGGCCTTGACCTTCTCCCAGCGCTCCATGAACTCGCGGCCCTCGACGATCGCGACCTTGGCCTGGCAGTGCTCGGCGATGTAGGCGATCTGCTCGGGCGCCAGCGTGTTGTAGAGCGACACCGGGGTGGCGCCGAGGTGCACGGCGGCGAGGTCGGCGATCAGGTGCTCGGGCCGGTTGCGCGACATGATCGCGACGAAGTCCCCGCGGCCGACGCCGAGCGCGTCCAGCCCCATGGCCGCCTCGGCGACCCGCTCGCGGTAGCCGCGCCAGTCGAGTTGCTCCCAGGTCGCGCCGCGCTTCCACGAGAGCGCCGGCAGGTCGCCGTGCTCGCGGGCGTTGCGCTCGAGAACCGTGCAGAGGGTCTGGCCGCGGACCTGTTCGTCGATCGCGGCGCGCTCGCTGGCGACCCCGGCTTCGCGCATGCTGGCCTCCCTTGTCGACCTTCGTCCAGATCAGCGTCGCACGACCATCAGGCTACTGTTGGTAACAGCTTGCTCACATTGAACGCCGCGGCGAGCTGCGGCTTCAAGCCTGGTACACGGGTTGCCAGGGTCAGGGTCCGGTAGGATTCGCGGATGTCGCAGCTACCGATCACCGAACCGGCCGAGACCAGGATCACCGAGCCGGATGGCTCGCTGGAGGCGCTGGCCGCGGCCGCCACGCCGGCCGAGCTGACCGAGGTCGCCGCCGCCTATCCGACCTGCCTCGCCGCCTGGGCGGCGCTGGGCGAGGAGGCCATGCGCCAGGGCCGGCCGGTCGAGGCCTACGCCTACTTCCGGGTCGGCTACCACCGCGGTCTCGACCGCATCCGCAAGGCGGGCTGGCGGGGGAGCGGCCACGTTCCCTGGAAGCACGAGGGCAACCGCGGCTTCCTGCGCTCGCTCCGGGGCCTGCACCTGGCCGCCGCGGCGCTGGGCGAGCGCGACGAGGACGAGCGCTGCGCGAAGTTCTTTACCGACCTGGCGCCGGACGCGCCCGGCGGTCCGGACGGGACCGGCTGAGCCGCGTCCCGGGGGTCGACCCGGGTTGGCCCGGCTTGGCGGCGCGGCCGCGTCGAGGGGCCAGACCCGCCAGATGCCTCAGGCGCCTCAGGCGCCTCAGACGCCGTCCCGCAGCGCCCGCTCGACGTCGCTCAGGAGCTGGTCGTCCTCGACCTTGCCCCCGGCCCCGAGGTGCGCCTGCACCACCATGACGATACGCATCGCGAGCAGCGACTCCTCGCCGGGCACCCGGCGCCTGGGGAGCCGGCCGGCGCCCCGGTCCTCGTGGGTGGCGAGCGAGCCGAGCTGCCGCCGCCAGTTCGGGAAGCTCGACTGGTCGACCGACCAGGCCGAGGCGCCGGCGTGCTCGACGATCCCCGCGCGGGCGCTCTCCAGCCAGCCGGCGTCGCTGTCCGGGAAGGTCGCGACGTGGATCGGCTTGCCGCCCATGTCCTCGACCACCGGGCTCGGCTCGTCGAGCAGCAGCTCGCGCTGGGCCGGGGTGTAGACCTGCGGCATCCCGAAGTCGAAGGCCTCCACGCAGGCATCCCACGGCACCCCGACGGCCCGCGCGTCGGCCCGGGTGGGGACGCTGGAGAAGCCGAGGCGCGCCTCGGGCTCGCGCTGGCGCATGCGGCCGGCGAAGCTGGCGACCTCCTCGTCCGGCATCGCGAACTGGAGCTCGGCGACGTAGAACGGCCGGCCCGGCGCGATCGCGCAGAGCAGGTCGGCCGCGCCGGCGCCGTTCGAGCTGGCGGGCGGGCCGAGCCAGGTCCACGGGATCACGGTCGGGCCGCGGGCGGAGGTCCAGCGCCTGAAGTTGGCCGCGTAGTCGAACGAGCCGCGGGTCGCGCTGACACCGCTCGCGCAGCGGACGAACACCGCGTCCAGTCCGAAGATCGAGCGCGGGCCGCAGTGCCACACCCATGCCGCGGTCCTCGGGATGCCGAGCCGTCCAGTCATCGCAAGCGCCACCCCCCATCGCGCCGGGTCCGCACCGCAGACGATGTCCGTATCGTACGGCAACGGCGCTGCGCCCGAACGGGATCGAAAAGGAAAATCGCCGGAAGCGCACGGATTGGTGCGCTCCCGGCGATCGTCGACGTCGTGGAGCGGGGTGCCTAGCGCCGGCGGTCCTCGCCGGCGGCGGTCATGGTCGCCAAGACCTGCTCGACCCCCTGTGCCGGGTAGCGGCGGTGGCCGCCCGGGGTCAAGATGCTCGGCAGCTTCCCGGCCTGTGCCCACGCGAGCACGGTGCGAGCGCTGACCTGAAGCCTGCGCGCCACCTCGGTGGTGCGCAGGAGCACCTCGACGTCCCCCTGCGGTGTCTGGCCGCCCTGGCGGAACGGCTCGTACGAGCGTGGCGGCTGCCACTCCCGCACGGTCCTGAACGGCCCCGCACGGCCGACCTGATTGCGAGCGGTTACCATGGTTGCCCCCTCTCTGGAGTGACAACCGGTTCACGATGCGTGCCCGCTTGCCACCCACAGCGACCTACGTCCGGCTCGTGCGACTTCGACGATATGGCGGGGAACATTGCACCCAGCGACCGCCGATGTCCAGATGACCAATAAACCTCGCATCTCAAGCATCACCGACAGTCGTAGGATTCCACCCGGCGGCCGCGGTCCGGAGTGGTTCCGGCGCGGGCAAACACCTGGGCCGACGGCGGCAAACACCGCCCCAGGGCTGCAAACACCTGGGCCGGCGGCCTCGAATGGGGCTTGGGAGGCGCTCGCGGATCCCGTTACTGGCCTGCTGTTATGCTTGCCACGGCACGCGGGCAGGCGAGCCGGTCTGGACCCTGGGCCGCCCGCGCCAGCCGCTAACGCATTCGTCGCACGTTCGTGGCAGAGGTGAGTCGACGGTGAAACCCGAGCGATACGATCCGCAGCAGGTCGAGCCCAAGTGGGCGGCGGCGTGGGAGGAGCGCGCGCTCGACCGCGCCGAGGAAGGCGACACGACCCGGCCGCGGTTCTACGCGCTCGACATGTTCCCGTACCCGTCGGGCGATCTCCACATGGGCCACCTCGAGGCGTTCTCGGGCGGCGACGTGATCGCTCGCTTCAAGCGGATGCAGGGGAACAACGTCCTGCACCCGATCGGCTGGGACGCCTTCGGCCTGCCCGCCGAGAACGCGGCGATCCAGCGCGGGGTCCACCCCAAGACCTGGACCTACAGCAACATCGAGACGCAGCGGGCCACCTTCCGGCGGCTGGGCATCTCCTTCGACTGGTCGCGGACCTTCAACACCTCCGACCCGGACTACTACCGCTGGACCCAGTGGCTGTTCCTGCGCTTCCACGAGCGCGGCCTGGCCTACCGCAAGGCCTCGCCGGTCAACTGGTGTCCGCACGACCAGACCGTGCTGGCCAACGAGCAGGTCGTCAACGGGCGCTGCGAGCGCTGCGGCACCGTGGTCGTCAAGCGGCAGCTCGAGCAGTGGTTCTTCAAGATCACCGACTACGCGCAGCGGCTGCTGGACGACATGCGCGAGCTGGAGGGCCGCTGGACCGACAAGGTCCTGACCATGCAGCGGAACTGGATTGGCCGCTCCGAGGGCGCCTACGTCGACTTCGAGGTCGAGGCCACCGGCGAGAAGGTGCGCGTGTTCACCACCCGGCCCGACACGCTGTTCGGCGCGACCTTCTTCGTGCTGGCGCCCGAGCACGAGCTGGCCGAGCGGCTGGTCGCCGGGACCGGGTACGAGGAGCCGTTCCGGGCCTTCCGCGAGCGGGTGAGCCGCGAGAGCGAGATCGAGCGGCTCTCCAGCGAGCAGGACAAGGAGGGCGTGTTCCTCGGCGCCCACGCGATCAACCCGGTCAACGGCGAGCGGATCCCGATCTGGTCGGCCGACTACGTGCTGACCGACTACGGCACCGGCGCGATCATGGCGGTCCCGGCCCACGACGAGCGCGACTTCGAGTTCGCGCGCAAGTACGGCCTGCCGATCCGGGTGGTCGTCCAGCCGGAGGGCGCGGAGCCGGTCGAGCCGGAGGCGATGGCCGAGGCGTGGGTCGGTGACGGCGTGCTGGTCAACTCGGGGCCCTACGACGGTCTGCCGTGGACCGAGGGCAAGCGCCGCATCACCGAGGACCTGGCCAAGCGCGGGCTTGGCGAGGAGGCGGTCAACTTCCGCCTGCGCGACTGGCTGCTGTCCAGGCAGCGGTACTGGGGCTGCCCGATCCCGATCATCCACTGCCCGACCGACGGCGAGGTCCGCGTCCCGGACGACCAGCTCCCCGTGGTGCTGCCCGACGACGTCAGCGACTTCATGCCCAAGGGCCGGTCGCCGCTGGCCGCGGTCGACCACTGGGTCAACGTCACCTGCCCGAGGTGCGGCGGTCCGGCCAAGCGCGAGACCGACACCATGGACACCTTCGTCGACTCGTCCTGGTACTACCTGCGCTACACCGGGCTCGACCGCAACCGGCCGTTCGACCCCGAGCGCGTCCGCGAGTGGATGCCGGTCGACCAGTACACCGGCGGGATCGAGCACGCGATCCTGCACCTGCTGTACTCGCGCTTCTTCACCAAGGTGCTCAACGACATGGGGCTGGTGAGCTTCGACGAGCCCTTCAAGGCGCTGCTGAACCAGGGCATGGTGGTCATGCATGGCGCCGCCATGAGCAAGTCGCGCGGCAACCTGGTCCAGCCCGGGCAGATCATCGACGAGCACGGCGCCGACGTCGCCAGGCTGACGATGCTGTTCGCCGGTCCGTTCGAGGACGACGTCGACTGGGCCGACGTGTCGCCCGAGGGCATGGGCCGCTGGATCCAGCGGGTCTGGCGGTCCGTCCACGCCGCCGTCGAGGCCGGGCCGGGCGCGCCCGACCCTGACCTGGAGCGTCTCAGCCACCGCACCACCCAGGGCGTGACCGACGACCTCGAGCGCTTCCGGTTCAACACCGCGATCTCCAAGCTGATGGTGCTCTCCAACGGTCTGGCCGACGCGGTCCGCGCCGGTCGCGGCACCGCCGGGCAGCGACGCTCCGCCGCCGAGCGGCTCGTGCTGATGCTCGCGCCGCTGGCGCCGTTCGTGACCGACGAGCTGTGGCACGGCGCGCTGGGTCACGACGGGTCGGTGCACCTGGCCGCGTTCCCGGCCGTCGACCCCGAGCTGGTCCGGGTCGAGCGGGTGACCGCGGTGATCCAGGTCGACGGCAAGGTCCGCGACCGCGCCGAGGTCCCCGCCGACGCCGGCGAGGAGCGGCTGCGCGAGATCGCCCTGGACTCGGCCAAGGTCCGCGGCGCGATCGGCGACCGCCAGATCGCCCGCGTCATCGTGGTGCCGCCCAAGCTCGTCAACGTCGTCACCAGCCGCTGAGGTCGGCCCCCCGGCCTCGGGTCCCTCGGGTTTCCCCTGGTCAAGGGGGGTGGGGACAACCGTGCGCGCCGGTTTGCGATCCAGGCTAGCTTCGGAGGGCAATCCGCCGCCCGGCCGAGCCGCCCCTCGTTGAGGCGCTCGGCCCATCCCCTGAGGAGCCCTCATGCCCTCGTCGCCGACGCCCTTCGTCCTTGGGTCCGCCGGCTGGCGCGCCCGCCTCGAGCGCCTGCTCGACGGCGTTGCCCGCCAGCGGCTCGCCATCTGTCTGCTTGCCGTCCTCGCACTCGCGGCCGCCGGCGCCCTCTGGTACGCCGCGCAGCCACGGGCCGCCGACCCTCCGCCCGCCCCGGCGGCCGCCGGTGCCGCCGGGTCCGCGGTCCTCCCACGCGCCGGCGCGTCCGGCGGGACGGCGGGCGCGGTCCTGCCCGGGTCCGGCCCGTCGGCCGGCCCGTCGGCCGGTCCGTCCGCCGGCCCGGGTGCCGGCACGATCGCGGTCGACGTCGTGGGCAGGGTCCGCCGCCCGGGACTGGTCCATCTGCCCGCGGGCAGCCGTGTGGTCGACGCCGTCAGCGCCGCCGGAGGCGCCGCCCCGGGCGCCCAGCTCGACGCCGTCAACCTTGCCCGCAAGCTCGTCGACGGCGAGCAGATCCGGATCCCACGGCAGGGCGAGCCGCTCGCGCCGGCCGCGGACCAGGGCGCCGCGTCTGGCGGGTCTGGGTCTGGCGGGTCTGGGTCGGCTCAGCCTGGCGCCCCGCTGGACCTGAACACCGCCACGGCCGAGCAGCTCGACACCCTCCCCGGCGTGGGCGAGGTCACCGCCGACCAGATCATCGCCTACCGCGACGCCCACCCGTTCACATCGGTCGACGACCTCCGCCAGGTCCCCGGCATCGGCGACCGCCGCTTCGAGCTGCTCAAGGACCTGGTCACCGTCTCCGGCACCGGCTGACGGTCGACCGCCGATGGAAGCGCTCGGGGCGCGGGGCGTCCGCGATCCCGACCCGGACGGGGTCACGATGGTCCTCGCCGTCGCGGCGGGCGTGCTCGGCGGTGCGGCCGTGCGGCCGTCGCCGCAGACGGTCGGTGTCTGCGCCGCGCTCGCGGCCACGGTCGTCGTCGCGCTGATCCGCCGAGGGCCCGGCGGGGCGCGGGGGATGGGCCGGCGCCGTGGCATCGTGGCCACGGGCGCGCTCGGGCTCCTGGCGCTCGCACTGGCCGGGGCCGGGGTCGCGGGTGTCCGAGCGGCCGCCACGCACGACGGCGTGCTCGCCCGCCTGGCGGGCAGAGGCGGGACGGTCACGGTCGAGTCGACCGTGGCCGAGGAGCCCATGCCGGTCCGGTACGGCGGCAGGTGGCTGGTCCTGACGGTCGCGCGCGTCCAGGCCGGCGACCGGGCCTGGCGAACGCGCGAACGGACGGCGGTCGTCGTTTCCGAGTCGGCTGGGCCGATCGCGGTCGGCGACCATCTGCGGCTCAGTGCCGGCGTCGAGCGCGCGAAGCGCACCGACCCGCTGGGCGGCGAGCCCGCGACGGTCCTGCGGCGGCCGCGGATCCTGTCCCGTACGCCGTCGCGATCCTGGCCGCTGCGGGCGAGCGAGTCGGTTCGCGCGTCGGCGCGCGCACGGGCGCTCGGCTCGCTGCCGCCCGATCGCGCGGGGCTGCTGCTCGGACTGGCACTCGGCGACACGTCGCTGGAGCCGGCCAGCCTGGACCGGGCGTTCACCACCGCCGGGCTGACCCACCTCACCGCGGTGAGCGGTCAGAACCTCGCGGTCGTTCTGGCGGCCGGGCTCGGGATCGCGGTCGCGTTCCGCGCCGGACGGCCGACGCTGGCGGTGCTCGGAATCCTGTTGATCGTCCTGTTCGCCCTGTTGACCCGCTGGGAGCCGAGCGTGCTCCGCGCCAGCGCGATGGCGGTGCTGGCGCTCCTCGGCGTCGCCACCGGTCGCGGGCCGGGCGGTCGCCGCGCGCTATGCCTGGCGGTGGCGTTGCTCCTGCTGTCCAACCCGTCGCTGCTCTGGAGCCTCGGGTTCCAGCTTTCGGTGGCGGCGACCGCCGGCGTGCTCTGGATCGGCCCGATCGCGACCCGGGCGCTGCCGCAACGGCTGCCGGGCGCCGTCCGCTCGGCGGTCGGGATCAGCCTGGGCGCGCAGGCTGGCGCCACACCGGTGCTGGCGCTGGCGTTCGGCCAGGTCTCCGTCGCGGGTCTCGTGGCGAACCTCGTGGCGGTTCCGGTCGCCACGGCGCCGATGCTCTTCGGCGTGGTCGCGGCCACCACGTCCGCCGTCCCGCCGCTGGGCGCGGTGGCCGTGCTCGCGTGCCGGCTCGCCGACCCCTTCCTAGCCGCCCTGATCGCGATCGCCGAGCGAACGAGCACCCTGCCGGCCGCCTCGGTCGCCCTGGCCGGCCCGGTCCGACTCCTGCCATGCGCGGTCGTGGTGGTGGGCGTGGTCCTCGCCCGCCGCCGCGTGGCCGCGCTGGCCGCCGACGGGGGGCGCTCGCGATGCGGTGACCGGGGGACGACCGACGGGGGCTGGACCGGTAGGATCCG
>JBEDUQ010000237.1:0-52578 GCA_040414855.1 Actinomycetota bacterium
AGTTCGTCGAGGACAACTGGCGCACCGGCCGGATCGGCGGCGGCTCGTTCGACGCCAGGGCCGGTCGCCTCGAGGGCATGCTCGACCTCCACAAGCCAACGGCGCGGCCACTCCTGCTCGCGCCGGACGGCCAGGTGATCGGCGGGCACTGACCAAGGCAGGGCACCTTCCCCGAGAACCGGCGGGAGCCCCGCGGCGCTGGGCCCACCATCCAGCGCCGGCGGGGCACCGCCGCCGGCGACCGGCCGGCCACGCGGTGAGCGTCAGCGACCGCCCCCCGCCGCGCGGTGACCGACTCGGCCCCGCGCCGTCAGCGACCGCCCCCGCCGCGCCGAGAGCAGCGCGGCTGATTGAACACCTCTCTGCCTGGCAACACCTGCTAGGAGACATGGGGGGCGGTGCACGCCCGTACGAGGGGGATCCCTGGCGATGGTGGAAGGTGGGAAGGGGACGGCGCCGCTGCGGATCGGCATGCTCGCGCCGCCGTGGTTCGAGCTGCCGCCGGACGGCTACGGGGGCATCGAGGCGATCGTGTACTCGCTGGTGCAGGGCCTGGTGGCGCGGGGCCACGACGTCACCCTGATCAGCGCCGGCGAGGACCGCACCGAAGCGCGGAGCCAACAGACCTACGAGGAGCCGCCGAGCGAGCGCCTCGGGCAGGCGCTGCCCGAGGTGGTGCACGCCGCGGTGGCCAGCAGGCAACTCGAGGACCTGCACCTGGACGTCGTCCACGACCACTCGCTGGCTGGCCCGCTCACCTCCTCGGAACGCCGGGCGCCGACGGTGGTGACCACCCACGGGCCGGTCGAGGACGAGCTGCGGGTGCTCTACGGCTCGTTTGGGGAAGACACCAGCCTGGTCGCCATCTCGGAGTTCCAGCGCGAGCTGGCACCCGAGCTGCCGTGGGTCGCCACCGTCCACAACGCGATCCCGGTGGACGAGTACCCGATGCGCGCCGACAAGGAGGACTTCTGCCTGTTCCTCGGCCGCGTCAATCCCGAGAAGGCACCCGATCTGGCGATCGAGGTCGCGCGCCGGGCCGGGCGGCCGATCGTGCTCGCAGCCAAGTGCAGCGAGCCGGACGAGAGGACGTACTTCGACGAGCGGGTGCGGCCGCTGCTGGGCGCCGACGCCGAGTGGCTCGGGGAGGCCGACAACCAGCAAAAGCGCGACCTGCTGGCCCGCGCCCGCTGTCTGGTGTTCCCGATCCAATGGAACGAGCCGTTCGGGATCGTGATGGTCGAGGCGATGGCCTGCGGCACGCCGGTGGTGGCGCTGCGCCGCGGCTCGGTCCCTGAGGTGGTCGTCGACGGCGTCACCGGCTTCGTGCGCGACAGGGTCGAGGAGCTGGCCGAGGCGGTCGAGCGGGTCGGCGAGCTGGACCCGCGGGCCTGCCGGCGCCACGTGGCCGAGCGCTTCGACGTCCCGGTGATGGTCAGTGGCTACGAAGCCGTCTACCGCCGGCTCGCGGGCCGGTGACCCGGCCGCTGACCGGGCCTGGGCCCTGGCCGAGCCGGCGCAGCGGCTCGCCGGTGAGCCGGAACACCGTCCAGTCCCGCTGGGGGCTCGCGCCGTGCGCGAGGTAGAAGTCGATCGCCGGCGTGTTCCAGTCCAGGACGCTCCACTCCAGCCGGCCGTAGCCGCGCTCGACGCACAGCCTCGCCAGCTCCGCGAGCAGCGCCTTGCCGAGGCCCCGTCCCCGCTGCTCTGGCCGCACGTAGAGGTCCTCGAGGTAGATGCCGTGGCGGCCGAGCCAGGTTGAGAAGCTCAGGAACCACAGCGCGAACCCCACCACCTCGCCGTCGACCTCGGCGACGTGCGCGAACGCCGCCGGCCGGTCGCCGAAGAGGGCCGCCTCGAGCGCCTCGGGCGTCAGCTCGACCTGGTCCGCGGCACGCTCATAGGTGGCCAGGTCGGTGACGAGCTGGACCATCGCCGCCACGTCGCCCGGCCGCGCCGGCCTGATCACCGCCCCGTCGCGGGACTGAGCCGGTCGAGTCACCGCCCCGGCGGGCTCGAGCGGCTCGGGCGGGCCGTGCGCGCCCAGGGCGTCCCGGTCGTCCATCGCCGCCGCTCACCCGTCCTCGGCGGCGGGGTCCCACTCCTGGTCGAGGATCGCCGACCCGGTCCGGCCGATCCGCTCGGCGAGCCCGTCCACGCGTGTCGGGTCCGCGTCGCGCGAGAAGACGTAGAACGACCGGCGTGCCGGCGAGCTGCGGCGCATGTACTCGTCGTAGCGGCGGTGCAGCGCCCGCTCGACGGCGGGCTCGCGGCGCATGCCGGCGCCCTCCCACTGGCGGACCCACCAGCCGCTGTCCGCCCAGACCAGGTGCCCGTGGTAGGGATAGCCGTCGTCGTCGACCGGCAGCAGCGAGAACAGCTCGCCGCTGGCCGCCTCGGCGTCCCAGTCGACCAGGTCCAGCGGGAAGACCGTGCCGAACTCGGGGTCCTCGCCGAAGGCCGGCAGATTGGTGAAAACGAAGCCGCCCGGGTTGGTGAGCGCCCGCACCCGCTCGAGGTAGACGCCGAGCCGGTTGGGATTGAGGTGCTCGAAGACGTCGAGGCCATAGACCACGTCGTAGTTGGTGGGCAGCGTGGCGGTCAGCAGGTCCCCGACCCGGATACGGTCGCGGATGGAGTCGTCGGCGAGCGCGACCGCCGACGGGCTGATGTCCAGGCCGGTGACGCGGACCCCGCGCTCGTGGAGCGCCTGGAGCACGGTCCCGTTCGAGCAGCCGATCTCGAGCACCTCGGTCGGCTCGAGCGAGGCGACGATCTCGGCCATCAGGCGCTTGTCGCGGTTCAGCGAGAACTCCCAGATCCCAGGCTTCTCGTAGTAGTCGCTGGTGAGGATCGCGTCCTCGAGCCGGTCGAACCACTCGGGCGTCTCGGCGCGGAAGGCCAGCACGTGGCCGTCCTTGCGGCTGCGGGCCTGGACGTAGCGGTCGGGCCAGCGCTCGCACAGGTTCGGGAGGTCGTAGAGCTCGGCGGTCACCCGGTTGACGTGCTCGTCGGAGCGGACCAGGTCCTTGGCCAGGTCGCGGCGGCTGGAGCCGTCGTCGAGCAGCGCCTGGTAGAACCGGAGCCCCTCGGGATCGGGGTCGCGGCCGAGCGCGTCGTGGTAGGCGGCGGCAAGCCACTCCTGGTCGCTCGTGCCAGGGCCGCGGTCGACACGCGCGGCGGCGAGGTTGACGTACTCGTCGGAGCCCGTGATCCCTCGCAGCACCTCGGCGCGCGGCCCGCCGCGCCGCAGGAAGCGGAGCTGCGAGCGCCGGCCCTCGCGGTCGGGATCGCGCCCCAGCAGCCGCTGGTAGGCGTTGTCGACGAAGCGGCGGTCGTCGCGGTCGCTCGGCCGGATGCGGCCGGTGCCGGCGCGGAGCGCGCGCCTGGCGGATTCCATCGATTTCATAGGCATCTCACATGCCGTACCCGCTGATGGGATTTCGATGCCAAGAAGCGTAGCGATCGCGGGCGCCGTCAGGTGACGTCGCGGCGAATCTGTGGAAAACGTTGGGGGGCGGGCTTTCCGCCGCCCACACACGGCGCATTCGTTGCCAGGACGCCGATGCGATAATGCCGAGCCCCAGCCGGCCAGGTGGAGGCCACGTGAGCACTCCTGACCTGACGGTCGCCGAAGACGGAGGCCCCCGTGAGCGCTCCTGACCTGAAGGTCGCCGAGGAGGCGGCCCCGGCGGGCGACCGCTCCCGTCGGCTCAGGCGGTCGACTCCGCTGGAGGCGGCGGCGGTGGTGCTGTCACCGCTGGTGGCGTTCTTCGGTCTGCACGTCGCCCGCATGGTGCGGCCCGACATGATCGATCCCTACTTCTACACCGCCTACGCGCAGAACGGCCGCGACCTCATCGAGCGCTACGGCGACGGCCTCTACTACTGGGTCCGTCTCGGCTTCGTCCTCCCCGCCCGCGCGGCCTACCTCGCTTTCGGGCCCGTGGCGGGCTTCTACGCGCTCCGCTACCTGTTCGCGCTGATCGCGGTGGTGCCGGTGTACCTGTTGCTGCGGCGCCTCCAGGGCCCAGCGGCCGGCGCTCTCGGCGTGGCTGTGGCGCTGACCAGCCCGGTGATCCTGCATTCCTGGGGGACCGACTACCCCGACTCGGCGGCGGTGGCCTACCTGTTCGCGGGGACCGCGTGCCTGGTGATGCCAACCTCCGCCCGGTGCCCGGGGCTTGCCCGCCTGGCATGGGTCACCGCGGCCGGCGTGGCGTTCGCGCTGACAGTGCACAGCCAGTTCATCTCGGCGCCGCTGGTGGGGGCGATCGTGATCGCCTATCTGGCGGTCAACCTTCGTCGGCGGCCGCTGGAGATGCTCGCGCACCTGGGGGTCCTCGCGCTCTGCGCGGCCGCGGTCACCGGCGCGCTCGCCGGCCTCGCGCAGCTGGTCTTCGGCTCCCACAACATCATCGAGCCGACGATCACCGCCTCGGAGCACTTCCGCAGTCCCGAGCAGCTCGCCCTGTGGCACTCGACCACCTGGCGCTGGGTGCTGAACGACACCTACCTGCTGGCCGTTCCCGCCGCGCTGGCGGGCTGGTGCGCCGCCCGGATCGGCCGTGGTCGCGGCGTGTCGAGCGCCGAACTGACCGTGGTCGTCGCGCTGGCGCTCGAAGCCCTCGTGTACACGGCGCTCCAGTTCTACGGCAGCACCGCCACGCTCGAGTACTACCTCTACTCGTCGATGCTGTGGCCGGGCGTGTGCCTGGTCACGGCGCTGTTGCTGGCAGAGCTGTTCCGCCCGCTGCTGGTGAGGCCCCTGACGGCCGCCGTGCCGGTCGCGCTGGTAGCCCTGCTGCCACTGCTGGTCAGTCAGTTCCACCAGCAGCTCCAGTTTCACCTGGTCCCCGCCGGTCCGCTGCTGGTCGCCGGCGTCGCGGCCGCCGCGCTGGCGGGGCGCCTGGCCGGCAGGCTGCGGGCGGGCTGGCGGGGGGCGACCGTGACCAGGCCGCTCGCGGTCGGCACCGCCGCGGCGCTGGTGGTGGCGGGCGGCTTCGCGCTGACGATCGCCGGGCCAGCGACCGTCCCGCCCTCCGAGCTCGCCGCGGGGCAGGCGAAGTTCCCGCACGTCAACTACGCCGGCGTGATCCTCGGCGACGGCGGGCGCGAGTTGGACGCCTACCGGATCGCGAGCAAGCTGCACCTGATGGTGCCCGCCGCGCGGCACCGTGGCGACGAGCTGATGATGTGGTACCCGCCGGAGCAGAGCGCGAGGATCAACCAGGCGTCGGCGCAGTACCTGTGGCACATCAACTCGCTCAGGCAGACCATGCCGCGCCTGCTGCGGGTCGACCAGAAGACCCTGTCGGCGCGCAGGCCGGGCCTGCTCCTGCTGCTGAGCGCGACCGGGAAGGAGTTCCCGGCCGCGGTGCGGTCGCTGTCGGACGCGTCGCTGGACCCGGTGGTCCTGCGGACCGAGCTGCTCACCGCCGGCGACCTGCGGCTGCACGCGTCGCTGGTGAGCCTGGGAGCGTTCGGCGGTCCAGGGCCGCGGTAGCGGAGACCGGCGTAGCCGAGACCGGAGGAGCGGAGGAGAATTGGGCGCCTCGGGGCTGGCCGCCAATCCCCATGGTTCAGACCAGCACCCGAGGCGAAACCCACGAAGCGTCGCCGCGACGCTCCAGCGGTGTGGCGGCTTGACGTGCGGGGGGGGCCGTCTCGCCGCGCCGCTAACACACAGAACGTCGGCTGACGCGACCGCGTTACACCCCCGTGGCACCGAAGTTTGGTGACCTTTTTGGCGATTCACGTGTAACACGCAAGCCTCTCCGAATGGTTTCCTACGTAGGGCGGAGGACTCACGGTCCCGGCGACGGTGCTGGCGGCCGCCTCCGGCCGAAAGGAGGAAGAGGTATGCGCAAGCTCGTGCGAGCACTGATCGTGCTCGCGGTCGCGGCGCTCGTCGCCACCCAAGGTGGCGCCGCCCTCGCGTTCAACGCCGACACTCGGGTCACGGTGGGTAGCCCGGCGTCGCCCTTCTCGGCGAACAAGCAGAACGAGCCGGCGGTGGCGATCGACGCCAACCACCCGACCGTGCTCGTGGCGGGAGCCAACGACAACATCGACATGGAGGCGTGCAACGCCGGCACCGACAACACCTGTCCGTTCACGGACGGCGTCGGTGTGTCGGGCGTGTCGTTCTCCTTCGATAGCGGGACCACGTGGGTCCAGCCGACCTACAACGGCTTCAGTGCGCGGAACTGCGTCGGCGCCCCTGGCGACAGCGACCCACCGTGCGCGCCCGCGTCCGGTCCGATCGGGACCCTGCCTGGCTATTTCGAGTCCGGCCTGGTCTCCGACGGCGACCCGGCGGTGGCGTTCGGGCCGGTGTTCAAGAACGGCAGCTTCTCGTGGGCCAACGGGTCCCGCATGTACTACGTCAACCTGACCTCGAACTTCCCAGGCAGGCAGGCGTTCAAGGGGTTCGAGGCGATCGCGGTCTCGCGGATCGACGGGCCGGCTTCGACCGGGCTCACCCCGGCGATCGTTTCCAACCAGGCCAACTGGCGGGCGCCGGTCATCGTCAGCAAGCAGAACTCGGCGCTGTTCTCCGACAAGGAGCAGGTCTGGTCGGACAACGCCTCGTCGAGCCCGTTCTTCGGCCACACCTACGTCTGCTACGCCGCCTTCAGGGGACTCCCGGGCAAGTCGCAGCCGCTGATCGTGTCGAGCTCGGCCAACGGCGGTGACACCTGGACCGACCACCAGATCACCCCGGCGACCAACAACGTCAACAGCACCAACGGCTTCGGCCGCTCGGGCTGCACCATCCGCACCGACAGCCACGGCGTGGCCTACGCCTTCGCCTTCCAGTTCGGCGTCGGCACTCCCGGCCAGGGTTTCCAGCTCATGGCAAAGTCGGTGGACGGCGGCGCCCACTGGACCCAGGCACGCCCGATCTTCGCGGCGACCGACCTGTGCAACGGCTTCGAGCCTGCGATCGGGCGCTGCGTCGAGGACGGGATCGGCGGTGCGCGCGACGACCTCGGGCCGGACCCGAGCGTCGACATCGCCAACGGCGCGCCGACCGGCGCGGACGCCACCAACCAGATGATCAACGCGTGGGCGGACGGCCGCGACGGCCTGAACCACGAGCACGTGCTGTTCGCGTCCTCGACCGACGCGGGTGCCACCTGGACCGCGCCGAGGGTGATCGAGTCGGCGGGTGACCGTGGCTACTACGCCGCGCCGGCGATCTCGCCGAACGGCAAGGACGCGTGGGTGGTCTACAACGCCTACACCACGCCGTTCCGCAACGACACCACCTCGCCACGGAACCTCGTCGGCGTCATGAAGCACGCCGACATCGGCGCCGGCGGGGCGGTCGGGAGCTTCTCCGAGGTCCATCGGAGCCCCGGCGGCGACCCGCGAGGCAGCGCCCAGAACAACCTGGCGGCCGAGTTCCTCGGCGACTACGTCTACGCGGCGGCCACCAGGACCTATGGCGCAGCGGTGTGGAACGACGTCCGGAATGCGGCCGACTGCCCGGCGATCGACGCCTTCCGGCAGGCGGTCCACGACCAGTCGGTCGCCATCGGCGCGCCGGTGGCCGACCCTGAGGAGCCGCGTGGCGAGGAGGACGCGGTCCACAACGCCAACAAGACCCAGGAGGCCGACCCGCCGGTCGCGCCGCCCGTGCAGCAGGCGTGCCCGCCGACCTTCGGGAACTCCGACATCTTCGGCGGCACCTTCGCCGACCCGACTCCCTAGACTCCCTAGACTCCCTAGCGGAAAGACCCGCACATGAAAGCGGGGGTGACGGCCTCGAGGCTGTCACCCCCGCTTCGCGGTTCCGGCCCTACGAGGCCGCGGTGGTGGTGGTCTGCTCGGCCGTGGTGGTGGTCTGCTCGGCCGTAGTCGTCGTCTGCTCCGCCGTGGTGGTGGTCGGGGCCCCGGTAGTGGTGGTCTCCTCGGGCGCGGTGGTGGTGGTCTGCTCCGGACCCGTGGTCGTGGTGGTCTCGCCCACGGTCGTGGTGGTCTGGCCGACCGTGGTGGTCGTGGTCGAGCCCGGAGGCGCGCAACCGGTCACCCAGAACACCTTGTACTTGGTGTCGTTGCCGGCCGCGCCGTCGGCGTGGATGGTGAGCTTGACGTGGACGCCCTGCTGGGGATGCGGAGTGATCCCCGTGAGGTCGAGGGTGTACTCCTTGGACGCGTCCAGCCCGGCCTCGCTGCCGCCACCGGCGTTGCTGTCCTGGCCGATGAAGACGGTGTCGGCCAGGAGGACCTGGTCGCTGCCCGACCGCAGCGTCGGCGGGTGGGCCTCGAAGGTGACCTCGGCGTTGAGGTCGCCCTCGTCGAAGCCGTAGAAGTCCACCTGGAAGTTGCAGCCGACGTGCGGCTCGTTGTTCGGCACGTCGTCGAACACGACCTTGTCGAGCTTGATGGTGCCGTTGTCCCCGGCAGGGTTGGGGGTGGCGGAGGCCAGCCCGACCAGCACCGGGGCGCAACTGACCAGCAGGAGCGCGGCGCCCAGCACCGCGAGCTTGCTGGACCGTTTTGCCATCAATTTCCGTAGGGTATCGACCACAGGCATCCCTCCATGGGGTAGATCGCGGCGGCCACCCGAGAATGCCGCTCGCCATCTCCAGGGCGAGCGGCCACGGGTGCATCCAAAACAGGAGAGCGCAGGATATCGCCGCCGCGTTACATCGGCGATAGTGAATTCTAGTGGAATCCCGCGAGCCCGGGAGCGAATAGACTACCCGCGATGTCCTCCAGCTCCCACGCACCAGAGCAGTCTCCGTCGGCGACGCCGACGGAGACCAGCGGGTCGACCGCGCCCGAGGCACCCGAGGCGCTCGAATTACCCGCGCCGGCCGCGCCCGCCACGCCGGCCGGCCCGTGGCGCCTCCTCGGACGGCCCGCCGCGCCCGCGGTCGCGCTGACTGCGCTGGTCGCGGCCTATATCGCGGTCTTTGGGACGCTGACCTGGGCGCAGCAGTCCAACTTCGGCACCTTCGGCTTCGACATGGGCCTGTACGACCAGGGGATCTGGCTGCTCTCGCGGTTCAAGGAGCCGTTCCTCACGGGTCGCGGGCTCAATTTCTTCGCCCATCATGTCAATCCGGTAACGATTCTATACATTCCCGCTTACTGGCTCGGCGCCGGACCGCACTTTCTGTATCTTACCGAGACGGTGTGGATGGCCGCGGGAGCGATTCCCGTTTGGCTCCTGGCCCGCGACCGGTTGGGAAATTCCTGGCTGGGCGTGGCGCTCGGCGCGGCGTTTTTGCTGCATCCCTCATTGGAATGGATCAACCAGTTCCAATTCCACCCCGACGCCTTGATCGTCACGCCGTTGCTGTTCGCCTACTGGCTGGCGACCAGGCGCCGCTGGCGCTGGTTCGCGGTCGCGGTGGCGATCACGCTGGCCTGCAAAGAGGACGCCGCGCTGGCGGTCGCCGTGCTCGGGCTGCTGCTGCTGGTTCGCGGCGAGCGGCGCGCCGGCGCCATCACCGCGCTCGCCGGAGCGGGCTGGTTCGTGGTCGCGACCGATCTGATCATCCCGCTCTCCGGCGGAGGCTCGGGTCCCTACTACCAGCAGTTCTTCTCCGGGTTCGGCGACTCGCTCGGCGCGGTCGCCACCAACCTGCTGCTGCACCCGAGCCGTCTGGTCGATCTGGCCGTCCAGCCCGACCGGCTCGCCTACTACCGGGAGGTGCTCGCCCCGGTCGCGCTCCTTCCCCTGGCGGCGCCGCTGGTGCTTGCGATCGGCGGGCCACAACTGGTCGTGAACGTCGCCTCGAGCCACGCCCCGACCCACGACGCCCGCTTCCAGTACACCGCCATCGTGCTGGCCGCGGTGTTCCTGGCCACGGTCGAGGCGGTCGCGCTGCTGGGACGCGCGGCCGGCGGGCGGCGCTTCCTGGTGGGGCTGGTGGCGGCGTGTGCGCTGGCGACCAACGTCGCCTGGTCGCCATCGCCGCTCGGGGTGCGCTTCCACACCGGGATCTGGGCTCAGGCCCAGCCCGGTCAGGCGGCCGCCGAGCGGGCGATCCGGCTGCTGCCCGGCGACGCCGGGGTCAGCACCACCGCGGCGTTGATGCCGCACCTCACGCACCGCGTGCACGTCTACGAGTTCCCCAACCCGTGGCTGGCGGCCAACTGGGGCGTCCGCGGCGAGAACCTGCCCGACCCCGCGGTCATCGACTACCTGCTGGTCGACACCGGTCAGCTCGGCGATCAGCGCGAGCGGTTCGAGCGGCTGGTCGGACCGGGTCGGGAGTTCCGGGTGGTGTACGCACACGACCGGATCGTGCTGGCCCGTCGCGCCGCGGCCGCCGGGTGACGGCCGCGGCGCTCGGACAGATTGGATCGGGTACGGATCAGCGCTTGGGCTGCGGCCTGGTGGCCGCGGGCGTGCTCCCGCTCTGACCGCTGTCCTGACTGGGACCGTTGGCGTTGCCGCCACCCTGGTCCGAACCCTCGTTCGAGCCCTTGTCCTGACTCTGCCCCGCGCTGACGGGCGGCGAGGACTGGCCGTGGTCGTCGTTGCCCTTGGTGACGTCCTTGCAGAATTCGGCGATCTTGTCGGCGCCACCGGCCGCGGCCGCGAGCGCCTTGAAGGCCGTGGAGTCGTTCTTCATGCCGTTCTCGCCACCCTGGCCGGACTGCCAGGCGCGACAGAGACCGTCCTTGGCCGGACCGCTGGCGTCCGGGCCGGTCGGGTTGTGTCCCGCCGTGCCCTGTGGGCCCTGGCTGGTGTTGGCACCGTTGGCCTGCTCGTCCTGCGAGTGGCTCTTGTCGGTGCCGAGCATGTGTTGCGCGACGCGCTCCGCCGGCGCGGGCAGGTGGCCCGTTGCCGCGCCGGCGACGCCGGCGATCAGCAGCGAGCCGAGCGTGGCGGCGGTCGCCAGCTTGAGATTGACGAACCTGCTGAGCACAGGGGACCTCCGGGAGGGTGCTCGATGGGGGGTCGAGCGCGCCACCTTGGCAAGCGAGCGGACCGCCCGCGCTGTGCTTGCCAGCTCCTCCGGGCCAGGCTTGGCCGAGGCCGCCGCGAGGACCACAGCGACGCGCCGGTAGGCGGGGGGTGCGTCGGCGGGGTCCATCGAGCCGGCGAGCAGTCGCTCGGCCGTGCCCTCGTCGAGGGCCAGAGGGTCGGAGCGGAATCGATCCGGTCCGGGTGGCAGGTGGCGCATCTCGTCGTACATACCGTCGCCATCCGTCATCTTGTTACCCCCTTTCCCCTTGGCCGTGGAACTTCGTCCCCGAGGAGTTCAGCCAGCCGCCGCAGGCCGCGGTGCGAGAGGACCCTGACGGCACCGGCGCGCTTGCCGACGACCGCCGCGACCTCGGAGACGTCGAGGCCGGCGACCACCCGGAGGGTGACCACCTCCGCCTGGTCCGGCGGCAGCTCGGCGACAAGGGCGAGAGCGGCCCGGGTCGAGATCGCCTCGAGCACCGGGTCGGCCGCGTCGGTCGGTCCCGGCCGCTCCGGGACCGCCTCCGGCGGCACCGGCGTGGACGGGTGGCGGGCCTCGCGCCGGCGCCAGTCGACCATGCGGTGGCGGGCGACCGTGAACAACCATGACCGGAAGCCGTTCTCGTCGCCCTCGAAGCGCCCGAGCCCCCTGGCAACCTCGAGCCATGCCTCCGAGGCAAGGTCCTCACTCGCCCCGGGCGCGACCACCCGCAGGTAGCGGAGCAGCGCTGGTTGCAGCTCACGCCAGAGGATTGCGAAGGCTTGCTCATCACCGTCGGCGGCGGCGGCGACCACGGCCTCGAAACTCGCACCGATCATCGTCGTCGGGCAGGCTCCCTGGCGGCCGCCGGACTGTCAAATCGTCCCGGTTGGCGTCCGTGCCCCTCCCGGGTGGTCGCATCCCGCCGGGCTGTTCGGTATGGGATGATCCCGCGCCACGACAATCCCTGGTGTCGGAGGGTCGCTAGCCCGGGTCGCGGCGCCCGAAGCAGCCGCACCACACGGGGCGCCCCCCCGGGGCCGGACGGGGTGCCCCACGCGCGCGGACGCGCGCGTTTCTCCGCATGAATTCTCAGGGACCGGGCTTGGCTTGCCGGCCATAATGAGGCCGCTGCATCCGGACCATCGGGCGTTTCCCGCATCGGTCCGGGGTCGACGACACCAGGCCTTGGGAGGGGGGCGCGGTGCCACTCCAGACGCGACGGCTCGCGCTCACGGCGCTCAGCGTCGCCGGCGACGTGCCGCCGAACGCGATCCAGCCCCGTCTTCGCGACGGCATCCACCTGCGCTGGAGCTTCGAGCGCGAGGCGGGCTTCCCCTGGTTCGGCTACTACCTGTTCCGCCGGACCTCCAGCTCGGCCGACCGCACCCTCCAGCGGGTAGACCTCGGTGCGCTGCCGCCGTCCACGGCGGGCGCCACCGCGGTGTCCACCGCCGCCGGCGAGCTGTCCAGCGACGCCGGGCTCGCGCTGCGCGACGACTTCGCGCCGGCCGGCACCCCGGAGCTCGACCTCGAAGGGCGCAGCTGGCTCCGCTTCGTCCCGGCCGACCTCGCCAGCGTGGTCCGCGTCGAGATCGGCTTCCGCCAGGACGCCGAGATCGAGCTGACCGCCCGCCTCGAGCGCGTCCCGGTCGCGGTCCAGCGCCTGCGCGGCAAGGCGGGCGAGCTGCGCACGGTCGAGCTGACCTATGACGCCATCTCGGAGGTCGAGATCGGCGCCGGGCCGGCCGCCCTCACCGCGATCGGCGCCTTGACCGTCAGCGACGGCGCCACCGCCGGCTGGCAGCCGCTGCCCGGCTTCCCGTCGTCGCAGGCGAAGGCGGGCGGCCCGTACCCGCTGTGCCTGCCGGTGGCGCATCCGGACTACACCTGCCCCGGCGCGCCGGCGACCGCCGCCGACGCCGCCAAGCTCGCGCTCGACCGGGTGCGCTACGCGCTGCCCGGCGCCTGGACCGCGGGCTCCCCCGCCGAGCTGCACGACGCCCTCCGCCGGCTGGTCGACGGCGGCCCCGCCGGACCGCCGATGGCGTCCAAGCAGACGCCGGTGAGCCCGGTCCCGCCCGACCCGCGGCTGCGGATGCCGGGCCAGGCACCGCTCGACCTGCTGCTGCTCGGCGCGCTGCATCCGGGCGTCGCGCAGATGCTCGGCCTGGCCTGGGTCGACGAGACCGTCAAAGCCGCTCCCGCGCAGCGCTTCGACTACCTGATCGTCGCCGACCACGACGGCCGCCTCGGCGGCACCGCGACCGGCGCGCTCCAGTATCTGCGCACCAACGGCTTCGGTGACGTGGACGCGTTCATCGTCTTCGGCAAGTGGCTGGACGACCCGTCGCCGCGCTTGGACCCACCGGCCGACGTGCGCGCGTACGCGCTGCCCGGCGCGGCGCCGACCAATGGCCAGGGCGGCGCGGGCCCTGCCGGGGCGGGCGCGGACGTGGTCGGCGGGGTCGGGCTGCGCTGGGACCGGGGCGTGACCGACACCGGCGCGCTGCTCCCGGGCAGGGCGGTCCTCTACCACCTGTGGCGGGCGGAGCTCGGCGACGGCGCCGAGCCGGGCCCACCCGCCGGCTACGCGCCGCGGACCGAGGCGGGGCCGATCCTGGTCGCGGACCCGCCCGGGGGCACCGGCGTGTCGCCACCTTCCGACTGGCCGCCCTTCCGGCTGCACGTGGTCGACGGCGGGCTCCCCGAGGGCTGGTACGGCTACCAGGTGAGCGGGGTCGACGTGTTCGGGCGGCACAGCCCGGCCAGCGCTCCGGCGTCGTGGCACCAGTGGGCGCCGCCGCCGACCCCGCCACCCTGGTACTACCGGCCGCCGGCCTCCGACGCGGTCGTGCACCCGTCGGCGGTCGCCGTGCTCGACAAGACCGCGCCGCCGCCGCCGACCGGCGTGGAGGCCGCGGTGCTCGACCCGGACGACCCGCTGCTGGTCGCCGACGCCGCCTACACCGCCTGGCGGGCAGCCCTGCCCGCTGACGAGCAGCGGCTGGTGGGGCTGCGGGTGAGCTGGCTCTGGACCCGGGCGCACATGGAGCAGGCCCCGGACACGCGCGAGTTCCGGGTGTACTACCAGCCGGGCCGGCTGAACACGGTCCAGGGACGCGTCACCGGGGTGATCGCCACCACCGCGACCGACACCACGGTCCAGACCGACATCGCCAACCCGCAAGCCGCGGATGCCTGGGTGGGGGCCCGGCTGCTGGTCGGCAACTCCGGCTTCCGGATCCTCGGCAGCGACGCCGCCGACCCGCTGCGGCTCCGCGTCGCCAACATCGGCGCCGCCTCGGACGTGCGGCCGCCGGCGAGGGCGTCGTGCTCGGTGGCGGCGCCGGAGTCGACCGGCGCCCTCGCCGGCGGCTCGCCGGTGCCGCACCCGCTCCACGTCGACTACGCGCCGCCGGCGAGCTGGGCGCGAAGGGTCTGGGTGGTCGGCTATGACCAGCACGTGACCGAGGAGGACGGCGGTGCGCTGCGGCGCTACGAGCTGTTCCTGCCGGTCCCCGGCGACGCCGACCGGAGCGGCGCGCCGCTGGCGGTCAGCGCGGCGGAGCCGCTGCTGTTCGGCACCATCGGGGTGAGCGCCGCCGACGACCGGCGGCACACCGCCGACGACCCCGCCCGCGCCGGAGGGCGCTGGGGCGGCGCGGACCGCTACGGCAACGAGGGCCGCGTCGGGCCGCCGGCGACGGTCTTCCGCGTCTACCGCGGCAAGCCGCCGACGCCCGAGCTGCCGACCTACCAGGACGAGCGCCTGCTGGCGACCGCGGCCGACTACCACGGCAGCTCGTACTTCACGGTCCGCTGGGTCGCGTCGGCCGGCAGCGGGGCCCACGTGCTGCGCGCGCTCGACCGGACCCTGTTCCAGGTCGACCGGCGGATCCGCTCGACCAGGGGCGGGCTCGACCCGGCCGCCGACGCCCACGCGCCGCTGTTCCCGGACGCCTGGATCGAGGCGCGCAAACAGGCCGCCGCCGCGGAGCTCAACGCGCTCGCCGGCCCCGACGCGTACGGCGGGCTGTCCGTGGACGCGCGCGAGCTGCTCGCGGCGCTGCCCGGCAACGACCGGCTCCCCTGGGACGCCGGCCTGCGCGAGCGCGACTGGGAGATCCGCCGTTCCCACGCCAGCCTCGGTGCTGGCGACGCCGGCCTCTTCCCGCCCGACTGGAACGACGCCGGCGCCGCCAGCCAGCAGCGGCGCCAGGACGTCGCGGACGAGCTGAACGCGCTGGCCGAGCCGGCCGACTACGAGCGGCTCAGCGGCAACGGGCTGCGGGTGCTGGCGGGCCTGCCGGGCAACGAGGCGGCGTTCGCGCAGCTCACCATCGCGCCGCTGGACCCTGACGACCCCGCCTGCGCCGACCGGCGCGGTCCCGACTCGCCGGACGACTACGCCCCCAGCGCCGGGCTGCGCGCCTTCGTCGACACCCTCGACGGCCGCTCCTCGTCCAGCTACCTCTATCGCCTGGGATGCGTGAACGCGGTGCACACCCGCGGCGACGCGAGCCTGGCGTTGCCACCGGTCTCGTGCCCGGACGTCACCCCGCCGCGCACGCCGCTGCTCACCAAGGTGCTGGGCGGCGACCGCGAGATCACCCTCCGCTGGGCCTCCAACCGCGAGCCCGACCTCGCCGCCTACCTCGTCTACCGTGCCGGCGCCGAGGCGGACACGCGCGACCTCCGGCTGATGACGCTGGTCCACACGGCCCCGGTCGGCGCCGGGCCGCCGGCCGAGCGCCCAGCCTCGGTGAGCTGGACCGACTCGCCGGTGCCCGGCCTGGTCGACCGCTGGTACCGCCTGGTTGCCGTGGACACCGCCGGCAATGCCTCGGCGCCGACCGCGCCGGTGCGCGGCCGCGCCTACGACCAGACACCGCCGGAGGTGCCGGCACTGGTGGCGAGCTGGACCGCGGCCGCGCCGCCGGCCGAGGCGCGGCTGGCATGGACCGCCACCGACGAGTCGCTGGCCGAGGTCCGCGGGGTGGGCCTGGCCGTCTGGCAGTCCGTCGGGACCTGGCGCCCGCCTGGCGAGCAGCGCGTGGACCTGGGGCTCGACCCCGCGCGCGGCTGGCGCTTCCGCCTGCGCGTCCGCAAGGCCACCGGCGCGCAGGCGCTCGGCGACCCCGTCCCGCTCGCCCCGCTGAGCTGACCGGCCTGGAGGAGCCGCCGACATGGCCATCGACGACCGCATCGCCAAGTACTTCGTCACCGCCGCCGACCTCGAGATCCCCGGCGAGCGGGTGCCGATCACGTCGTCGGAGTGCCGGGTCGCGCACCTGATCGACGGATCGTCGTATTTCGGGGCGTTGCGTCAGGAGGTCGACGCCATGAAGCAGGCGGGGCCGGGCAACCGCTTCTTCTACTTCACCGACTGGGTGCTGACGCTCACCGAGTACCACGCCACCGCCCCGGTCGGCGGCGTGCCCAGCGCCTGGGACCAGAAGTTCGACAGCTACGCGTTCCACCTGGACGACAGCTCCGGCGCCGCCTTCCCGCCGTTCCTGGACGAGCTGGCGGCGATGACCGCCGCCGGCGTCGACGTCAGGGCCCTGGCCTGGGTGTCGCCGTTCGTGCTGACGCTGGACAAGGTTGCCAAGCAGGTCGGCTACCGGAACCACGGCGCCTCGACGCTGTCGGTCAAGGCGATCCGCGAGCAGCCCGGCATGGCCAAGAAGGCCTGCCTGGACGTGCTGGCCCATCCGGTCGGCGCGATCCATCTCAAGATGGTGGTCTGCGGGAACGACACCGACGCGCGCGGCTACGTCTCCGGCATCGACTTCCAGCCCGGGCGGGTCGACGCCCGCAACCACCCCAGCGGCAAGCCGGGCGGGCGGGCCGCCGGGGGCCGCGGGTGGCACGACATCGGCGTCCGGGTCGAGGGGCCAGGGGTCGACACGATCTACAGCTCGTTCCGTCGCCTCTGGGACGAGCAGATCGCGCGCGACCCAGAGCGGTTCCGCCTCGGCGACGAGCAGATCGCCAGCCACGAGAGCGACTACGAGCCTGTGCCCGACCGGACCTTCGCGCCGGTGGCCGGCGGCACCCACCACGTGCAGGTGCTCCGGACCTTCCCGCGGCCTCCGACGCTGGCCTTCGGCGAGACGCCGCAGGTGCCCGCCAACTGCCTGTTCCGGATCATCGGCGGGAGCCGCCGGCCGGGGCTGTCATTCGCGCCCGACGGCATCTTCGAGTTCCGCGCCGCGCTGAAGAAGGCGATCGCCGCCGCCGAGACCTACATCTACGTCGAGGACCAGGCGTTCACCGGCCGCGAGATCATGGAATGGATCCACGACCGGATGATCGCCCGGCCGGACCTGAAGGTGATCTTCGTCCACGGCACCGACCCGGTCGACCCCCCCGAGAACCAGAAGCTCCGCAACATGGCGGTCAACGAGCACCTGGCGCCCGGCGTGCCCAACGTCGGCGACCGGGTCGCCTTCTACTTCCGCACCGACGGCGTGGTGGTCCACACCAAGAGCTGGATCATCGACGACGAGTACGCGATCGTCGGCTCCGCCAACGCCATGCGGCGCTCGCTCTACATGGACGGCGAGCTGTCGGTCGGCGTGCTCGACGAGAACCAGGGCGCCGGCAGCTTCGCCGTGAAGTACCGGTGCGACCTGTGGGCCGAGCACTGCGGCGTCTACGACGACGCCGGCAGGGCCGCCTTCGCCGACCTCGACTCGGCCATCCGCATCTGGGACGCGAGCTGGTCGGTGGGCGGCGGCGCCGGCGCCCCGGCCGGCACGATCAAGCCCTTCCTCCAGCGCAAGCGGGTGCCGTTCAGCCAGGGCCCCGCGCCGGACCAGATCGCCCCGGCCGATCCGTTCATGCCCGCCGACGCCGCCGAGCGCGCCCAGCTCGAAATCGTCTACGACGTCAACGACGGCGACTCCAGGCTGGAGTACTGAGATGGCCGACGGGCTGTTCGTCCCACTGGCGCGGTACCTGGAGTCGCTGCTGCCGGGGAACCTGATCGACCTGCCCGAGAGCGATCTGCTCGACAGCGTCTGGATGCAGTCGCCGAGCCTCGACGGCCCGCCGTTCGAGCTGCACACCGCCATCCTGCTCGACACCGAGCTGGCGATCGGCATTCCCGGGCTCGACGCGGTCCGGCTGGTGCTCGCGCCCGGCGGCAACAGCACCGTGTTCATGGTCGAGGTGGTCACCGACCCGGTCCCGGCGATCCGGCTCGTAGACGTGCCGATCGCCCTGCGATTCTCCCGCGACGTCCTTCAGCCGGTCCGGCGCGTCGCCGGCGAGGACGGCGCCGACCGCTGGGAGGTCGACCCCGACCAGGACCACGTCGACGTGACCCTCGCCAAGGTCAGCCTCGGCATCGACTTCGACGGCAACCTCGACCTGCGCACCGACCTCCAGATCGACCTGCCGCCGTCGATGATTGGCGACACCGGCGTGGTGGTCGAGGCCGGCGGCGTGCGGATCTACCTCGGCACAGGGGCGCCGCCCGCCGGGCTGCCCGCGGGATGGCGAGGGGTGCACATCGCCCACGCCGGGCTGTCGCTCCCCGGCGAGCTGGCGGGGATCGTCGGGCACCTGGAGCTGCTCGACGCGAGCATCGGCAACGGCGGCTTCAGCGGTACGGTCAGCGACACCTGGGACCCTCCGCTCGCCGCCCAGCTCTTCGGGGTCGAGCTGGCGCTGAAGCGGGTGGCCGTCAGCTTCGTCCAGAACACGCTCACCGAGTCCGACATCCACGGCAGTGTGCGCCTGCCGTTCTTCGACGAGCCGGTCGAGGTCGAGATCGGCATCGACCTGGACGGCGGGCTCACGGTCGCGCTGTCCGCCGAAGGCGGCCTGGTCGAGCTGTCCAAGCCCGGCCTGCTGGACCTGACCGTGGACGGGCTCGGCTTCGAGCTGGAGCGCGGCAGGCTGACCTTCCGCCTCAGCGGCTCGCTCACGCCCGACCTCGCCGGCATCGAATGGCCGACCTTCGCGGTCAAGGAGCTGTCGATCGACACCGAGGGCCACGTCCACCTCGACGGCGGCTGGCTCGACCTGCCCGACCACTACGCGCTGAACCTGTACGGGTTCACTCTGGAGATCACCAAGCTCGGCTTCGGCCGCGCCGAAGACGGCGGCAAGTGGGTCGGCTTCTCGGGCGCGCTCAAGCTGGTCGACGGGCTGCCGGCCGCCGCGTCGGTCGACGGCCTGCGGGTCACCTGGTACGACGACGGCAGCGGGCGCGCGACCCGCGTCAGCCTCGACGGCGTCGGCGTCGAGTTCGAGGTGCCCGAGGTCCTCCGCTTCAAGGGCGCGATCGCCTACCGCGAGCTGCCCGGCGGCATCCACCGCTTCGACGGCGCCATCAAGCTCGAGCTGACCTGCATCGGCCTGGAGATCGACGCGGTGCTGGTGATCGGCTCGGCGCCCGGCTACAGCTTCTTCGCGATCTACCTCGGCGTCGAGCTGCCCGCCGGCATCCCGCTCGGCAGCACCAGCCTCGGGCTGTACGGCATGGCCGGGCTGTTCGCCTACCAGATGGAGCCCGACCGGCACCCGGACGAGCGCTGGTACGGGGTCGGCCCGGGCGAGGGCTGGTACAAGCGCGGCACCATCGGCGTCACCGACCTGGCGCGCAAGTGGCGCCCGGAGGCCGGCAGCCTCGCGCTCGGCGCCGGCGTGACCATCGGCACCGTCAGCGACAACGGCTTCACCTTCGCCGGCAAGGTGCTGCTGGTGATCGTCTTCCCCGGCCCGATCATCATGCTGGAGGGCAAGGCCAACCTGCTCAAGGAGCGCGCCACCCTCTCCGACGAGCCGATCTTCCGGGCGCTGGCGGTGCTCGACTTCCGCAACGGCTTCGTCCAGATCGGGCTGGACGCGCGCTACCGCTACGACCAGGGCGGCGAGCTGCTCGACATCCGCGGCGGCGTGGAGGCCTTCTTCGACTTCCACGACGGGAACGCCTGGCACCTGTACCTGGGCGAGAAGGACCCGCGCGAGCGGCGCATCCGCGCTGGCATCTTCCAGCTCTTCGAGGCCAACGCCTACTTCATGCTCGACGCCAGGCGGATCCAGGCCGGCGCCTGGGTCGGCTACGCCAACCAGTGGAGCTTCGGGCCGCTGTCGTTGACCCTGGAGGTGTGGCTGGAGGGCGACGCGGACGTCAGCTTCAAGCCGCCGCACTTCCACGGAGGCCTGTGGCTGCACGGCAAGGTCGCGCTGAGCGTGTTCGGCTTCGGCCTCTCGCTCGAAGCCGACGCCCGCTGCACCGCGGACGTGTTCGACCCGTTCCACCTGCTGTTCCAGCTCCACGTGGCGATCGACCTGCCGTGGTTCCTGCCCGACTTCGGCGCCGACGCGACCATCGAGTGGGGCCCCGACCCGACCCCTCCGCCGCTGCCGCTGCCGCTCGAGGAGATCGCGGTCGAGCATCTCAAGGTGACCACCAGCTGGCCGCTGCCCCGGACCGGGGACGCGCCGCTGCTGCGGCCGAGCTACGACGGCGACGGCGACGGGTTCCTCGACCCGGTCGGCGGGTCGGACCAGCCGCCGGCGACCGGGGACATCCCGGTGGTGCCGCTCGACGCCCGGCCGCACATCACCTTCGGGCGGACGGTCCACGATGACGCCGGCGTCGGCGTCAACCCGCAGCCGGTGCTCGCCGCCTCGGTGCCCGAGCCGGGCTGGGAGTGGCTCGGCGACCCCGCGGTCAACCAGGGCCCGGCCCGCGCCCGCTACGCGCTGACCGCGATCTCGCTGGAGCGCCGGACGCCGGCCGGCTGGGTGGAGGTCGCAAGCGCGCCGGCCAAGCCCGGCGTGCCCGCCCTGTACGGCTCCTGGGCGCCGCTGCCGGCGCTGCCAAGCGGCTCGCCAGCCCCGGGGTCCGCGCCGCCGGTCGCCAACGCCAAGCTGTGGCTCTGGTCCAAGACCCCGTTCGACTGGTCGCGGCACGCCGGCCTCGCCTGGGACGAGTGGTTCGGCGAGGCCTTCCCGGGCTACCCGTGCCCACCGCCGCCGCCGGACCGGACCGTCTGCTGCGACTTCGAGTCGCTGCCGATCGGCGCTCAGGTCAGCTCGCCTTGGACCTGCCCGGACCATCCCGAGCTGAGCGTGCGCTGGACCGAACCGGCGCTGGCCACGGTCACCGCCCTGCCCGCCCCGGTGAACGGCCGCACCCGGGCCCTCTGCCTCCCCGGCACGGTCCGCCTCCCGGACGGGAGCACAGCCGGCGTGGTGGTCACGGTCGCGGTCTCCGGCGGCGGCCGTGGAGGCGGCGGAGGCGGCGGAGGTGGTGGCGGCGGCGGGGACCGGATCGAGGTCCACCTGCCGCGCCAGCCGGACCCCCGTCCGGTGCGCCGCTGCGTCGACTTCGCCGCCGAGGCGCCGGGCGACGGCCCCAACCCGCGGACAACCGGCCGGGTGACCTTCACCGCACATGAGCTGGGCGGCGCGCCGGCCGCGGCCACCCGGATCGTGATCGCCGCCGGCCAGCCGGCGCTCGACTGCGGCCGGCGGCTCGACGCCGAGCTGCCGTGCGCCGCCGACTGGGTCGAGGTCACCGTGGTGCGGTCCGCCGACACGCCGACCGTCGAGGCGCTCGACGCCGCCGGCAAGCGCCTGGACCTCCAGAAGGCCAGCGGCGCGAAGGGCCAGCCGATCCGGCTGCGGCTGCGCGGGCCTGGGATCAGGCGGGTCGCGATCACCGCGCCGCAGGACGAGGCGGCCCTGCTCCAGCTCTGCTATGGCTGCCGGTCGCTGGTCGTGACCGGGCACGACGACCACGGCGACCCGGTGCCCGCGACCATCGGCGGCGACGGGACCGTCACCGCCAGCGGCTCCCCGGTCGCCTCGGTGGACCTGGAGGCGGCCGGCGGGGTCTGCATCGACCGGGTCTGCGCCAGCTTCCCGCCCGGCGAGGATGAGCTGGACCGCTGGCGGGAGATGACCCGGCACCTGGTCGACGAGCTGGCGCGCTCGTCGCAGGCCGGCGAGGTGCTGGAGCCGGGCACCACCTACCGGCTCCAGGTCCTCACCACCGTCGAGGTCAAGGACTTCCAGCCCGACCCCGGCTTCAACGGTCCGCGCACCCAGACCGAGTACGCCTACTTCCGGACCGAGGGCCCGCCCGCGCTCGGGCCCGGGCTGTCGGTCCCGGTCGGCACGCCCGACGCGGCGAACTGGTCCAGCGGCCTGGACGACCTCACCGCCTACGTCCAGCAGACCGTGCCGGAGACGGTGCCGGCGCCCGGGGAGCGCCCGCCGCTGCCGCGCCCGGTCTACCGGGCCTACGACGTCGGCGTGCGCTTCAACGAGGACTACGTCGACCTGCTCTACCGGGCCGGCGGCCGGGACCTCGGCCTGTACCTGTACGACAGCTCGAACCAGCCGGTCCGGGACGCGCTGGGACGCCTGGTGGTGCTCGACAACCGCTGGGGCAGCGCCGAGCAGCGGACCGCACGCGAGAGCGAGCAGCGCTGGGTCCGGATGCTCGACGAGGGCACCTGCGCCCAGCTCGACCAGAGCGTCGCGCCCCGCGACCGGACGCTGTCGGTGGCCGGCGGCGCGGTGCTGGCCGCCGACACCGTCTACGAGGCCCGGCTGGTGCCGCTGCTGGCGCACGACGACGGCTCGCGCGGGCTCGCCGCCTGGCAGCGGGTCGACCAGGGCGACGGCGGCCCCTCGGCGTGGGCGGCGCGGTACCACCCCGCGCTGCGGGGCGCGGCGGCCAGGGCGACCGGCACCAAGCTGACGCTCGACGGCGCGGCGAGCCTGGCCGCCGTCGACCCCGCCTTCGACGTGGTCGTGCTCGCCGCCGACGGCGCGCGCCCGTCGCGGACCTACCGGATCCTCCAGGTCGACACCCAGGCGCGCGCGCTAACCCTCGACGCCGCACCGGCACTGCCGGCGGCCGGCTCCGCGTGGGAGATCCCGCCGCTCGGCGCGCTGGTGCAGACGTCGTCGATCGGCGGCGGCCCGGACGCCGGCAACGACCCCGTCAAGCCGGGCACGATGCTGCTCACCGGCGATCCCGGCTGGACCGACTACCGCCTGCGGGTGCTGGTCCGCTCCGCCACCGGCGGCGCCCTCGGCGTCGTGGTCCGCGCCGCCTCGGCGGACAGCTACTACCGCTTCTCGATGGACCGCGCCCGCCGCTACCGCCGCCTGGTGCGGGTCTTCGGCGGGGTGCACACGATCCTGGCCGAGGACGACGTCGCCTACGAGACCGGAAGGGACTACCTGGTCACGGTCGAGTGCGTCGGCGAGCAGCTCCGCGTCGACCTGAACGGCGAGCCGGTGTTCGCGGTCCGCGACGCCACCCTGCCGAGCGGCCGCGCCGGCCTCTACACCTGGAAGGACCCCGGGGCGCGCTTCGCCGACCCGCGCATCGACGACTTCCGCGCCGGCGCGCCGGTCGCCTACCGCTTCGCGTTCACCACCTCGGAGTTCGCCAACTGCTTCCACCAGCTCCACGACTACCAGGACGAGACCTGGCTGCTGAGCGGCGAGCTGACCGAGCTCGCCGGCCGGGCGGTCGACGCCGCCGCCGCGCCGGCGGTCCCGAGCGAGGGCGAGCAGCGCGACTACGAGGCGCTCGCCGCGGCGGTGCTCGGCCAGGCCGCGGCCGCCAGGCCCGAGCGGACCGAGGTGGCACGGCTGGACCAGGACGGCGAGGCCGTCGGCTTCCTGGTCCGCGGTCCCGAGCCGCTCGACTGGCGGCGCACCTCGGTCCAGCTCTCCCGCGCCGGCCGGGCGCTCCCCCGCTCCGAGCCGCCCGGCGCGGTGAAGCTGACCGGGGTCGAGTTCGCCACCGCCGACCCGAACCAGGAGACCGTCGACCTGCTCGCCCGCGACCCGGTCGACCCCAGCGGCTGGAGCGTCGAGCGGCGCGCGCTGCCTGCCGCGATCGCCGAGCCCGGCGAGGATGCGCTGCTGCTGCTCGACCGCTTCGGCGGCGAGCAGGGCGGCGCGCTCTTCCTCGAGGACTTCGGCCCCAACGCGCTCGACCACTACACCATCGTCGACGAGCAGGCGCCCGGCCTGATCGCGCCGTCGCGCTGGGCGGTCGACGGCGGCCGGCTGGTCCAGACCGGCAACTACCTGGGCGGCGGCTCCACCGAGACCGGCATCGAGAAGCCGGGCACGATCGCGCTCACCGGCGACGGCTCGTGGGCCGACGTCCGGATCGCCGCGACGCTGTTCTCCGACGACGGCGACGACATCGGCCTGGTCTTCCGCTGGCGCGACCAGGAGCACCACTACCGCTACTCGATGTCGCGCTACGGCGGCTACCGCCGGCTGGTCCGGCGCGACGGCGCCGAGCTGACCGTGCTCTGGGAGGACGACCGCCTCTACACGCTGGGCACGCCGCACCGGCTGGTGGTCGAGACCTGGGGCGACCGGCTGGTCGGGTGGCTCGACGACGAGCTGCTGTTCTCGGTGCGCGACGGCGAGGTCGGCGGGTCGGCCGGCCGCGCCGGCTTCTACTGCTGGCGGAACCCGGCCGCGCGCTTCGAGGCGCTCGAGGTCGAGGCGCTGGAGACGCCGCCGGTCGCGTGGCAGCCAGCGTTCGCCGCCGCGGGCGAGGTCGCCGCCTTCGACGACCCGGGGACGGTCTCCGGCCCGTCGGCGTGGGAGGCCCAGGACGGCGTGCTGCGGCAGACCTCCGCGATCGGCGCGGCCGCCGGCCCGCCGACCCCGCTGGCGCCCGGCACCTTCGCGGTCGGCGGCGACCGCGACTGGGAGGACGTCCAGGTCGCCGTGCGGCTGCGATCCGGGACCGGCGGCGCGATCGGCGTGCTGTTCCGCTACCAGGACGGCGAGCACCACTACCGGTTCTCGATGAGCCCCGCGCGCGGCTACCGCCGCCTGGTCCGCGGGGACGGGGGCGCGGTGACCGTGCTGTGGGAGGACCAAGGGGTCGTCGAGACCGACCGCACCTACGGGCTGACCCTGCGCGCCGACGGCGACCAGCTGTCGGGCTTCCTCGACGGCGCGCCCCTGTTCAGCGTCCACGACCAGGCGTTCTCCAGCGGCGCCGTCGGCCTGTACTGCTCCGACAACCCCGACGCGCGCTTCGAGCGCCTGCTGGTCGCCGACCGCACACGCCGCGCCGGCGGCTGGAGGATTCGCGACGACGGCGTCAGCGGCCGGCCGTCCGCCTGGCGGCTCGGCGACGGGGGCGGGGGGCTCGCGCAGCGATCCTCGATCGGCGGCGGCGGCGCGCCCGAGCTGCCGGGGACGATGGCGGTGCGCGGCGACCGCCGCTGGACCGACTACCGCGCCACCGTGCGGCTGCGCGCCGACGATCCCGGCGCGGTCGGGCTGGTGTTCCGCCACACCGACGGCGGCAGCTGGTACCGCCTGTCGCTGGACGCCCGCAACGACGAGCGGCGGCTGGTGCGGCGCGCGGGCGGCGCCACCACGACCCTGTGGCTGTCGCAGGGCGGCTTCCCGGTCGGCGAGCCGTTCGAGCTGACCGTCGAGGCGGTCGGCCCGCGGCTGCGCGGCTACCTCGGAAGCACGCGCCTGTTCGAGGTGGTCGACGGGACCCACCCGTCCGGTCGCGTCGGGCTGTTCTGCTCGGGCAACCCGGCGGTGCGGTTCGAGCGCGTCGAGGTCCGGCAGCCACCGCCGGAGGCGACCGCGCTGCTCCTCGACCGGTTCGCCGCCGCCGGCGCCGACGGCATCCGCCGCGCGGCCGGCGACCCGGGCGGCGAGGAGCGGGTGCTGACGGCCAGGCTCCAGTCGCCGACCGGCGAGGCGATCGGCGTGGTCCTCGGGGACGACGGCGCGGGCGGCTACCACCGCTTCTCGATGGACCAGCGGCAGGGCGAGCGCAGCCTGGTCCGCGCCGACGCCGGCGCCCTCACCGTGCTCTGGAGCGACGACGGCGGCTACCAGCCGGGGCGGCCGTACGACCTGGCGATCGTGGCGCGCGACGGCTGGCTGCGCGGGTTCCTCGACGGGGTGCCACTGTTCGCGGTGCGGGAGCCGGCACGCCCCGGCCGGGTCGGCATGTACAGCGGGCGGAACCCGGACGCGCGCTTCTCGGAGGTCCGGGTCTATCCCACCGACGCGGCCTTGCATCGCTGGCTTGTCGACGAGCGCTTCGACCCCGCGCGCCCGCCAGCGCTGACCGTGCTGGACGAGGGCGATCAGGACGGGCCGTCGAGCTGGACCTTCGACGCCGGCGGGCTGCGCCAGACCAGCGCCATCCACGGCGGCGACGACGACCCCGCCTACCCGGCCAAGCCAGGCACGATCGCGCTGCTCGGCGAGCCGCTCACGGACTTCCGGTTCACCACCCTGCTCGCATCGGGCGAGCCGGGCGCGATCGGGGTCGTCTTCCGCCACGGCGGCGCCGGCGACCACTACCGCTTCTCGATGGACCGCGACGGCGGCTACCGGCGGCTGGTCCGGGTCGAGGGCGGCGAGGTCACCGTGCTGTGGGAGGACGCGCTGGCGTACGCGCTCGACCGCGACTACCTGCTGACCATCGACTGCGTGGGCGAGCTGCTGCGCGGCTTCCTCGACGGCGAGCCGCTGTTCGAGCTGACCGACGCCGCCCACGCCGCCGGGCGCGTCGGCCTGTACTGCCGGCGCGACGGCGCGGCCAGGTTCCGTGAGGTGCGCGCCGCCGCGCCGGTGTGGACGCCGTGGTGCGTCCTCGGCGCCGAGGAGCCGCTGCCCGCCGGTGCGCGCCTACGCGTCCACGCCGGCCGCGACCCTGGCGACGCTGGCGGCCAGGGCGGCCCTGGCCAGCAGGGTGGCCCCGGCGACCGGGGCGGCCAACCCGACCCGGAGGGCGTGCGGCATCGGTATGCCGCGAAGCTCGACGACCGCGGGCGCATCAGCCTTCCCGCGGCCGGGGCGGAGTTGCGCGTGCGAGCACCGGAGGGGGCGGGCGGTCACGCGCGTTGGTTCCTGCCGCCAGGCGACTACGCGCCGGTGCCGGTGCGCCTGCTCCGCAAGGCCGACGGGACCGGCGTGGCGCTGTTCCCACTGGCCGGGCCGCTGGAGCCGGGCCAGTACCGCCTCCACGTCGAGTTCCGTCGCGACAACCGCGCCGCCGATCCCGCCAGCACCGTACTGCGCCAGGCGGGCAGCGCCGCCGCCGAGCTGACCGACCTCGACATCGGCTGGCCCGCCCGCGAGGCGATGCCGTAACCAGGGCCGTGTAGGGGTATCGCGCGGTAGATTCCGATCACCTGTATCGTGGCTTTGGCCGATAGCGAGTGGTTCATACCTTCCAACCTCTGGCCAGGCCGGTCAGCTCCCCCGCTCGCCGTCGGGTGCGACGCCGCCCGAACCGGGCGGCCACGCGGGAAGGAGAAGGCATGAAGCGTTGGGCTGTGGCGATCGCCGTTGCGGCGAGCCTGGCGTTGGTCGCCGGGCTGTACGCCCTACCGGCGTTCGCCGGCAGGTCCACCTCGGCGCCGGTGGCGACCCCCGCCACGGCGCAGAGCGGCGAGCTCGCGACCGTCAAGGTGCTCCCCCAACGACTGGCGGAGAAGGCGGCCGACGTCGCGCTCGCCGACTGCGCCAAGCGAGGTTTCCCGGTCAGCGTCACCGTGCTCGACCCCGACGGGGTGGTGATCGTCACCGTTCGGGCCGACGGCGCCACCGGCGCGACCGTGGAGGTGAGCAAGGGCAAGGCGGCCGCGGCGGCGGGCTTCAAGTCGCCGACCTCGGGCCTCCAGGACGCCGCCAAGACGCAGCCGGGCTTCGTCTCGCTGCCCGGGTTCGTGATCCTGCCCGGCGGCCTGCCGGTCTTCAGCGGCAGCACCCTGGTCGCCGGCATCGGCGTCAGTGGAGCGCCCAGCGGCGACATCGACGCCGCCTGCGCGACCACCGGACTCAAGGCGATCGGCTTCGCGTCGTAAGCGAATCACCGTCACCTGAACCGGTTCCCGGCCGGGGCGCCCACCGCCCCGGCCGGTTGCGTTCATAGGGCTTCATTCGATAATCTTCGAATAGACATCGATGAACCTCGTCTTCAGGGAGGCTCCCGTGCCCTCGCCGGTCAACGTGCGCGACCTCACACCGGGCGGCGGGGTCGCGGACGTGCGCGTCGAGGCGGGCGGCGCGTACGAGCTGCTGATCGAGCTGTCGGTGATCGCGGAACGGAACGGGCCGCGCGCGACCGACCCCGACCCGGAGCGAGCGCGCTGGCTGCACACCGTCCTGGACGAGGTGTCCCCCGCCTTCCCGCGGGCGCTCGACCGGGTCGGCGACCGCTCCGGCGAGGTGTGGCTCCACCTGCTCGGGCTGGCGATCGAGACACCTCCGCCGCGGGACGCGGCGGGCCTGCTGGCGCTGGTCGAGGCGACCGACCCGGTGGAGCTGCGCCGCCATCTGCTCGGCGCATACGTGCCCGCCTGGCGCAAGTACGTGGAGCCGGCCGAGATCCTGGCGGCCGCCGAGGGGGACCGGGCCGCCCAGGCGCGTCTGCTGACCGACGCCCGCTACTACGCGGGCAGGGCCGCCGACGCGCTCTCGGTCCTGTTGCCGCTGGACGCGCGGCGGACCCGGCGTGTCGTCCTCGACGCGCTCCGGCGCTGGCACGACGAGTCGTTCGCCGCGCGCGAGCGCGCCGCGGTGGTGCCGCTGGAGGCCGACGCCTCGGCGGCCGAGCGGCTGGCGTCGTCGGTCGCCCCCGCCCGACTCGTCGAGGTGCTCACCTCCGGCTACCGCTACGAACCGGACCCCGACTGCCCAAGGCTCCTGCTGATCCCGCACCTGGTCGCGCGGCCCTGGCTGCTGCTCTGCCAGCACCGCGACACCCGCGTCATCTGCTATCCCGCGCGCCGCCAGGGCCGCGCCGCCCGCCAGGAGCTGGCCGACGACCTGGTGCGGCTCGGCCGCGCGCTCGCCGACGAGCAGCGGGTGCGGATCCTGACCTCGCTCACCGGCGGCCCCATGGACCTGGACGAGCTGGCCGCCGCCCTCGGGCTGGCGAGGTCGACGGTCCACCACCACCTCGCGCTGCTCCGCGCCGCCAACCTGGTCACCCTCGAAGGCAACGCCCGGCGCTACCGCTACGACCTGCGCCGCGAGGCCGCCGGCGAGGCTGGCGCGCTGCTGGCCCGCCTGATGGCACTTCCCTCCATCCACGCCGCACGATAGGGGATCATCCATGCGCTACCGACTGTTCGGCAGGAGCGGGCTCCGCGTCTCGGAGCTGGCCCTCGGCACGATGACGTTCGGCGACGACTGGGGCTGGGGCGCCGGTCGCGACGAGTGCCGCCGCATCTTCGACGCCTACGCCGAGGCCGGCGGCAACTTCGTCGACACGGCCAGCAACTACACCAACGGGACCAGCGAGCGGATTCTCGGCGAGCTGGTGGCCGCCGACCGCGACCACTTCGTGGTGGCGACCAAGTACACGCTGACCAGCCGGCCCGACGACCCGAACGCCGGCGGCAACCACCGCAAGAACCTCGTCCGCTCGCTGGAGACGAGCCTGCGGCGGCTCGGCACCGACCACGTCGACCTGCTGTGGGTCCACATGTGGGACGGCATGACGCCGGTCGAGGAGGTGGTGCGGGCGCTCGACGACGCCGTCAGCGCCGGCAAGGTGTCCTACGTCGGGCTCTCCGACACGCCGGCGTGGGTGGTCGCCCGCGCGCTCACGCTCGCCGAGCTGCGTGGCTGGACGCCGCTCGCCGGGGTCCAGGCGCCCTGGTCGCTGGCCGACCGCGACGTGGAGCGCGAGCTGCTGCCGATGGCCGCCGCGCTCGACCTCGCCTTCACGCCGTGGGGCCTGCTCAGCGAGGGCGAGCTGACCGGCAAGTACCTGCGCCAGCCGGACGGCCCCACCCGGAACCGCGCCGACGAGGTCAGCCAGCGGGTCAACCAGCTCGCCAAGGAGGTCGGCGCGGTCGCCGGGGAGGCCGGCCGCTCGAGCGCGGCGGTGGCGATCAACTGGATCCGCCAGCAGCGGCCCGGCTGCGTGGTCGTCCCCATCCTCGGTGCGCGGACCGCCGACCAGCTCCGCGCCAACCTCGGCTGCCTCGACTTCGAGCTCGACCGGGAGCACCTCGACCGCCTGACCACCGCGAGCGGCTTCGAGCTCGGCTTTCCCCGGTCGTTCCTGGAGGGCGACCACGTCCGCGGGCTGATCTTCGGCACCACCTTCGACCGCATCGTCGACCACCGCTCAGCCAGGCAGCAGTGAGGCGCCGGACCGGGCGACGATCTCCTGGAGGGCGGCGACGTGGCGCTCGAAGGCGGCGCGTCCCGTCGTGCTGAGCCTGGCCGAGGTGCGGGGCCGCTTGCCGACGAAGCGCTTGCGGATCTCGACATAGCCGGCCTGCTCGAGGGTGCTGAGCTGCTTGGACAGCGCCGAGTCGGAGAGCCCCACGCTGTCGCGGATGAACTTGAACTCGGCCCACTCCGAGGCGGCGAGCAGCGACACGATCGCGAGCCGGGTCGGTGCGTGAATCAGCTCGTCGAACTGGGGAGCCGCCGCCATCAGCGGCCCCCGATCCGGTTCTCCAGCATGATGCGGCGCAGGACCCGGGTCAGGACCGGACCGCCCGCGGCCATCACGACCCCGCCGACCAGGCTCCCCAGCGTGGCGGGACGGCCGACCCCGGCCGCCTGCAGGCTGAAGGCGACCCCGAGCGTCAGCCCGACGACAAGCCCAACGAAACCGACGATCGCAATCGCCCCGCGAGACCCGAGCAGCTGGTCGCGCCACTGGGCGCGTCGCCACGGGCGCAGGGTCACGTAGAGGGTCGCCCCGGTCACGCCCAGCGAGTACGCGACCGCGACGACCGCGATCACCCCCGGCCGGTTCCGCGCCGCGTCGACGGTGGCGGACAGCCCGACCATCAGCGCGGCCATCGCCCACCAGTACCAGGTCGGGAGCATCGCCAGGTCGATGACGTGCTCCTGACCACGGCGGACCTCGGCGAGCGCCTGAGCCGCCTCGTCCGGTCGAACCTGCTCGCTCATGCCGCCCTCCTTGCCAGCTCGGCAGGCACTTTCCAGATGGGAAAGTACCATCCACTTTCCGGGTTGGCAAGTAGTTTCCTGAGCGAGTTTGGCCGGGCGGCCGCGGCCCGGGCGGCGACCCCGGAGGGCGGGCCCCGGCGGGCGGCGACCCCGGGGAGGCCGCGGCCCGGGCCACGCGCCCCGGCCCGGGCGGCGCGGCCAGCGGCTACTGGTGCTGGACGTGGTCGGCGAGGAACTCCTCCCAGGTCCTCTTGCCTTCGGCATGGTCGGGCGTGGTGGCGGCGCCTTCCCGAATGGCGCGGGCGGCGCGGCCGGGCATCGGGATCGACACGATCGGCCGGTCCTGGCCCGCGGCCCGCAGGTACGCGCGCATGAGGTCGGGCGTCTCGTACACCCTTGGACCGCCGATGTCCCCCGCCAGGCCGGCAGGCTGGCCGAGGGCGAGCTCGGCCAGGCGCGCCGCGACCTCGTCCGTCTCGACCGGCTGGAAGCGCCCGGTCGGGAGCGGGATCACCGGGATCTTCGCCAGCGCCTGGGCGACCTTCAGCGTGAGGTCGTAGAACTGGGTGGCCCGCAGGGTGGTCCAGGGCAGGCCGGACTCGGCGACCACTCGCTCCGCCGCGAGCTTGGACGCGAAATAGGCGAACATCATCCGGTCCACGGCGCTCTCGACGGGTACGCGGTCGTCGCCCACCACCGAGATGTAGACCAGGTGCGGCGAGCCCCCCTTCGCCCGCGCCGCGCGGACCAGGTTGCGCGCCAGCACGTCGTCGCCCTTCTGGGCGCCGGCCAGGTGGATGATGGTCCCGACCCCCTCCGTCGCCGCGTCGACCCCCTCGCCGGTCTGGAGGTCGCCGGTCATGTAGCGGACGCCGTTCTCGTCCGGCCGGCCGTGCCTGCTGAGCACCCGGATCTCCTCGACCCCGGCGCTCTTCAGCCGAGGGACCAGCGCGCTGCCCAAGGTCCCGGTGCCGCCGGTCACCAACATCGGCATTGTCATGGCATGTCTCCTTCGTCATATCGGCCACGGGCAGGGCGCGGGCCCGGGTCAACCGCGCACCGGTGCCACCGGCCGAATTCAGCGTTCGTTGGTATGACGTCGCAGCCGCTCCCGATGTGACCGCTGACACGCCGGACCGCGCTCAAACCGCGGTCGGTCCCCTCAGCCCCCGATCTGGCCCGGCTCGAAGATGCTGGGGTTGTCCTCGCGAGGGTCGAAACAGCCGTTGACCTCGAAGGTGTCGGGCGCTTCGGCGGGAGCCCAGATGGGCAGCAGCGGGATGCCGGCGTCGGAGGGCGGATAGGTCTTCTCGTCGGCCGGGGCGTGACCGCGCGACCACCAGCGCTTCCAGTCGTCGGCGTCGGGCAGGTCCTTGAAGTCGTCCAGCTTGGTGGGCGCGGCCTCGAGGCCGGCGAACTTGCGCCAGAAGACCTTGTCGTCGTCGCGGGCGACCGCCCAGGCGCGGAGCCGGTCGAGCAGGTCAGGGTCGTCCACCTGGAAGCTGTAGGGGTCGATCTGGCCAGGAGCCGGGCCGACGAGCACCTCGAAGTGCCAGTGGTCGAAGTGCCCCCTGGGGTCGATCAGCGGGTCGAGCCGCGCCGGCTTGACGATCGACTGCTTGGCCTCGCCGATGCGCGACTCGAGGTGCCGGTGGGCCTCGGTGACCAGCGCCGCGTCGCCGTAGAGGTACTGGCTCACCCCGATCAGCAGCCACGCCTGGGTCCCGATCCAGCCGGCGAGGCGGTCGACGCGGTGCAGGCAGTCGGCGTTCTCCTTGTTCTTGGGCATGACGTCCTCGCCCAGGGCGCGGCCGAACCGGTCTCGCTTCTTGACGTTCGGGACCTTGTGGCCCACACGCCAGCCGTAGCCGATGTCGAAGTCGAAGCTGCACCCCTGCCGGTGGACGTCGTGCGGCGGGTGCGCGCCGCCCCAGCGGTTGTTGGCCGCGTTGAACCAGAACCGCATTCCCGCCTGGTTGACCAGCGCCACCGCGGTGCCCACCCGGTCCCAGACCGAACGCAGCATCCAGAAGGCCTCGGCGTCCGCCGGCGCGTCGCGCTTGCTGCCGCCGCTCGCGTTCACCTCGTAGGCGATCAGCTCCTCGGCGGTGTGGTCGACCTGCTCGGTCGAGCCGTCCTTCTGTGGCTCGTTGAGGGTGAAGCTCCAGCCGCCCGGGGCGAGCTGGCCGGGCGCCGGCGTGCGGACGCGGCCGCCGCTCTGGTCGCCGGCCAGGACCAGCAGCCGGGCGTGACTCTGGCGCAGCTCCTCGGCGAGCCACGCCGACCAGCCGCCGAAGGCGTCGAGCACCCGGGTGATGGCGACGTCGTCGAGGGCGTCCTCCGGGTAGGCGAGCCGACGCGACGGCCGGTCCAGCAGGGCACGGCGGAGGCGCTGCCCGCCATAGCCGCGCAGCGCGGCCGCCGAGCGCGACAGGGCCGGCAGCAGGGTCTCGATCGCGCAGGTGCCGTGGACGGTGTCGTAGAGGCAGTTGAGCGGCACCAGCGCGAGCGCCAGCATGCCGTAGGCCAGCCCCATCAGCGGCATGAACAGCCCGGTCGAGGCGGTCCCCGGCTGCAGCACGGCCCGGAGCATGCTCAGGTAGTCGCCGGCCTGCCCGGCCACCTCGGCGACGAACAGGTTGGCCGGGACCGGCTTGCCGCCGAGCACCAGCAGCGGGAAGCCGACCTTCCCGGCCACGGCCCGGTTGGCGGCCAGCAGCTTCCGCTCCCGCACCCCCGCCTCGGACGGGACCGTGAGCCCGGGAGCGGTCGGCTCGGAGCGAAGGAAGGACGCCGCGCGGGCGCGCTGACGCTCGTAGGCGGCCATCGCCTCGCGGTAGCGTCGCTCGGCCCTGGCCCTGGCGGCCTCGGATTGGTTGGCGGCAAGCTGGGGCGCCTGCGGCGGCGCGCCCGCCCAGCGGTCGGCCAACTCCTGGTCGCGGTCGGCCTCGCGCTGCTGTACGGCCAGCGGGAGCGCCGGCGAGCCGGGCTGGCCGCCGCGCCAGAACCACTGGGAGCCGGCCAGCTCGTCGAGCCAGGCCTGGTAGGCCATCGGTTCGAGCAGCGGCGCCAGCCACGCGGTCATGATGTCGCACGCCTGGGTCCGCTCGACCGGTTCCGCCATGCCGGCCGTGGCCCGGCCACTGAGGACACTGACCGTCGGCAGGGCCCTGCCGGGGCGGAGGTTCGCGGACTCGACGGCGTTGGCGAGGTCGGCGAAGGCGCGGGCGTCCACGCCGAGCGCCCTTCCCAGCTCCATCACGCTCTGGCGGAACCGCTCCCCGAGCCAGCCGTCCGCCGACGGGCACACCTTGGGCTTGGGCGGCAGGGTGTTCCGGACGGTCGTCCAGTCGGCGCCGGCGGCGGTCAGGAGCTGGCGCAGCGCGGGAGCGACCGGCTCGGCGGCCGGGTCGGGGCCGGGGATGGGCATCTGGGGTCGTCAGGGCAGCGGCGGCCGGATCGCCGGGTCGCCGATCACGATCGTCGGATGGAGGTTCTGGTCGGCGGCCAGGGCACGCTCCAGCTCGGCGCGGGCCAGCTCCGCCTGGCGCATGGCCGCGGCGCCCTCCAGGTCCGAGAGCAGCGCGCTGGCCCGGTACTCGTCGACCGAGCCGCAGGTCGACAGCGCCGGCTCCAGGTGGACGCCGTCGGTCGGCAGCAGGTCGGACCACTCGTCGAGCACCAGGAACTTGCGGCGCGGCTTCTCCCAGTCGTGCGCCCAGGCGGCGCTCCCCGCGGCGGTGGCGACCTCCGGAAGGCTGCCGAGCACCTGCTCGTAGGTCGGCAGCGCGTAGCTGATCGCGCCGAGCTCGGACTCCCGCCAGGCGATGAAATCCTCGATGCAGGCGTCGACGGATGGCGCGTCGGCGTTGCCGACCTGGAGCATGAAGGCGACCGCCTCGGCCTCGACGCCGCGCTTGATCGGCAGGTAGATGCGCGCCATCGAGGCGATCAGGAAGTCGTCGATGATCAGGTCGCTGCGGGTGTCGCCCGGAAGCCTCAGCAGCCGCTCCCGGAGCAGGTTGCGGCGCTCGCGGCCGGTGGCCGTCATCCACCATGGGACGTACTCGATGACGGCCTCGTTCCAGTCGAAGAAGTTGCGCACCCGCTCCAGCACGTCCATCGGCGGGTTGATGCCCTGGGCGAAGTAGCCGGGCATCAGCACCTCCTCGAAGAGCCGCTTGAAGACCAGCTCGCGGCGGCTGGCGCTGACCTCCTCGAGGATCTGCATGACCCGGTCCGCCGAGAACGAGGCGAGGATCTTCTGCTTCTCCTCGTCGATGCAGGTGCGCACCTCGGTGGTGATCGCCTCGGACGGCACGGTGTACCAGGTCATCGTGCCGGTCACCCGGACCGTCCACCACCCGGGCCCCCACGCCTCCGGCATCAGCACGTTGACGACGTTGCTCTGCGCGCCGGCCGCGCCGATCACCGGGACGTCCGCGTCGGAGCGGAACCACCATTTCCCGCCGTAGTTGAAGAACTCGGCGGGGTCCGCCTGGTACTGGTTGCCGCCGCCGTCGTCGACGGTCCACGAGGTGATCTCGAACGTCCAGTCCGACAGGACCGTCCCGGGCGGCAGGACGGTTGAGAACATCTCGAACCCGTACTCGTCGCCGCCGACCTCGGTGGCGTTGAGGTTGTCGATCTGCTTGGCCGATGTGATCGCGCCGCCGGCCGGTATCTCCGGGCAGGCGCCGGGCGGCACGTGCGGGTCGAGCTTGGCCAGCTCCTCTTCCAGCTCCTCGCGGAGGTCGCGGCCGGGGTCGTAGAGGCCGAGCGAGAGGCACAGCTTGGCGTCCCAGCGCTCCAGGATGATCCGGTACTTCTGGTACAGCTTGTAGACGTTGAGGGTCAGCGCCCTGCTCGGGTTGGCGTTGCGCAGCACCCGCTTGGAGCCCAGCTCCTCGGTGACGTCGGTGCCGACCTTGAAGGTGGTCTTGTGCTGCTCACGGGCCTTGGCGGTGATCCGGCTGGTGATCTCCAGGTTGCGGGCGCGCTGGGTGTTCTGGCTGGTTGAGTTGGCCTGGCTGCCGCTGACGGCGGCGTTGATGTTGATGTTCACGCCCTCGATCGGGATCCCCACGCCGACGCCGAGGTTGCCGCTGGTGGTCGACGACTCGGTCGAGGCGTCGGCCTGGGTGAAGTCGGTGGTCCAGGTGCTCGAGAACTCGAGCTGCCGCTCCACCTCCTGGTCGACGATCTCCTCGAAGGAGCGGCTCTTCTTGGTCTCGCTGCGCTGGGTGAGGGTGGCCTCCTCGCCCGGCGCCAGCGACAGCGAGAACACCTGGTCGCCTGGCACCAGGCCGGCCGGGCGGAAGCGCAGCCGGTCCTGGAACAGGATGCCGAGCCAGCCGAGGTTGACGTACTTGACGACGCCGTGCTCGACGCCGACGTGGGTGCCATGGGTCGACGCGGTCACGCCCTCGTAGCCGCGGAACGCCTCGACCGGGTTGAGCGCGGGTGCGTCGGGCAAGGGCGGCCGCACCACCCCGAAGTCCATCCCGCCGACCCCTGGCCGAGCGGTGACACCGCCGGTTACGCCGCCGGCCTCGGCGGCGCGGCGCTCGTCCCCTTGGCCGGCGGCATCGTCGCCAGCCTCCCGCTCGGGCCCGGCGTCCGGGCCCCGGCGCCGGGCCTCCTGGATGGTCTCGGCGAACGCCTTGCCGGCGATGGAGAGGACCTCGCGCATGCCGCCCGCCCGGGCGATCCGCGAGGAAGCGCCGGCATCGGGCTCCCGCTCCTCAAGGGCGGCGACGCGCTCCTCGAACGCCCCGATGCCCCGGTTCAGACGCTCGAGGAAGCCGCCGACCCCTTCGAAGGCCTTGGCCCGCGGCACGCCCAGCTTGTTGACCATGCGCGCCAGCTGCATCCGGTCGTTGATGGTCACCGCCCGGTACGAGCACAGCAGCGGCACGTAGGAGCTGCTCCGCACCAGCCGGTCGGCGTGCCCGGCCACGAACCCGGCCCGCGCCGACTCGAAGCCGCTCGGGCAGCCGTCGGCCTCGACGAGGACGGCCGGCTCGCCATCGTCGGGGGCGTCGCCGCCGCCGTCGTGCCCGTCGCCGTCGTGCTCGCCGCCGTTGTCGTCGGGCCCGTCGTGCTCGCCGTTGTCGGCAGCGGGCTCGTCGTCGGGGTGGTGGCCGGGGGTGTCGGCGGTGCCAGGGTGCTCGCGGTGACCTTCGTCGTCGCCGTCGCCGGAGATGGTCGACATGGCTCTCCCCCCCATTCGTCGCGTTTTCGCCGCCGCGGAGCGCGGACCGGATAGCAAAAGCGCGCGAGCAGTTTCGCCGGAATCATCCGGCCGGCGCAATACTCATAATTCCGTGCTCTGTGCCCCACTTCGAGGGGAATCATTCGCTGGAATTCCTCGCCGGCCGGTTCGGTTTCCCGGTGGGCCGGTGTCGGCGCCCTCGGGGCGGATCAGCGGGAGTAGAACTCGACCACGAGCCGCTCGTCGCAAACGACCGGAATCTCCTCACGGGCTGGCAGGCGCTCCAGCCGTGCGCGCAGCTCGCCGGCATCGACCTCGAGGTAGGGCGGGATCGCCGCCGCGTACTGCCCGGCCGCGGCGATCACGAACGGGGTCTTGCTCCTGCTCCCGGCGGCGATCTCGATCACGTCACCCGGTCGCATCTGGAACGACGGCCGGTCCACCCGACGGCCGTTGACGGTGACATGGCCGTGGGTCACGGCCTGCCGGGCCTGGTAGATCGTCCGGCCGAAGCCGGCCCGCAGCACCAGCGCGTCCAGGCGCGTCTCGAGGTCGACGAGCAGCGCCTCACCGGTGCTGCCGACCGCCCGGGTCGCCCGCTCCAGCGCCAGGCGGAGCTGCGTCTCGCTCAAGTCGTACTGCGCGCGCAGCCGCTGCTTCTCCATCAGCCGGGTCTTGTAGTCGGACGTGCGCCTGCGGCCCCGCCCGTGCTCGCCCGGTGGGTACGGGCGCCGCTCCAGGTGGCGAGAGGCCTTGGGGGTCAGCGCGATGCCGAGCGCACGACTCAAACGGACCTTCGACCTGGTTCTACTCATATGCGTCACCTCCTTCCAGTCGTCGAACACAGGCCACCGGTGGCACAACGGATTGGAGGCGCCAATATTCCAGCCCGGGCTCTGCGCCCGGGTCCTGCGCCCGGGTCCTGCGCCCGGGTCCTGCTCACGCCGCCGGTTCGGGTCCTGGCTCGTGGGCGGCGAGCTGCTCCTCGGTCCAGCGCAGCAGGGCCGGCGGCGGCAGCGCCCCGACCTGCCTGGCCACCACCTTGCCCTCGCGGATCAGCAGCACGGTCGGGATCCCCTGGACCCCGAAGCGCTCCGCGGTCTTCGGCGCCTCGTCGACGTTGACCTTGACGGTCTTGAGGCGGCCGGCGAGCCGCTCGGCGGCCTGCTCGACCCCGGGATCGACGATCCGGCAGGGCCCGCACCAGGGCGCCCACATGTCGACCAGCACCGGCAGCGCCGACGCGGTCACGACCTGGTCGAAGTCGTGATCGCCGGCGACCGCGCGCCACGGCAGCGGGTTGTGGCAGTTGGCGCAACGGGCCACGCCGGTCGCGGCCGACGGCAGCCGGTTCCGCTTCCCGCAGTTGGGACAGGTGACGATCTCGGTCTCGTTCTCGGCCATGCGTCCTCACCAACTCTCTGGCTGCCTCCCGGGCGGTTTCCCGGCCCACAGGCAAGGAGTACCACGGCGGCCGCCGCGATAAGACCGGGGCGGTGGCTGCCCGCGCTGGTGCGGCGGTGCCGATTTCGAGATCATGACGCCCGAGCGAGGTGCGGACAGGTGCTCGAAGGCTCGAACTCGACGATGACGCGGCGTTGGTGGCCAGCATGGGCGCCGACGCTCTCTCCCATGGTGCTCGACGGGCTGCTGGCGGCCGGCCTCGGACTGCTGTCGCTGTCGAGCTCGTTGGGCGACGCCCGCCGTGCGGGAACGCGCCTTGGGACACTCACCGTGGTGCTGCTGGTCGCGCTGGTCCCGGCGTTGTGGGTGCGACGCCGGCTCCCGGGCACGACCCTGGTCGCGGTCGCGGCGATCCAGGCGGGGCTGCTCGCCCTGCGCGTGCAGCCGAGCGCGAACTTCCTGGCCGAGATGTTCGCGCCCTACAGCGTGGCCCTGTACGGCAGCCGCCGGGTGCGGCTGGCGACCAGCGTCGGCGCGGGCGTCGCGCTGGTGGTGGCGGCGTTGCCGACCGGCCTGCCGTCGTACGAGCGGACCAACACCCTCGCCCTGCTGCTGGCCGGGGTCGGCGCCTGGGTGCTCGGGGCCACGCTCCGCGGCCGGCGCGCGCACGTCGCCGAGCTCGAGGACCGCACCGCGCGGCTGGAGCGCGAGCGCGAGCTGGAGGCGTCCAGGGCCGTCGCCGATGAGCGCCTGCGGATCGCGCGCGAGCTGCACGACGTGGTGGCGCACAACCTGAGCGTGGTGGTGGTGCAGGCGCAGGCGGCGCAGCGGACCATCGACCGCGACGTCGATCGTGCCCGCGCGGTGGTCGAGTCGATCGAGCGGACCGGGCGCGAGGCGCTCGACGAGATGCGCCAGCTCCTCGGGGTGCTGCGGGGCGGCGCCGAGCTCGAGTCGGACGGCGAGGAGGCGGAGGGCGAGGAGGCGGGCTACGGCCCCCAGCCGGGCCTGGAGCGGGTCGAGGAGCTGGTCGCGCAGGTGCGCTCGGCGGGCGTGCCGGCCGAGCTCCGGCTCGAGGGCACGCCACGGCCGCTCGGACCGGCGATGGAGCTGTCCGCCTTCCGGATCGTCCAGGAGGCGCTGACCAACGTGCTCAAGCACGCCGGCGCCGCCCATGCCGAGGTGCTCGTCCGCTACGGCGACCGCGAGGTCGAGCTGACCATCAGCGACGACGGGCGCGGCGCCGCGGCCGCGCTGGGCGCCGAGGGCGGCGCGCCTGGTTCGGGGCACGGGCTGGTCGGCATGCGCGAGCGGGTGGCGCTGTTCGACGGCGAGCTGTCCGCCGGACCACGACCGGGCGGCGGCTACCGGGTGCGCGCCCGGCTGCCGCTGGAGGTGCGCCGGAAATGATGATCAAGGTCCTGCTCGCCGACGATCAGCCGCTCCTGCGCACCGGCTTCCGGATGATCCTCGAGGCGGAGCCCGACATCGAGGTGGTCGGCGAGGCCGGCGACGGCGAGACCGCCGTCCGCCTCGCCAGGCGGCTCGGCCCCGAGGTGGTGCTCATGGACATCCGCATGCCGGTGATGGACGGGGTCGCCGCCACCCGCGTCCTGGTCGAGCACGGCGGCGTCCGGGTGCTGATCCTGACGACCTTCAACCTCGACGAGTACGTGGTAGAGGCGTTGCGTGCCGGCGCCAGCGGGTTCCTGCTCAAGGACGTGCCCGCGGTCGACCTGGTCAACGCGATCCGGGTGGTCGCGGCCGGCGACGCGGTGGTGGCGCCGGCGGTCACCCGCCGGCTGCTCGACCGCTTCGCCCACCGACTGCCCGGGGCCAATGAGGCGGCGCGGCCGGAGGCGGGCGCCCTGGACGGGCTGACCGAGCGGGAGCTCAGCGTGCTCAGGCTGGTCTCGCGAGGACTGTCCAACGCCGAGATCGCCGCCGAGCTGGTGGTCACCGAGACCACCGTGAAGACCCACGTCCACCACCTGCTGACCAAGCTGGGCCTGCGCGACCGCGTGCAGCTCGTGGTGCTCGCCTACGAGGCCGGGCTGGTGCGGCCGCAGGCCGGCTGACAGCCGACCGGCCCGCGCCGACCGGCTCGCGCTCCCCCACGTCCCCTCTCCATCCTGAGATCGACGGCACCCTCGCCTCGACCCTGGGATGGAGGCGAAAGCCAGATCGCGCGGTCGACGACCTCCCGCCCCTCTCGCCATAGCGTCAGCTCGAACGCTGCCGCCGACGAGAGGAGCACCGATGTCCGAGACCATCGCCGCCGCCGCGAACCCCGGCCCCAGGACCGCCGGGACCGCCGCGCCCGCCGCCCGCGCGGTCGCGGTGACCAAGCGCTACGGCCACGGCGCCAACGCCGTCACCGCCCTCGACCAGGTCTCCATCGAGATCCCCCGAGCCAGCTTCACGGCGGTGATGGGCCCCTCCGGCTCCGGCAAGTCGACCCTGATGCACTGCCTGGCCGGCCTCGACCCGGTCACCGATGGCGAGGTCTGGATCGGCGACACCGAGATCACCGGGCTCGGCGAGAAGCGCCTCACCGTGCTGCGCCGCGACCGGGTCGGGTTCGTGTTCCAGGCCTACAACCTGCTGCCGGCGCTGACCGCCGCCGCGAACCTCACCCTGCCGCTGGACATCGCCGGACGGAAGGCCGACCGCGGCTGGCTCGACACCGTGGTCGCCACGGTCGGTCTCGGCGACCGCCTCAAGCACCTGCCGAGCGAGCTGTCCGGCGGGCAGCAGCAGCGGGTGGCCGTCGCCCGCGCGCTCGCCACCCGGCCCGAGCTGGTCTTCGCCGACGAGCCCACCGGGAACCTGGACTCCCGCGCCGGCGCCGAGATCCTCGACCTGCTGCGCCGCTCGGTGCGGGACTACGGCCAGACGATCGTCATGGTGACTCACGACCCGGTCGCCGCCAGCTACGCGGACCAGGTCGTGTTCCTGGCCGACGGCCGCATCGTCGGCGAGCTGGCCGGCCCCACCCCCGAGCGCGTCCTCGACCGCATGAAGCGACTGGGAGGCTGAACCCCGATGCTGCGCGCCACGCTCAAGACCCTGCTGGCTCACCGGCTCCGCCTCGGCCTCACCGCCTGCGCCGTCGCGCTCGGCGTGGCCTTCATGGCCGGCACCTTCATCCTCACCGCAACCATCCGCCACGGCGTCGACGACCTGTTCACCACCGCCGCGTCAGGCACCGACGTGATCGTCCGCCCGGCCGTCAGCGACGCCACCAGCGGCCGTCCCATGGTCCCCGCCAGCCTGCTCGGCCAGGTCCGGTCGGTAGCCGGGGTCGCCCTGGCCGACGGGACCGTCACCGACCGCGCTGGGATCGTCGACCGCGACGGTGGCATCCTCGGCGGTCGCGTCGGCATCGGCACGAGCTGGCCCGACGACCCGCCGCTGGCGACCAGGTACCCCCTTCGCCAGGGACGGCCGCCGGCCGGTCCCGGCGAGGTCGCGATCGACGCGGCCAGCGCGCGGCGGGCCGGCCTACGGGTGGGCGACCAGGTTCGCGTGGTGGTCCATGGCGCGGCACGGCCGTTCACCATCAGCGCGCTGGTCGGGTTCGGCCACGCCGACGGCCCGGGGCCGGTCAGCCTGATCGCCTTCGACACCTCGACCGCGCAGCGGCTGTTCGGCCGGACCTCCGGGTTCGACGAGCTCGACCTCAAGGCCCGGCCCGGGACCACCGCCTCGGCGCTGCGCGAGCGGGTCGCGGCCGTGCTGCCCCAGGGGACGGAGGCGGTCGTCGCCGCCTCGGCGGCCGCGAGCCAGGCCGAGGACCTCCGCGGCGGCCTTGGCTTCCTCACCAACGGGCTGCTGGCCTTCGCGCTGATCTCGCTGTTCGTCGGCGCCTTCATCATCTGGAACACCTTCTCGATCCTGGTGGCGCAGCGGACCCGCGAGCTCGCCCTGCTGCGGGCGCTCGGCGCCAGCCGTCGCCAGGTCATGCGGTCGGTGCTGCTCGAGGCCGGCATCGTCGGCGCGGTCGCGTCGGCGGCGGGCCTGGGGCTCGGCGTGCTCGCCGCCGGCGGCCTCCAGGCCCTGCTCCGTGGCGCCGGCATCGACCTGCCCTCCAGCGGCCTGGAACTGCCCGCCGGCTCGGCCGCGATCGCGGTGGCGACCGGCATCGCGATCACCGTGGCCGCGGCGGTGGCTCCGGCGCACCGGGCGACCCGCATCGCCCCGGTCGCCGCGCTGCGCGATGCCACGCCGAGCCGGCGGCCCTTCTCCACCCGCAGGCTGGTCGCCGGGGTCGCGCTGCTGGCGGCCGGGACCGCCACCCTGCTGTTCGGCCTGCTCGGGCACGTCAGCCACGGCGCCGTCGTGGTTGGCGTGGCCGCGCTCGCCGTGTTCGTCGGCGCGACCGTGCTCGGCCCGCTGCTGGCAGGACCGCTCTCCTGGGCGATCGGCGCGCCGCTGCGCTGGCTGCCCGCCCGCACCGGCCGGCTCGCGCGCGACAACGCCATGCGCAACCCCAAGCGCACCGCCGCGACCGCGGCGGCGCTGATGGTAGGCCTCGCGCTGGTCAGCGCCTCCGCGGTGCTCGACGCCTCCATCAAGCAGGCGGCGGACCGGGCGATCGACCGCGGCAGCAAGGCCGACCTGTTCGTGCAGGCCGCCGACACCGACACCGGCCTCGACCCGGCGCTGGCGCGGGCCGTGGCCGGGCAGCCGGGTGTGGCCGTGGTCAGCGAGCAGCGCGAGGCCGAGGCGACCATCGCCGGCAGCAGGTTCCAGCGGGTCGACGGCATCGACCCCGCCTCGGTCGGGCAGGTCGCCGACCTTCAGGTCCGCTCAGGCAGCCTGGCCGCCCTCGCCGGCCCCGACGCGATGCTGGTCTCCAGCCCCACGGCCGCCGCCCACCACTGGACCATCGGCAGCCGGGTCCCGATCCATTTCGACGGGACCGGGACGCGGAGCTTCGAGGTCGCCGGCACCTTCGCCGGCAAGGGCGCCTTCGCCGACTACCTCCTCGGCCTGGACACCTTCTCGCGGGCGAGCGGCCGGACCACCGACTCGATGCTCATGATCAAGGCCGCCGCCGGCCAGGCAGGGGCCGTCCGGACCCGGGTCAGCCCGCTGCTCGGCGCCTACCCGGGCGCCAAGCTGCTCGACCAGAACGGCTTCAAGCGGTCCGCCTCGGCGACCCTCGACCAGATCCTCAACCTGATGACCGCCCTGCTGGCCCTGGCGGTGCTGATCGCGCTGCTCGGGATCGTCAACACCCTGGCCCTCTCGGTGGTCGAGCGCACCCGCGAGCTGGGGCTGCTCCGGGCGATGGGCATGCGCCGCGCGCACCTGGGCGCCATGGTCGCCTGCGAGGCGGTGATCATCGCGGTGCTGGGCGCGCTGCTCGGCACCGGCCTCGGTCTCGGCCTCGGCAGCGCCCTCGCCGACGCGCTCACCGGCGGCATGGGCCCCGTCTCGGTCACGGTCCCCACCACCCGCCTGGTCGTGTACGTGGTCGCGGCGGCCGCCGCCGGCGTGCTCGCGGCGATCGCACCCGCCCGTCGCGCCGCCAAGCTCGACATGCTCGCCGCGATCACGACGGAGTAACCGAGGACCACGGACGCCTGGTCGGCGCTACCCGAGCAGGTCGGGTAGCGCCGCCAGGCTGTCGATGGTTGCGTCGGGGGTTATGGCGGCCTCCGGGTGGGCGCCGCCGCCCTTGCCGGTGCGCACCAGCACGCCGCGGACGCCGACCGCCTGGGCGCCGGCGACGTCGGCGGCCAGGTCGTCACCGACCATGACCGCCAACTCCGGCGCCACGCCGGCGGCGTCGAGCGCCAGCCGGAAGAAGTCCGGCGATGGCTTGCCGAGCACGCGGGCGCGCTCGCCGGTGGCGTACTCGAGCAGGCGCACGAAGCCGCCGGTGTCGAGGTGCTCGCCGTCGTCGCGCCGCGCGAAGCGGGCGACCTGGGTGGCGATCAGTTCGGCGCCCGCGCGGATCGCCCGGAAGGCGGCGTCGAGGTCGTCGTAGGTCGCGCCGTAGCTGGGATCGCAGACCAGCACGTGGGTCGCGGGCGCTCCCGGCGCGGCCAGCCAGCTCGCCAGCAACTCGCGGATGCCCGGCGCGGCCACCGCCAGCACGCTCGGCGAGTCGAGCCCATCGAACAGCCGCCGGGCCAGCACCACCGGCGTGAGCACCTCGCTCGCGGCCGCCTCGATCCCCAGGCCGGCGAGCCGGCCGCACAGCGCCTCCGGGGTCACCGAGTCGGTGTTGGTCACGAAGCGCACGCCAACCCCGAGCCGCCGCAGGCTGGCGACGGCGTCGACCGCGCCGGGCACCGGCCGGCTGCCCACGTACACGGTGCCGTCCAGGTCGAGCAGGGCCAGCCGGACCTCGCCAAGAGCCGCCATGTCGCCGAGCATACCGGGGCGCGTCAGGCCAGGGATCAGCCGTTGGCGAGCGCGGCCCGGGCCGCCCCGCGACCGGTGCGGACGGCGCCCTCCATGTAGCCGGCGACCCACTGGTCGGAGCCGCAGACGTAGAACGGCGGTTCGTGGGTGCCGTGCAGCGGCCCGACCGAGGTGACGTCGCCCGGCCGCCACGAGGTGATGTAGCCGAGCGTCCACGGGTCCACGCCCCAGCGGCGGAAGAACACCGCCCGCGCGTCGAGGGATTGCGGCCCGAACGCCAACGCCACCTCTTCGGTCAGCTCGCGCTGGAGCTGGGCCTGGGAGGTGGTCAGGAACGCGGCCAGCCGCTCGGGCGGGACCAGGGCCGACATCACGCCCTCGCGCTGCACCCAGGTGCTGCCCAGCACCGCCGCCTCGAAGTAGGCGGTGCCCTCCTGGCCCTGGTCCTCCCAGAACGACCGGTCGTAGGCGAAGCAGACCTTGGCGGCCAGGGCGTGGCGCTGCCGGTCGAGCGAGCGCAGCCGCTCGGCCGACACGCCCTCCACCCGGACGTCCCGCAGCGGCCCGACCGGCAGCGCGCAGACCACCGCCGACGAGCTGAACGACTCTCCGTTGGCGGCGACGACCTCGCAGCCGCCGCGGCCGGTGCCGACCCGCACCCGCTTGACCGGCGTGCCGTAGCGCACGCGGTGGCCGAGCTCCTCCGCCATCCGCAACGCGACCGTGGCCGAGCCCTCGCTGACCCGCTGGCTCTCCCATATGTCGTAGTCGTAGAAGCCGTGCGCGCCGGCCGCCGCCTCCTTGCGGAGGTCCGAGAGCAGCGAGGTGCGCTCCACCGACTCGGCCGACAGCGACAGCATGGCGATGTCGCGGGCGCGCACCGCGTCGCGGGTGGCGCCGCGGTCCCGCATCCATGCGCCGACCGACAGGCGGTCGAGCTTCTCCGCGTCGGGGTGCGACCAGGGATCGTCCGGGTCCACCGTAAGCGCGAGCGCCCCGAACTCCCGCCCGACCCGCTCGTAGCTGGCCCGGTCGGCGTCCGACAGCCAGGGGATGTGCTTGCCGATCACGGTGCGGTCGGCCAGCACCCAGGTCTCCTCGCCGGGCAGGTCGGCGTAGGACGGGACCAGCGTCAGGCCCAGCTCGGCCACCAGGCCGGTGTAGGCGGTGTGGAACGGGCCGACCACCTCACCGCCGAGCTGGACCAGGCGGCCGTCGGCCAGCGAGGTCTGCTCCACCCGCCCGCCGGCGCGGTTGCGTGCCTCCAGCACCAGCACGTCCGCCCCGCCCCGCGCCAGGTCGCGCGCGGCCGAGAGGCCCGCCAGCCCGGCGCCCAGCACGACCACGTCGTAGCTGTCCATCTCCCCCTCCTAGGACGGACCCGTCGAGCCCGGGGTCCGGTAGCCGTCGTCTCCTAGTTCCCGTCGAGGTTCCCGTCGAGCCACGGGGTCCGGTAGCCGTCCTCGGTCCACAGGACCGGGAAGAACGCCTCGTCCGGCTCGGCCTCACCGGGCCGGCGGTAGCGGGAGTAGACCGGATGGTTGTGGGCCGCGCCCCAGCGCGTCCCGGTCGCCATCAGGTGGCTGATGATCGCGCGACGCTCGGTGTCGGCCCTGGCGTTGGGCGGGCTGCCGTGGAAGACCCAGGCGCCGTGGAAGGCGGCGCCGCCGGCGGGCACCTCGATCGGGACCAGGTCGAGCTCGGCGTCGGGCGGCATCACCTCGCGCAGGTACGAGAGCCAGTCGTCGGGCGCGTGGAAGCTGCCGCCGACCGGCACCCTCGGCCACCGGTGGGAGCCGCGCGCGTAGTAGATGGTGCCGCCGTCGGCACTGGTGTCGTCGAGCGCCATCCAGCAGGTGACCATGTTCGGCGGGTCGAGCCAGTCCAGGTAGGAGCCATCCTGGTGCGCCAGCAGCGCCTTGCCCATCGGCGGCTTCCAGATCAGGTTGTCCTGGTTGACGCGCAGGCCGGACACGCCGGCCAGCCTGCCGGCGAAGGCGGCGTTGCGCCGCGCCAGCGTGGTGGCGGCGATCACCGGGTCCGACTTCCAGGCGTTGCAGAGCTGGCGGGTGCGGTCGGGCGGGGTCACCCCAGGGGTGTAGTTGACCTCGTCCGGGGCGATGCCGGTCTCCCAGTGGTGGTCGAAGAGCCGCTCCCAGCGAGCGCGGACCCGCTCGACCTCGTCGTCGGGGAGAAACCGCTGGACCACCAGGAACCCGTCGCGGCGGTAGGCTTCGACCTGCTCTGGCGTCGGCTCCAGGACGTCGTCCAACGATGCCTCCCTGATCGCGTGGCTTCTGGTCACGGGTCGTTTCCGGCATCTTGCGTATACGGCAGTATGGCAAAGGGCGCTGGAGGAGGTGGCATGGACGTCTCGGACCGCGAGATCGTCGCGCTGCTGCGCGACCTGGTCGCGATCGACTCGGTGAATCCGTCGCTGGTGCCCGGCGGCGCCGGCGAGCGAGCGGTCGCGGCGTACGTCGGCGAGTGGGCCGGCCGCGCCGGCCTCGAGGTCGAGCGGCTGGAGGCGACCCCCGGCCGCCCCAGCGTGGTGGCGCGGAGCGGCCGCCGCGGCGACGGCAGGGCCCTGCTGCTCTGCGCCCATCTCGACACGGGGGGTCTCGAGGGCATGTCGGACCCGCTGGTGCCGCGCGTCGAAGGCGACCGGCTCTACGGCCGCGGCGCCTACGACATGAAGGGTGGACTGGCCGCGGCACTGATCGCCTGCCGCGAGGCCGCCCGCGCCGGGCTGGCGGGCGAGGTAATCGTGGCGGCGGTCGCCGACGAGGAGCACTCCAGCATCGGCGTTCAGGAGGTCCTGCGGTCGGTGCGCGCGGACGCCGCGGTGGTGACCGAGCCGACCGAGCTGGCGGTCGCCACCGCGCACAAGGGCTTCGTCTGGGTCGAGATCGAGGTCACCGGACGCGCGGCGCACGGGTCGCGGCCCCACCTCGGCGTGGACGCGATCCTCGAGACCGGCCCGGTCCTGGTGGCGCTGGCGGAGCTGAACCAACGGCTGGACGCCCGCCGGCACCCCGCCCTCGGCCCTGGCACGCTGCACGCCTCGCTGGTCAGCGGCGGCATCGGCGAGTCCACCATTCCCGACCGCTGCACCCTGACCGTCGAGCGCCGCACCCTGCCGGGCGAGACCGTGGCGGCGGTCGAGCGGGAGGTCGAGGAGCTGCTCGAAGGCTGCCGCCGCGCCGACCCGGAGCTGGTGGTCGACAGCCGGGTTCTGCTCGCCCGCGAGCCGTTCGAGACCGCGGCGACCGAGCCGATCGTCGGCACGGTCCTCCAGACGGCCCGCGACCTGCTCGACCGGCCGGTGGAGGTGGCCGGGGTGAGCTACTGGGCCGACTCGGCGTTCATCCAGGCGGCCGGGATCCCGACGGTCCTGTTCGGTCCGGACGGCGACGGCGCCCATGCCGAGGTCGAGTGGGTGAGCGTGTCGGGAACCGTCGCGTGCGCCCGGGTCCTCACCGAGGCCGCACGGGCCTTCTGCCGCTGACGGATCGCGCGTATGATGCCACGCCTTGTGCTCGACCGATCGCGTGGCCAGCGGGGCTGGCCCTCAGGAATCCTATGAACGACTTGACATTGCTGGTGATGGCGGCGGGGAGCGGCTCGCGCTACGGCGGACTGAAGCAGATCGAGCCGCTCGGGCCCGCCGGCGAGACGATCGTCGATTACTCGATATTCGACGCGCTGCGGTACGGATTTCACACCAAGGTGGTCTTCGTGATCCGCCGCGATATCGAAGACGCGTTCCGCGAGGCCGTCGCCATGCGGATCGAGAAGCGGGCGGAGGTCCACTACGTCTTCCAGGAGGAGGCGGCCCCCGCCGGCCCCGAGGTCGACACGAAGCGGAGCAAGCCGTGGGGAACGGCGCATGCGGTGCTGTGTGCCGCCGAGGTCATCCACGAGCCATTCGCGGTCATCAACGCCGATGACTACTACGGGCGCGAGTCGTTCCAGGTGCTGACCGAGCATCTCCGCTCGAACCGTGAGGACGCGGCGCTGGTCGGCTTCCGCCTGCGCAACACGCTGTCCGAGTTCGGCCCCGTGAAGCGTGGGCTCTGCGTGATCTCGGATGGCAGGCTCCAGACCGTCACCGAGCTCGGAGAGCTCCAGGACGACGGCGAGGGAATCAGCTACGTGGATCCCGACGGGCTCCACGGGCATCTGACCGGCGACGAGATCGTCTCGATGAATTTCTGGGGATTTCAGCCGGCCATTTTCCCGGCTCTGCGCCGCAAATGGCTGGAGTTCGCCCGCGAGCACGGCGACAGCGAGTCCGCGGAATTCTATATCCCCAGCCTGGTCACCGACCTCATCGCCGCGGGCGAGGGCAGCTGTCGGGTGCTGCGGACCTCGAGCCGCTGGTTCGGCGTGACCTACCGGGAGGACCGTCCCAACGCGATCATGCTGCTCCGGGACCTGATCTCCCGCGGCGAGTACCCCGAGCCGCTCTGGTCGTAGCGGCCAGGGGCCTGGTAGGCGTCACGGCTCGGCGTAGACGAGCCGCTTCTCGAACGAGACGACCGTGCCCCGCTCCGGCAGGGTGGCGAGCCCGACCCGGTCGGCCAGCGCCTGCATCAACAGCACGCCCTCCCCGGCCACGGCGTCGTCGTCGGGGTCCGCGGCCAGCGCCAGCCGCAGCCGCCGCCTGAGCTGACCGATGTCCACCACCCGCAGCACGCAGCGGTCCTCCAGCACCTGGAGGCGGACCTCGTACTCCTCGGACGGTCCGGCGCTTTCCAGCACATTGGTGCACGCCTCGCTCGCCGCCACCTCGATCTCGTGGACGCAGTCGTCGCTCACGCCCATCTCCACCATCGCCGCGCGCACGAGATGCCGGGCGACCACCACCGAGCGCGCCTGCCTGGGCAGCGCCAACGTCAACTCCAACCGCATGACCAGCTCCCCTCCTGCCCAACCCGACCGACACCGCGCTGCGGGTGTACCCGCCGGGGTCGCCGTCAACCGCCTTCGCCAGGCTCCAGCTGGGCAAGGTCGAGCGGGCGGTAGACGGGCGGGCGGTCGGGCCGTGTGGACTGACAGGTGAGCAGGCGCGCGGTCGGCGCCTGGCTGACGCGCAGGCGAACCCTCCAGCGCCCCGCCGAGACCGTGGCGAAGGTCACCGCGACCACACCCTCGGCGCCGGTCTCGCGGCGCTCGGCGGCCAGGTCGTCGATACCGGTGATGCCCAGCTCGCGACGGAGAAAATGCTCGGCGGCCTGGACCACCGGCGGGTAGACGCAGCGGCCGCGGTAGTGGTCGAGGTCGATGCGGCCCCGCTCGTGCAGCGCGGCGACCCTGGCCGCCTCGGCGGCGCCGAGCCGGCCGTAGTAGACGCCTTCGGGCAGGCACACCAGGTTGCCGGCGAAGCGGTCGCCGCCGATGTGCGAGCACTCCCAGACCCGGGCGCCCAGCAACGCGGCGAGGCCCTGGGCCAGCGGCCGGCCCCAGGTCGCGCAGCACTGGTCGTGGCGCCCGTTGGTACAGGCGAGGTAGACGGTGCCGCGGGCCGGGACGCCGTGACCGGGCTCGCCGCGGCCCAGTCGCGTCCAGTCCAGGCCGAGCAGCTCGGCGGGGTCGTCGACCCGCAGCTCCTCGAGCCATCGCGCCTGCCGGTCGGTGCGGGCGACGAAGACCTGACGCGGGCCGGCGCGCGTCCTGCGCGTGCGGCGGATCAGCACCACCCGTACCCCGGCCGCGCTTCCCCGCCGCAGCAGGGCCCGCCCGACGGCGCGGTCGAGGCGGCTCTCCAGGAGCGCCTCGGGACCCCAGGGCCCGGGCTGCTCGATCAGCAGCCATGCGGGAACGTGGGACGCGGTGGCGAACATCGGCTCACCCAGCGACCGGGAGACCGTGGTGCAGGTGGGCTCAGGCAACGACCTCGAACTCCAGCAGGCCCTCCCGGACCAGCCTCCGGATCAGCACCAGCCGGCTCTCCGGGTCGAGCTCGCCGGCGAGGTCCGCCGCCGTGAAGCGCTCCCGCTCGAGCAGCGTGAGCAGCGCGCGGAGCGCCGGCTCCATCCAGGCGGGAAAGATGATGCGCCGGTCGCCCAGCTCCAGCGACGGCGTGCCGTCGTCGTCGGCCCGCAGGTCGCAGACCGACCCGGCGCGGCGCCACACCATGGTCGTGTCCGAGACCTGGTCGAGGTCCAGGATCTGCCCGAGCTGCCCGGTGAGGATCGGCGGCCGCGACAACCGGAACTTCCGCGCCGCCGCCTCGGCCACCTCCACCGGATCGTGCTTGCCGAGCCGTTGCTGGAGCTCGCCGAGCCGCTCGGCGACGGCGCCGGCGATCGCCGCCGGCTGGTCCGCGTATCCCGGCGGGAGCGGCGCGGCGAACGCCGGCTCGTCGAGCACCCGCCGGACCGCGTCGAGCAGCACCTCCCGCCACGTCGAGGTGAGCACCCCGACGGTCAGGTGCGCGGAGGCCGACTGCTCGGTCCAGACCGCGTGCGGGAAGTCAACGGGCAGGTACAGGCAGTCGCCGGGCTCCAGGACGACGTCGAGCAGACGCTCGCCGGGAGCCCTGGGATCGTTGTCCTGACCTGGCCGGTAGACCTCCCAGCGCTTGCGCCCGTGGACCTGGAGCACGAAGACGTCGTGCTCGTCGGCGTGCAGGCCGAGGCCGCGCGAGGACGGCGGCGTGACGTAGGCGTTGACCTGCGTCGGATGGGTGAGGCTGCACTCCAGGTCACGGCACAGCCGGGTCAGCGGCAGCCAGTAGCGGTGCAGGCCCTGGAGCACGATCGTGGCGCCGTCGGCGAACTGGCCGTAGACCTTTCCGGGGTCGACCAGGTCGGTCAGCGGCTTGGAGCCGAGCCGGCCCGACTTGGTGTAGCCGCGGGACGGCAGCTCGCCGCCGTCCTTCACCAAACGGATCGCCGGCACGCGCAGCGAGGCCGTCGCGACCAGGTGGTCGACGTCGGCGATCGAGAAGAGATCGGCGAAGCCGTTGGGGTCGTCGCCCGGCCGGTAGAGCGGGGCGCGGGCCCAGTGGTCCCGGACGAACCGTTCGGGATCGCCGACGAAACGCCGCAGCGCGCTACCGGTCGGTGCCGTCGGCATCGTCCCCGTGGGTGTGCCTGCCACCCGAGTCGGAGTCGTCAGAGTCGTGAGAGTCGGAGTCGTCGGAATCGGAATCGTGGGAGTCGTGGGAGTCGTGGGAGTCGTGGGAGTCGGAGTCGGTGCCGTCGGCGTCGTGTCCCGCGCCCTTCTCGGACGTGTCGGTGGGGTCGACGCCGTCCGCGCGGTCGGTGCCGTCGGCGTCGCGGACGGCCGAATCGGTGGTGTCGACGCCGTCGCCGCCGCGCGGGCTGGTGGAACCGCCCTGCGAGGTGGAGATGTCGTCGTCCCGGAGCGGCCCGTTGTCAGCGCCCATTTGCAAGCCCCCCAGCAAATGACCGGATCATGATCTGGTCGGCGGACAGAGTGCCCAACCCCGTCAAGCTACCACCCGTAGGAAGCAGCCTGGTCAGCGGGCTGACACCGGCCTCTCCGCCGCCCGCGCCCCCGCGGGGGAGGGCGCCGGGCTCAGGGCTGCATGGAGGGCGCCGGCTCAGGGCTGCGGAGCGGCGGCCGTGTCGGGACCGCGGCGGGCGGCGCGAAGGCCGCGGACGCAGGCCGCCCCGGCCACGGCGGTGGCCAGCGCCATGAGCGCCACGATGCCCTCCCAGCTGCCGGAGGTGCTGCTGGCGCGGAGGCCGT
>JBEDUQ010000238.1:0-32911 GCA_040414855.1 Actinomycetota bacterium
GGCATCAGGGCCGGCGACCGCGGAGTCCGGCCGGGTATTCAACGGCAAACGTGGCCACCCCGTTGACAAACGCGGAGCGAACCGGGATACAGGCTTCGCGAGCTGAATTCCGCATCCGCCCATCGACAGAGCGCACCAGGCAAATCCGGGAGGCCAGACAGCCGACGACGGGAGGGTCGAGGTGGCGATCGAACTCGATGACATCAGTCTCGGGAAGCTCGACTTCATCGAGAAGCATGGCCTGTGGACGGACGACCAGAAGAAGGCGGCTGAGAAGGTCATCTCGCTCGTCAAAGATGGAAGCTTCCGCACGGTCCGCGTTTCCTGGCCGGACCAGCACGGCATTCTGCGTGGCAAGACCCTGACGGCCAACGCCTTCCTGCACGCCCTGAGGAACGGCCAGGACTTCCAGACCGCCGTGCTGATCATGGACACCGCCAACAGGATCATCTTCCCGCTGTTCCGGACCGGCGGGGGGTTTGGCATCCCCGAGATGACCGGGTACCCGGACATGATCCTGGTTCCCGATCCGCTGTCGTTCCGCGAGCTGCCCTGGGCGCCGGGCACGGGGTGGTGCCTGTCGGACGCGTACTTCCAGAACGGCAAGCCGGTCCCGTTCTCCAGCCGGCACGTCCTGCGCCAGTGGCTCAAGAAGCTCGCCGAGCACGGGTACGAGTACGTCTCGGGCCTGGAGGTCGAGTGGTACATCACCAAGCTCGAGGACCCGATGCTGCTGCCCGAGCAGTCTGGGTGGCCGCCCGAGCCGCCGAAGGTACGCGCGGTCGCTCACGGCTTTCAGTATCTGACGGAGACGCGCCAGGACGAGATCGACGAGATCCTCTCGGTCCTCGAGCGGCAGTTGCAGGAGCTTGGGCTGCCGCTTCGGACCATGGAGGACGAGTGGGGCCCAGGGCAGTGCGAGTTCACGTTCGACCCCCGCAGGGGCCTGGAATCCGCGGACAATATGGTCCTGTTCCGCACCGCGGCGAAGCAGATCTGCCGGCGAAACGGGTACCACGCCACCTTCATGTCCCGGCCGAACCTGGAGAACTTCTTCTCCAGCGGCTGGCACCTGCACGAGTCCCTCCGCGACATCGAGACCCAGCAGAACGTCTTCACCTCGCGCGAAGAAGGTCAGTGGGGTACCGGGGAATGGCTGTCGGAGACCGGCAAGCACTTCGTCGGAGGCCTGCTCAAGCATGCCGCCGCGCAGTGCGTGTTCTCGACGCCGACGATCAACGGGTACAAGCGTTTCCGGCCGGAGTCATTCGCCCCGGACAAGGTCACCTGGGCGCTGGAGAACCGGGCGGCGTACATCCGGGTGTGCAGCGCTGGGCCGGATGACGAGGCGGCGCACATCGAGAACCGGGCCGGCGAGCCCTCGGCGAACCCCTATCTCTATATGGCGTCGCAGATCATCGCCGGGCTGGACGGCATCGAGAGCAAGATCGACCCCGGGCCGATGGACGAGGAGCCCTACATCGTGGACAAGGCCCTGCTCCCGCGGAGCCTCATGGACGCGATGGAGGCCCTGAGGGCGGACGCCGTCTTCAGCGAGGCGCTCGGGAAGCCATTCATGGAGTTCATCGCCGCGTGCAAGCAGTCGGAGATCGATGCCTACCTCGCCTCGGTGACCGGGCCGGACGGGGTCGTCCAAGACGACCACCTGACGACCGTAACTCCATGGGAGCACCGGGAGTACTTCGAGATCTACTGATCCGCGGCAGCCAGGGAGGGCGGCGTGAGCGAGAAGCCCGAGGGCGACAAGACTGATTTCATGGGCTCGAAGCCGAGGCCAATGTCGGCCGCCGAGATGAACGAATTCCTCCAGAAACCCTGGATCGCCAAGATCGCCTGCCTGACCCCGGACGGCTCACCATATATCGCTGCCAGCTGGTACCACTGGGACGGTGTGGCGTTCTGGGTGGTACCGCGGGCACGGTCCGAGTGGGCCCACTACCTGGTCCGCGATCCGCGAGTGCAGCTGTTGATCGACGACCCCAACCCGCCGCTGTCGAAGGTGATCTGCGAGGGCACCGCCGTGATCGTCGAGGCGGTCGTCGGGCCCTACCTCGACACCGGGGAGATGTCGGTCTGGAACAAGCTCGGCACGTATCACACGGGTCCCCGCTACCTGGGGGAACGCGCCAACGAGTACCGCGGTCCAAAGAACGTCGAGCCCTGCTGGACCATCAAGATCGTCCCGCGGAAGATCATGACGGTGAGATACGGCTTCCAGTGGGCCTCCCGGTACAAGCATCCGGAGCTGATCCCGGACGACGAGGGCAGGGCGGAGATGACGCCCGTCTACTACCGGTAGCGGGGACTGGGAAGGGCCCCGCCACCTTTCCCGGCGAGGCGCTCGCCGACCTCGTCCGGGAGTTGGTGGTCACAGGGGACGCCTCGGCGCTGCAGTACACCCACACGCAGGGCCTCCCGGGGCCGCGGGCGACTGTCGGCGATCATGGCCGCCGCCGTGGACGGGCAACGAGGTCGGTGAGTCGGCGCAGGCCGCGCTCGGCTTGGGCGGACCTGGTCGGTGATTCTGCACGCCCGGGTTTGTGCACTTGGTGTCAAGGCCTGTGCACGCTGCGCATGGTCTGGGGGCCTCCGGCTCCTGAGACTGCCGGAGGACATCGCAGCTGCGCTGGCTGCCGGCTGAAGGCGGCCAGGGAAGGGAACCCTGACCATGACCATGACTGAGCAGCAACGATCGGAACGGATGAAGCGCGGGCGGGAGGAGGCCGACCGGCTGGCCGCCGAGCAGGTCTCCGGCGTGGCGGTGACCTTCGTCGAGAACAGCGGCATCGCACGGGTCAAGTGCGTCCCGGTCGCACGCCTGGAGCAGGCCGCCGGGTGGGGCGTGGGCGCGACACCGGTGTTCGACGTGTTCGTGGTCGACGACACCATCACCACCAGCCCCGAGATCGGCGGGCCCGACGGTGACCTGCGGCTCCACCCCGACCTCGACCGGCTCACGCGGTTGGCCGCACAGCCCGGCTGGGCGTGGGCGCCCGCGGACCGGTACACCCAGGACGGCGAGGTCTACCCCGCCTGCCAGCGCTCCTTCGCGCGCCGGATGACCGCGGCAGCCGCCGAACGCGGCCTGGAGCTACAAATGGCGTTCGAGATCGAGTTCGCGCTCAGCCGCGACGCCGGCGGCGACTTCCAGCCCGCGGTCGGCGGCCCCGCCTACGGGATGACCCGCCTCATCGAGCAGTCCGACTTCAGCCGGGCCCTACTGGAAGCCCTGCGGGAGCAGGGCATCGCCGTGGAGCAGTTCCACCCCGAGTACGCCCCTGGCCAGTTCGAGCTGTCGATGGCCCCGCAGGACCCCGTCGGCGCTGCCGACCTCAACGTGCTCGCCCGCCAGACCATCCGCGCGCTGGCCCACAAGCACGACCTCCAGGTCTCGTTCGCGCCCGTGGCCGCCGCCGGCACGGTCGGCAACGGCGGCCACGTCCACTGGAGCGTGTGGGAGGGTGACCGCAACCTCTACGCGGGCGGCGACGGCCCCTACGGCATGACCGCCAAGGGCGAGGCGTTCGCCGCCGGGGTCCTGGCCTCGCTGCCCGCGCTGGTCGCCATCGGCGCCCCCAGCGTGGCCAGCTACCTACGCCTGGTGCCATCGCACTGGGCCGGGGTGTTCCAGAGCTGGGGCCGCGAGACCCGCGAGAACGCCCTGCGGTTGGTCACCGGCTCGCGCGGCAGCCAGCCGCGGGCCGCCAACTTCGAGGCGAAGTGCTTCGACCTGAGCGCCAACCCCTACCTGCTGGTCGGCGCGCTGGTCACCGCCGGACTGGCCGGTCTGGACGGCGAGCGGCGCCTGCCCGCGGAAGTCACCGGCGACCCTGCGGCGCGCTCCGGGGCGGAGCTTGCGTCCCTCGGCGTCAGGCGGCTGCCCCAGTCACTGGAGGAGGCGCTCACCCATCTGGAGGGCAGCCGGGTCCTCGGCGACGCGCTCGGCTCCACGCTGCTGGGCGCTTTCATCGCGGTCCGCCGGGCTGAGCTGGCCACCTTCGCCGGCGCGAGCCCGGACGAGATCGTCGCGGCCACCCGCTGGCGCCACTGAATTTAGTAGCCGCGCGGCCGGCTGATGGCCTGCTCGCCCATTCCTGGCATCCACCGGTTGACGCCAGCCACCGGTTGACGCCAGCCGAGTGAGCGCTAAAAATGCGCCCATGACCCACCGCGATGACGTGGTTGCGTTCCTGACGGCGGCAACCTTGAGCCGAGTCGAGGTGGACCGGTTCCTCGATCCCGAAGTGCCCGCCTGGGCCCGGTTCGACCCGGAGCTGGGATATCTCCCTAACGACGCGCGGGTGCCGGACAACGTCGACGGCGCGGTCAGCGAGTACCGCTATGGGCCGTGGGGCGAGCGGCTCCAGGTCAACCACCCTGACCGGACCGCGCGCATCAACACCTATGGCGACAGCTTCACCCAGTGCCATCAGGTCAGCGACGGGCAGACTTGGCAGGAGGTCCTCGCCGCCCATTTCCTGGAGCCGATCCGCAATTTCGGCGTGGGCGGCTTCGGTGTCTTCCAGGCGGTTCGGCGCCTGTGGCGGGTGGAGGGCACAGAGGCGTCCGCGCCAAATATTCTCCTGAACATCTACTTCGACGATCACTACCGGAATCTGGACGCCTATCGCCTGCTGCGGCTGGGCAAGTGGTGGCGGGAGTATGACCTCTCGCTGCCGACCAGCATGTTCCACGCCAATCCCTGGACGCACGTTCGGATCGACCCGGCGACCGGCGTTGTGACGGTCCGCGACAATCCCTGCCCGACGCCGGAGTCCCTGTACGACCTGTGTGACACTGATTTCATGATGGAATGTTTCGGGGACGACTTCGTGGTGGAGAAGCTGGTCGCGGACCAGACCGGCGACTACGGCTACGTCGCGCGCTACGAGGATCTGAGCGGGGCGCTCGGGGTGCGGCTGGAACCGGGGGGCGACCATCGCGCCGCCGCGCACGCCCTCTGGGAGCGGTCCGCCTTCTCCGCCACCGCGCAGATCCTCGGGGAACTGCGTCGTGATCTCGAGTCAGCGGGAAAGCGGCTGCTGGTCCTGCTGACCTATCCCGGCTCGGCCGTCGCCGAGTTCCTCGCCGGCGGGCGCCGCCCGGACGCTCCGGTGCTGGAGTCGCTGCGGAATCTGGGGATACCCTTCGTCGACGGCTTGCGGCTCCACGCTGACGATTACCAGAGCTTTTCGCTGAGCCCGCAGGGCTATGTCGATCGGTATTACACCGACCATTACACGCCGCTGGGCAATGTGAACTTCGCGTTCATGATCAAGGACCGGCTGGTGGATTGGCTGCGCCCCGCTCCGCCCGCCTACCGGGATCTCGATAGATGAGCCGGCCGTCCGAGCGCGCCGCAAAGGCTCCGACGCTCTACGACGTGGCGCGCCTGGCGGGCGTCTCGCACCAGACGGTCTCGCGCGTGGTCAAGGGTCACAGCAATATCGCGCCCGAGCTGCGGCAGCGGGTCGAGGCCGCGATCGTGGCGCTCGACTACAAGCCGAACCTGGTCGCCAGATCGCTGGCGACCAGGCGCGTGCAGCGGATCGGCGCGCTGGTCTACGGGATCGTGGAGGTCGGGCCCAACAAGATCATGCACGGCGCCGGCGTGGCGGCGCGCGAAGCCGGCTACGTCCTGGACATCGTCACCCTCGATCCGGACAGTGACCAGGCCATCGAGCAGGCCATGTCGCTGATGGGCCGGCAGCAGCTGGCGGGTGTGCTGGTGATCGCGCCCACCGATCGGGTGCTCGCCGCGCTTGAGCGAGTCCGCTTCAGGGTCCCCGTCTTCGTCGAGTCGGACGCGAACCCCTTGCCGGGCTCGGGGGGGACGACGCTCAACCAGCTCGGCGTCGGCCTGCTCGTCGATCACCTGGTCGCGCTCGGGCACCGTCGGTTCTTCTACATCGCCGGCCCGCCGGAGTGGCTTGCCGCCCGCGGCCGTGAGCAGGCATTCGAGGATGGCATGCGCCGCCACGGCGTGCAGTCGCTGGGAACGCTCCGAGGGAACTGGACCTCGCAATCCGGCTACGAGGCGGCAATGTCCATGCCGCTCGACCGGGGGATCACCGCGCTCGTTGCCGCCAACGACCAGCAGGCGCTGGGCGCCATCGCCGCGCTGACCGCCCGCTCCGTCCGGATTCCCGAGGACGTCAGCGTGGTCGGGTTCGACGACATCCCAGAGGCGAAGTATTTCCGGCCGGCGCTGACCACGGTCAGCGTCGACTTCGACCTGCAGGGGAGGGTCGCGATGGAGGGGCTCCTGCGCGTGGTCGACGGCGAGACGACCGGCAGCAGCGTGCCGTCGTTCGAGCCGCGGCTGCTGGTGCGCGCCTCATCGGCGCCCCCTCCCGCCACAGTCGCAAACTCCTGACGAGCGGACATCGAGCTCAGCTTTCCTCTTGCCGGGGCGAAGAAAGTGACGTATTGTGAGCCGCGCCTGAGTTAGCGCTAACTCATCCCTCGCCTCCACGACGACCCTGACCTGATCACTGTTGTGCGCTGGTCGCGACCGCGAAGCGCACCAGGAGAGGGGGCACCATGCGAAGCAGCCGGACAGCACCGCCGGTGGCCGCGGGCCTCATGGCGTTGGTCGTGCTCCTCAGTGCCTGCTCGGGAGGGGGAGGCGGCGCGGGCGGAAGCCGGGCCAGCGCCTCGACCGTCTCCCAGTCGGCGATCGACGAGGCGCTCAAGAAGCCGACGACGCTGACGTTCTGGACGTGGTTGCCGGATATCCAGAAGAACATCGACTTGTTCGAGAAGGCGTATCCAGCGATCAAGGTGAAGGTGGAGAACGTCGGCAACGGCACCGTCGAATTCACCAAGATCCGGTCGGCTGTCAAGGCGGGGACCGGCGCGCCGGATGTGGTGCAGTTGTCGACGTCCTTCGTCTCTTCCTTCGTCGCCACCGACAGCCTGCTCGATTTGGCGCCGTACGGCGCGATGGACCTCAAGAACGACTATCTCCCCGGGATGTGGAATCAGATCGCCGACGATCAGCGGGTCTGGGCGATCCCGCAGGACTGGGGCCCCGTCGGGTTGCTGTACCGCGATGACCTGCTGAAGGCTGCCGGCATCGCGCGTCCCCCCGCGACCTGGGACGAGTTCAAGGCGGCCGCCACGGCGATGAAGTCGAAGACCGGCGCCTACATCGTCAACTTCGCGCCCGATCCGGAGATCCAGGTCCTGCCAGTGCTCAGGCAGGCGGGGGTCAAGCCCTTCAGCTACGACGGCAAGACCACCATCGGCGTCAACCTCAACAGCAGCGAGGCGAAGCAGGCGCTGGCGTACTGGCAGGAGCTCATCCAGTCGAACCTGGTCTCGGTGGACCCCGACTTCACCGACCAGTGGTATCAGGGCCTCGCAAAGGGCAAGTACGCGAGCTGGATCAGCGCCGCCTGGGGACCCATCTTCCTCCAGGGCACGGCCAAAGGCACCGCCGGCAAATGGCGCGCGTCCGAGCTGCCGAAGTGGGCCGCCAGCGACACCGCAACGGTGGATGCGGGGGGATCGTCGAACGCCGTTCTGAAGACCACCAAGAACCCGATCGCCGCGTACGAGCTGGCTAAGTGGATCAACAACGACAAGTCGTCGACACTGCTCTTCGCCACCCAGGAGTCGCTCTTCCCGGTCGCCGTGGACGTGCTCCAGGACCCGCAGTTCACCGGCCAGACGTCGCCGTTCTTCGGGGGGCAGAAGATCAACTCCCTCTTCGGGCAGATCGCCAGCAACGTCGGCCCGAGTCAGTGGCTGCCGATCATGGACTACGTGGACTCCAGCTTCAACGACACCCTCGGGAAGGCCATCGCGAGCCGGGGCGACCTCTCGGCGGGATTGGACGCCTGGCAGGCGGCGATCGTGGCCTACGCCAAGAAGCAGGGGTTCACCGTCTCGTAGCCCGCCCACGCGGGCGGCCGGGCCCCGCCGGCCGCCCGCGCTGGGCCCCTGATGCGAGGGAGTCTCATGGATCGGGCAGTCGCGGAGGGCGTGCTCCCCAAGCGCCGGCACGGGTCGCGTGCCGGTCGGGCCAGCACCATGAAGCGCAAGCAGTGCCTGGCGGCCTATCTGTTCATCCTCCCGTTCATGGTGGTCTTCATCGCGATGCTGGTCGTGCCGCTGGTCTATTCGGGGTACCTGAGCTTCTTCGCGACCAGGCTCATCGGCGGCGTCAGGTTCGTCGGGGTCGAGAATTACCAGCGGGTTTTCGCCGACCCAAATTTCCTCGCCGGGGTGGGGAGGGTCGCGCTCGTGCTCGTCATCCAGATGCCGATCATGCTCGGACTGGCGCTGCTGTTCGCGCTCGCGCTGGACAGCGGCCGCGCGCTCGGGAGCAAGGCACTGCGGCTGCTGATCTTCATCCCGTACGCGGTGCCGGGGGTCGTCGCCACCCTGATGTGGGGGTACCTCTACGGCCGCGACTTCGGGCCCATCGCTCAGACCTTTCGGTTCCTGGGGCTGGTGGCGCCCGAGCTGCTCTCGCAGGGCAGCGTTCTGGGCTCGATCATGAACGTGGTGACGTGGGAGTACGCCGGCTACAACATGATCGTCATGTATTCGGCGCTGCAGGCGGTTCCAACAGAGTTGTATGAAGCGGCCGAGATCGACGGCGCGGGGCCGTTCCGGATCGCGTGGCACATCAAGATTCCCGCTATCCGGCCGGCGATCCTGCTAACCGTGATCTTCTCGACCATCGGGTCGTTCCAATTGTTCAACGAGCCGAGCCTGCTCCACAACCTGGCGCCGAGCGCGATCAGCTCCTCGTTCACCCCCAACTTTTACGCCTACAACGTCGCGTTCGTGGATCAGGACATCAATTATGCCGCGGCCATCGCGTTCGTACTCGCCTTCGTCATCGTGGTGGTCTCCTCCCCCCTGCAATTGTTGAACGCGAAGCGAGGGAGCGCCCCGTGACGCTGGTTCACGGCGGTCGACGGCGCCGCAGCCCGGTCCTGACCGTCGCCATGTGGACCTGCGCGCTGTATTTCGCGTTCCCGCTGCTGTGGCTGGTGCTGGCGTCGACCAAGAGCAATGCGGACCTGTTTAACAGCTTCGGTCTCTGGTTCGGCGACCACATCAATCTGGTAGGCAATCTCAAGAACGTGTTCACCACCCAGGGCGGCGTCTACCTGCGATGGCTGCTGAACACGATCCTGTACGCCGGCGTCAGCGCCGCCGGGGCCTCGCTGCTGGCGACGATGGCCGGATACGCCTTCGCCAAGTATGAGTTCCCGGGCTCCAGAGCGCTCTTCAGCATCATTCTCGGAGCGGTGATGGTGCCGCTCACCGCGCTCGCCATCCCGACATATCTTCTGTTCAGCCATGCCCGCCTGACCGACACGCCCTGGGCGATCATCCTGCCGTCGCTGGTAAATCCCTTCGGGGTCTTTCTGATGCGGGTCTATACCGCGGAGGCGGTCCCCGATTCGCTCATCGAGTCCGCGCGCGTCGACGGCGCCGGCGAGTTCCGGACCTTCTGGCAGATCGCCTTCCGCCTGCTCGCGCCGGGCGTGATCACCGTGGTGCTGTTCTCCCTGGTGGCCACCTGGAACAATTATTTCCTGCCACTGATCATGCTGAACTCCTCCGACCTCTATCCGTTGACGGTTGGCTTGGCGCAGCAGCAGGCGGCCAGCGCCGCGGGCGGCGGAGCGCGGGTCCTCTTCTCCACGGTCATCACCGGATCGCTGGTTTCCATCCTCCCGCTCATCGTCGCGTTCCTCTATCTGCAGCGCTATTGGCAAACTGGCCTGATGACCGGTGGTGTCAAGGGATGACGATCTGGTACGGCGGCGACTACAACCCCGAACAATGGCCTGAGAGAATTTGGGACGACGACGTCCGGCTGATGCAGAAGTGCGGGGTCAACCTCGTCACCGTCGGCGTATTTTCATGGGCGAGCCTCGAGCCGGCGGAGGGTGAATTCCACTTCGAGTGGCTCGACAAGGTGCTGGACAAGCTCTACGAGGGAGGGATCTCGGTCAATCTCGCGACGGCGACCGCCTCGCCGCCTCCGTGGCTGACCCACAACCACCCCGAGGTCCTGCCGGTAACCGCCGACGGCGTCCGGCTCGCGCCCGGTAGCCGCCAGCATTACTGCCCCAGCTCACCGGTGTACCGGCGCCTCGCGGCCCGTCTCGTCACCGCCATCGCCGAGCGCTACGGCCGCCATCCCGCGCTCCGCCTGTGGCACGTCAACAACGAGTACGGGTGCCACGTGCGCCACTGCTACTGCGATGTGTCCGCGCAGGCGTTCCGCGGCTGGCTGGAGCGCAAGTACCGGACCATCCACGAGCTCAACGCGGCCTGGGCCGGGACCTTCTGGTCGCAGGTCTACGGTGGCTTCGAGGAGATCTACCCGCCCCGAACCGCACCGACCTTCAAAAACCCGACCCAGCTGCTGGATTTCGACCGGTTCAGCTCCGACGAACTGCTCGACTGCTATCGGCGGGAGCGCGAGATCCTGCGCGCGATGAGCCCCGACGTGCCTATCACGACGAACTTCCTCGGCGTCTCGAAGAACGTCGACTACTGGTCGTGGTCGCCCGAGGTGGATCTGGTGTCCTACGACAGCTATCCGGATCCCGGCGACGAGGAGGCGCCCGCGAAGAGCGCTATGGGCCATGATCTGATGCGCTCGCTCCGCGGAGGGCAGCCCTGGCTGCTCATGGAGCAGTCACCCGGCGCGGTCAGCTGGTTCCCCCACAACCTGCCGAAACCCCCGGGCCAGCAGCGCGCCTGGTCCTACCAGGCGATCGCGCGTGGCGCCGACGGGGTGCTGTTCTTCCAATGGCGGCAGTCAGTGGCGGGTGCCGAGCGATTCGTCACCGGGCTGCTGCCCCACGTGGGCACCGACAGCCGGGTCTGGCGCGAGGGTCAGGACCTCGGCGCCGAGCTTGCGACCATGGGCCGGGTGGTGGGCAGCCGCCTCGACAGCCGTGTCGGCATCGCGTTCGACTGGGACAGCTGGTGGAGCATCGAGCAGCCGGCGCTGCCGGCGACGCTGTCGTACTGGGACGGTCTGTTCGCGTGGTACCGGGAGCTCTACGCCCGCAATGTGGTGGCCGACTTCGTCGCGCCATCGGGGGACCTGAGCGGCTACGGCGTCGTCATCGTTCCCAGCCTGTTCGTCACCTCGAGCGCGACGGCGGCCAACCTCGACGCCTTCGTCGAGCACGGCGGGCAGCTGCTCGTCACCTACCAGACCGGGATCGCCGACAAGAACGCCCACCTCATGCCCGATGGATATCTCGGCGGGCTGCGAGCCACCCTGGGCATCTGGATCGAGGAGTTCGCGCCGCTGCCCCCGGCCGCGACCGCAACCATAGGCGGCGAACTTCTCGGCGACGTCGTCGGCCACCTCTGGTCGGAGTACGTCCACGCGGTCGATGCCGAGGTCCTGGCGCGATTCAAGGGGGAGCCGCTCGACGGCTGGCCCGCGCTGACGCGACGGCGCGCGGGCGCCGGGATGGCGTGGTACCTCGCGACGATGCCGGAGCCGAGCGCTCGCGGCACCCTCATCGAGCACCTGCTCGACGAGGCGGGGATCGCCGCCGGCCCGCCTCCCCTCCCGACGGGGGTCGAGGCGGTGCGGCGGGGCGAGCTGCTCTTCGTCATCAATCACAGCGGCGCGGACGTCCGCCTCTCGCTGCCCGGTACCGATCTGCTGACCGGCCGCGAGGGCGGGGAGCTGACCCTTGCGCGGCACGGGGTGGCCATCCTGGACCAGCGAGCGGCCGGGTCCTGAAGCCGCAGCGACGGAAGGGCCGCAAGGCGGCGACCCGATGATCATACGGAAAATGAGCTATTTTCGATCTAGTATTGACAAACTAGATAATAGCTAGACAATACGTGCGTCGATTGGGGCCCGCCGCGATGCCCCCGGTCGGCCGCCACCCGGGTCCGCCGGATTCCGGGGCGTGGGGGAACACGGAGGACGGGGTCCGCGCCGTTGTCGGATGTGCCGCTGACCGTCCCTCCAGACGAGCGGCGGTTCTGGTTCGCGGCGCCCGTCGCCGCCGCATCCTGCGAGGCCACCATGTCCTGGTCGCGTTCCCTCCGCGTTCTGCTCGTCCTCGTCCTGGCCGTCGGGCTGACGGTGGTGGGATTGCCCTCCCGCCCCCAGGCCGCCCACGCCGCGGCGGGTGACGCCGTCACCCTGGACACACCGACGTTGCTGCATTCCAGCGGCGCGGAGCTGCACTGGTCGCGGTTTGCCGGCCCGTCGGCATTCGACCGCTACGAGGTGCACCGGTCGGCCACGGCGGGGTTCACCCCATCGGCGGCGACGCTGCTGGCCACCGTCCGCGACATCGACACGACCGGCTGGGTGGACACCACCGCGAAAGCGGCGACGGCCTTCTCGTACAAGGTCGTGGTCAACGGCACCGACGCCTCCAACGAGCTTCGGGTCACGCTGCCCGCCGACGGGCAGGCCACGCTGACGCTCCAGCCGGGCCCGGCGGCGGGCGAGGCGACCTACGTGTCGTTCGGGCCAGGGTTCACCACGACCTGCGCTGACTATTTCAACTACGGCGGCACGGGCAACCTGCGGATCGGCAGCGGGACCGACACGGGGGTGCGCCGGCCGCTGCTGCGCTTCGACCTGCGGCGCATCCCGCCGGGCGCGCAGGTGTCGTCGGCCACGATGACGCTGTGGTACGGCGCGAACTCGGCGGCGCCGGGCGAGGTGGACGTCTACCGGGCGACCCGGGCATGGGAGGAGGGCGAGGGGGTCTCCGGGGGCGTCTGTGACGGCTCGGGGGCGGACTGGCGCGAGTCCCGAGCGGGGCTGGCGTGGTCGACCGCCGGGGGTGACTACGGCACGAGCGTCCGGGCGAGCGTGCCCGGGACCAGCCACAGCAGCACCGGGGGGAGCGACTCCTTCACGGTGACCAGCCTGGTGCAGGACTGGGCGGACGGGACCTACCCGAACCTCGGGATGCTGCTGCGGATCGCCGACGAGTCGGTCCCGGCGACCACGCCGCAGAAGTACTTCGACTACCACTCCGACGACTTCGGCACCGCGAGCCAGCGCCCCAAGCTGGTGGTCAGCTACGCCGACGGCAGCCACGCCGCCGGCCCCGTGGTGTCGATCGCCGCGCCGGCGGCCAACGCAAGAGTGCACGGGTCGGTGCCGATCACCGTGGCCGCCTCCGATGACGGTGCGGTCGCCCGGGTCGACATTGCCGTGGACGGTACCGTGCTCGCCTCGGACACCTCCCGGCCCTACACCGCGACGTGGAACAGCGCCACGGCCACCAACGCCAGTCACACGATCACGGCCACCGCCTACGACGAGGCCGGTAACTCGGCCAGCGCCAGCACCACGGTGACCGCCGACAACACCGCCGCCCCGACGGTGTCGATCGCCAGCCCTGGGGCGGACGACACGGTGTCGGGGACGGTCACGCTGAGCGCCACGGCTGGTGACGACGCCGGCGTGACCCGGGTGGAGTTCTACGCCGACGGGCAGCACCTGGGCGATGACACCGCCGCGCCGTACACGATGCCGTGGGACACCCTGGACCTGCTGCACACCGCGTTCGATGACCCGTCGGCGCCGCACGCCGTCACGGTGAAGGCCTACGACGGCAGCGGCAACGTCACCGCCAGTTCGGTGAGCGTGTCTGTCGACAACACCGCCGGTACCCGCTACAGCGCGTCGTTCGACCTGAACGCGCCCGGGCCGGGGGATGACTACATCCCGCCGGTGATGCCCACCAACACCACGGCGGCCCCGACCGATCCCTACAGCGGTGGGGGACGGAGCCTAGGCTCCGCCCCGCTGGCGCCCCCGCTGGCGCCCCCGCTGGCCGCGCCCGCTTCGGCCTCGCGTGTCGCCGGCCCGACGACCGCGTTGTCTGGCACCGCGTGCCCGGACACCTCGTACTGCCCCACCGTGACGGTGACCAACACCAGCAGCGTGGCGTGGAAGAACAGCACGGGCAGCGAACTGCGGTTGTGGTACCGCTGGTACACCGTTGACGGGACGATCCTCTACGAGGGTCCGGCGGCCGACAGCTTCCCGGCGACGGTGCAGCCAGGGGCGTCCAAGACGCTGCCGGTGGTGATCGACCCGCCGCCGCTGCCGACCGGGATCGACCTGTCGCTGGTACGGCTGCGACTGGACGTGTACGACACCGATGCCGACTCGGCCAACCCCAGCCCGAGCTGGTTCAGCCAGCACGGCAACAAGCCAGTCGACAACCCGGTGCTCGTCACCCGGGACCTGGACGACGCGTTAGGGCTGGAGCGCTACTACGGCTACCAGCGCGCCCAGCTGGGCGCGAGCATGACCGGGCTGGTCAACGTCGCCAACGGCAACCTGCTGGCGCAGTGGTCGCCGTTCAGCGAGCCCGGCCGGGGACTGGCCACGGTGGCGGGGTTGACCTACAACAGCCTGGAGGACCACAGCCACTCCCCGGCAGGCAACAACTGGTCGCTGTCGCTGTCGACGCTGACCCGGTTGGGGGAGCCGCTGGACATCCACCCCAACGGCGCCGACACCATCTCCGGCCGGTCCAACAAGTACATCCAGTTCATCGACGGGGACGGCACCCCCCACCGCTTCGACGGCACCACCAACCCCGACGGCACCACCAGCTGGACCGCGCCACCCGGGGTGCACCTGTTCCTACGTTCGATTACCACCGACCAGACCGCCCCCCGCTACTGGGCGCTGTCGCGGCCCGACCATGTGACCTTCTATTACGACGTGGACGGCTTCCCGACCGCGGTGGTCGACAAGAACGGCAACACGTTGAGCCTCACTGAGAGCGACGTGCCTCCAGGGGAGGATCCGGGCGGCCCGAAGAAGCGGGTGACCGCGGTCACCGACGCGGCCGGCCGGCCGGTCCAGGTCGCCTACTACAGCAAGGCCGAGGCCAAGAGCCCTCACATCCGCGGCAATATCAAGGACCTCACCGACCACGGCGGGCACGTCTGGCACTTCGACTACTACGAGGACGGCAACCTGCTGCGGATCACCCAGCGCGGCGGTGTGACCGCCACCGGCGGCTTCCTGGCGGACCGGAGCTGGGTGTTCACCTACACCACCTCCTCGGGGGACGGCCCGGCGATCCCCACCGCGGCAGACCGGGTGGACCCGGACCCGCGCACCCCCAACCAGTCGACCCGGCTGTTCAGCGTGCGCGACCCCAACGGGCACGAGACCAGGTTCGCCTACTTCGGGCCCGGCTCCTCCAACCTGCTGCGCTGGAAGCTCCACACGCTCACCGACCGGGCCGGCAAGACCACCACCTTCGGCTACGACGCGTCGACGCGACAGACGACCATCACCGACCCACTCGGCCATGACACCGTCTACGGCTACGACACCGACGGCAAGCCGACCTCGGTCACCAACGCCAAGAACGAGACCACGGCGCTGGCCTGGAACGGCGACTTCATGCTTCGCCGGGTCACCGAGCCGAACACCGCCGCGCACACCGACTACACCTACAACGCCAATGGTTACGTGAACGGCGTCACCGACCAGGAGGGCGACCAGACCGCGCTGACCTACAAGAACCGCCCGCTGGACGCCACCGACACCGGCAACCACTGGAGCCTGCTGGCCACCAAGACCAGCCCGCGTGGCACCGCCACGACGACCTCCGGCGACTACATGTGGTCGTTCGGCTACGACAGCAGTGGCAACCTCACCTCGGCCCTGGCACCTGGCCAGACCGTGGCCGCCATCTACGCCTACGACAGCCTCGGCCAGCTCACCACGGCCACCAGCCCCAACGGAGGGGACACCCACTACGGCAACTACGACGCCAACGGCCTGCCACAGCAAATCACCGACCCGGTCGGGCGGGTCACCGGCCAGGAGTTCGACGCCGACGGCCAACAACTGTGGACCCAGACGCCGGCCCACGCCGGGGCGACCGGCGCCGACGTGCGCAGCTACCGCACCTACTTCGACTACGACAGCTTCCATCGGCTCGGTCGCCAGTCGGAGCCGAAGACCACCGCGGCGGCGCGCGGGCTGCTGGTGTGGACCACCATCGCCTACGACCGCAACGACAATGTCACCTCCGAGCGCAACCCGGTCTATGGCCGCGACGACCCCGGGAGCGGAGCGCCGACCACCTACAGCTACGACGCGATGGACCGGCGCACGCTCACCACCAGCCCCGACACCAGCGCCGACCCGGCCGGCGCCCGCACCAGGGACGACTACGACGCGGCCGGCAACCTCACCGCGATCACCGCGCCCACCTCGATGAAGGCTGGCGGTGCCAACCCATCGCTGGTCAACACCTACGACGCGGTGAACCGGGTCGTATCCCGGAAGGTCAACGCCATCGACCCCACGACCGGCGCGGTCACCGGGAGCCGCACCTTCTCTACCTGTTACGACACCGTCGGCAACATCGCGGCGGTCTACGAGCCGCTGGCCGGGCTGACCGTCCCGCCGGCCAGCTGCCCGGCGGCGACCACGGCCAACGCCGCCGCGCACACCACCCTGTACGGCTACGACCTGGCCCATCGCCTCACGGCCACGATCGAACCGCTGGCCTCGACCGGCGCGGCCGCGCGGACGGTGGCCGCTCACTACTATCCGGACGGCGCCGTCAAGGACCAGGTGGACGAGGCCGGCAAGACCACCAGCTTCGACTACGACCAGCGTGGCCTGCTCTCTCGTGTCGACGCGCCGTTCAGCGCCACGCGGACGCTGACCTCGCTGTACTCCTACGACGCGGACGGCAACCGGGTCCGCGTGGTGGGCGCGCGCGCCTACGATGCCAGCAGCGACAAGGCCACCTTCAACGACTTCGTCACCGGCTACACCTACGATGCGGCCGACCAGCTCGCGGTCGTCACCCTGCCCACCGGCACGGCCAGCAACGGGTCCACCACCCCGGCCGCCTATGCGTACCGCACCTACGACGCCGACGGGCGGCTGGCCACCAGCTCCCTGCCGGTCAGCACCGCGCCGTCGACCACCGACCGGACCCGGCCATCCGCCACGCTCAGCGCCCCGGCGCTGACCACGGTCAGCTACTGGGACCCGGGCTGGGTTCGCACCCAGACAACCGGGTCCAACCCGCCGGTCCGCTTCGACTACAGCGCGGAGGGATGGCAGGCCGAGCGCAGCCCGGACACCGGCACGGCGCAGCCCTCGAAGACCGAGATCTGGTCCTACTTCCCAAGCGGCAACGTCCGCTCCCGCAGCGACCCCGAGGGCCACAGCGAGCAGTTCACCTACGACCCCGACAGCCACCTCACCCAGGCCGTCGGCAACGTCGGCGTGATCGATCCCAGCCAGTCCACCGTGAGCGTCACCGCGGCCTACGACGGCTTCGGGGAGGTCAGCAAGACCACCAGCACGCTGGGTAGCCAGGCCTTTGACACCTACTCGACCTACACCTACACCGCCGACGGGCTGATCGCGACCCGGCAGGACAACGGCAAGGAAGGCGGCACCACCGCCGCCCCGGACCGGGTCAGCATGGTTTATGACGGCGCCGACTGGCTCACCGACCAGTACGACTTCGGCACTGGGACCACCTGCGCCAACGACCAGCACGTCACCACAAGCTACCTGCCAACCGGGTGGGAGTCCCGCCGGGTGATGGCCCGCATGGCCGGCACCTGCACCGGCGCGGAGACCACCACCGCCAGCAGCTATCCAACCAAGCAGACCACCAACTGGACCTATACCGACAACGGCAATCTCAGCACCCTGGACGTGCGCGGTGCGGCCGGGCAGGTGCTGCAGGCGCACACCGTCGGCTACGACGACCCGGCCGGGGTGTACAACGACGGGTTCCGCACCAGCGACCGGTTCTCGCTCAACGGCCCCGGCTCCACCCAGTGCACCGGCTCGACCCCGACGTGCACCGCCACCTACGTCTATGACGCCCGCGACAAGCTGCTCGCCAGCAACGACGGGCACGGCACCCAGACCACCTACACCCTGGACGGCACCCCGTCGGGGTGCACCACCGCCGACCCGACGATCCGGGCCGGCAACATCACCACCGAGGCCAAGAGCACCGGGGCGACGACCACCCGCTGCTACACCGGCAACCAGCAGTCCACGCAGATCGACCCATCGGGCACCACCAAGTACTGGTACGACGACCTGGGCCGGCTGCTGTGCGTGACCACCACGGCGGTGACCAGCCGGGACGAGTGCAGCCACTCCGACGGCGCCGCCGCCGACGGCAACCTGCGGCAGGTCAACACCTACGACTACCTCGACCACCTGATCGCCACCCGGCGCTACAACTCGGCCGGCACCAAGACCGACAGCGCCGGCTACGTCTACGACGCCCTGGACCGGATCGCGAGGGAGAAGGAGACCCACAACACCGGATCGGTGACCGCCCGCACCACCACGTACAGCTATCTGGGACTGACCGACCAGGCGGTCAACGACCACCAGGCCACCACCGCCAACTGCGCCGGGACCTCGACCTCTCTGACCGCGGACAAGAGCTACCTGTACGACGACTACGGCAACCGGGTCAGCATGGGCGACCGCAGCGCAAGCTGCGCCGCCCCCGCCCAGCCGGCCAGCCCGACCATGTACGACTACGGCCAGGACGTGCACGGCAGCGTCGGCACCCTGAACAAGGACGGCAACACCGGCGGGTCAGCCTCCGCGGTCTACTCCTACACCCCCTACGGGCAGGAGGACGACCAGGCCGACCAGGCCAGGTCACTGAGCAAGGGCGACGTGCTGCAGTCGGGCAGCCCGGTCAACGGCACCACCCGCAACGACAACCCACTCAACCCCTTCCGGTACTCCTCCAAGCGCTATGACACCGGCTCCCAGACGCTGGACACCGGGGCGCGGCGGTTCGACCTGGGCAGCGGCCGGTTCCTGCAGCCCGACCTGTTCCGCGGGGCGCTGGACGACCTGGGCCTGGCAACCGACCCGCTCAACCAGAACCGCTACGCCCTGGCCGCCGCCAACCCGATCGGCTACGCCGAGTCCGACGGGCACATGCTCATCGCCGACGGCGGCGGCGGCGGGTCCACCGCGACGACCGCCATCACCTCCCCCAGCCCGAAATCGCCGCCCGCCTCGACCCCCGCGGCGTCCTGGCAGAACGCGATGACCTGCGCCCGAGTCGGCTGCCCGGGGTGGAAGCCACCACCAACTCCCTCAGGCGGCGGCGGGGGCTGGTCCTGGAGCAACATCTGGCACGGGGCCGTCAACGGGCTCGCGCACATCTTCACGGCGCCAGCCGCGGACGTGGTCGGCGGGGTCTACCAGGCAGGGGGCGGGATAGCCCAGGGCACCTACCACCTACCTGGCTCGAACCCGGCGGACGACTTGACGGCCCGGGTCCACCAGATCGGCGATAACCCGGTGCCCGGGGGAGACCCGGGAAGCCTGTCGTACAAGATCCCGTACTACACGACACCGCTTCTGCTGGGCGGCGCCGGTGGCGTGGCGAAACTCCGCGGGCTGCTCGCCGGGGAAGAAGCGGCGGCGACGACCGTTGGTCGGCTCCCGCAGGACATCGCGGTGAATCCGAACCCGCCTGCCGCGCTGCCGCTGGCGCGTCCTATCAGCCTCAGCCCAACCCAGAACGCATTCCTGCAAAACAGGATCGCGCAGTTGCAGCAGCTGGGCGCTCGCGCTCTCCGCGTGAACCAGCAGCAGGTCAACATCAGCGGCGTTCGGGTCGGGATCAACCGGCCTGACCTCCAGTACACGCTGAACGGCCAGCGGTGGTATGAGGAGTTCGACACCGGCTCGCTCCAAGCCGCGCAGGCCCACGAGCCTCGTATCATGGCCAACGACCCATCCGGCGCGTTCATCCCGTGGTACGTTCCCTGATGCAGACACTTCTGAGCGAGCGCTTCGCGCCGACCACCTCCTCGATCGGCTTCCTCAGGCTTGGCTTGGACGAAGCTGTCGAGGCGTTGGCGGGATGGCGCCGGTCCATTGTGGCCGGAACGGTGTCGACCGAGGAGCTCGAGGCCGGATTCCCGGAGTGTCTCAAGTCCCTTGAACCGCTTACGAGCGGCGAACCGCCTCGTGAGCTGCTGGTTGAGGCATCCGACGGCTGGACCGCGTACTTCGACTGTTTCCTGCAAGGCACAGACGCCGTCAGCGTGATCGGCTACCTGTCGCGGGCGGCGGGCTGCCAGGGCCTGGCCATCAACGTCGTTCCGCACACGGTAGGGAAGCCGGGTGTCAGGCATGGTCGTTACGGGTCAGTGCAGTTCGAGATGTTCGGGCCGCTGCGGACAGAGTTCCTCAACTACGTGCGCACGGTGTGGGTGGCCCACGACGGCAGCGGCTGGGCGTTCGGCGCGAGCGGTACCGAGCAGTGGTTCGAGGAGGTCGAGGCATACCGGGCGCGCCGTATCCGGGACCGATTCAACTCGGAGATGCTCGGGCGCTACTGCAAGGCGCTCGATCTCGATGTATTCGATCCAAAGGCCTACGGCCCTCGCGCCGTTCTGGTCCGCACCGAGGTCAAGGTCCCGCCGGACGGAAAGGTCATGTCGCTTGCCGAGGTCCAGCAGTGGCTGGGGATAGTTCCAGGAATGGCGGACGCCTTGCCCGGCTAACTGGGGTGACAGGCGAGAGGACTGATCCAGGCGAGGGCGTCGTGGGGATGCAGGTTGGCGCCGATCAGACCCCCATCTCGGCCGGGAAGCGTCCGGCGTTGACGGCTTTCCGCAGCGCCTGGTGGTCGGCCTCGGTCTGGTCGGCATAGGCGCGGGCGAAGCGGGCAAAAGCTCGGTCGGCGCGGTCGCCCTTGCCGAGATAGCCGGACAGGATCGTGGCGCCCGTGGAGCGGGCATGACCCTTGGCCAACAGGGTGCCGCAGACCCGCCCGTAGTCCAGCAGCGCCGACCCGTCCATGCCGTCCACGGTGATCGCGCCCTTCATGTCGCGGAACTGGCGAACGTAGTAGTCCAGGCCGTCCACCGTGGTCCAGCCCAACAACGGGTCACTGACGGTCTGCAGCGTCTGCTGGTACTCCACCACCCGTTGCCCCTGGTGAGCGTGCAAGGCCCGCTCGCCATGCACAAACCGCGCCACACACGACCGCCGGGCCTGCTTGAGCTGCAGGAACAACACATCGTTCTGACCGTTGCCCTCCAGCAGGGCAACGAACGCGTGCAGGCCGACGCTGCCAACACCGACGACCTTGTGGGCCAGATCCACCGCGACGTAGGCGCCGAGCAGGCTGCGCCAAAACGGTGGCAGCGTGGTCAGGTACTGCTCGAGGCCGTCGACCAGCAGGCCGGTCTCCCGCTCGGAGACGTGGGTCACCAGCGGCGGCTGGTCCACGATGCGGCGCACACCGCCATGCTCACGGGTCAGCTTGGGCAGCGCCCGGTCGCTGGTCCGGGCCCTGGCCCGTCTGGCGGCCCGTTCGATCTCGCCTCGCAGCGACCAGTCGGCCATCTCCTGCCGCATCCGGTCGATGTCCAGCCGGTCAAACGAGCGGGCCAGCAGCGGCCTGCCAGCCAGGACGCGCAGCTGCCGCCGGTAGGCGCCCCCGCACCACAGGACCGCGTCCTGGCACGTGTCCTCAGACAGGCCGTTTTGACGGCCGGCCACCCACACGCTGGTGAGCAGCCGGCGCAGGTCCCACTCCCACGGTCCAGGATGGGCCTCGTCAAAGTCGTTGAGGTCGAAGACCAACTCACGTTCGGGCGAGGCGTAGAAGCCAAAGTTCCCAAGGTGGGCGTCGCCACAGATCACAGGCTCGATCCCTGTCCTGGGCAGGTGCGCGAAGTCCGCGGACATCATCGCCGCCGAGCCACGCAGGAAGGCATACGGCGAGCTCAGCATCCGACCAACCCGCACCGGCACCAGCCATGGCTGCCGACCCTCGTGCGCCGCCTCGACCAGGTCCACCGGGTTGGGCCGATCCTCAGCAGGCCGCCAACGACCCAAGCCACCGCGCGGCACCTGCTTGCGCAACGCTCTCCCGGCCGCCAGGCGTTCCTCCTTGGTCGGCATCGGGGTCCGCAGGAGGTTCGCCATCACATCCCGCCGGCGTCGTTGAGTCCGGTCTGCTCGCTGCTATCTTGCCAGCCGACGCTCGGCAAACCAGCCCTCTCTAATAGACTCTTGCTTGGGATGGAAGGTCTCGGGCCCGCGACCAGGAGCGGCGCGACGGCGTTTCTCAGGAACCGGCTGGGCGCCATCGTCGCCGTCGTGGTGCTGGCCGGGTCGCTCTCGGCCTGCACCGGGGCGGGTGCGCCTGGGCCGCCGGCCGCGCGGCCGGCGCGCGCCTCGGCTTCCACGGCTCCGACGGCGCGTGTGCCGGCTTCGACCTCGCCACAGGCCTCGAGCCCGGCACCCGCGCCACCATCGTCGACGCCGCTGCCGGCCCGGTTCGTCGGTGAGGTCTCGCCGCTGCCGGCCGGCCTGGCGGCCCAGATGCGCGGGACCACCTGGCAGCCCGGCTGCCCGGTCCCGCTGCGCGACCTGCGGCTGCTGACGCTGCGTTACTGGGGGTTCGACGGCCGGGTGCACCAGGGCCCGATGGTGGTCAACCAAGCGGTCGCCGGCCAGGTCGTGTTGGTGTTCCGCCAGCTCTTCCAGGCGCGCTTCCCGATCCAGCAGCTGCACCTGGCCGTCCAGTACCGGCCCGACCAGGACGATCCCAACGACACCAGGAACTACACCGCTGGCTTCAACTGCCGGCCGGTGGTGACCGCGCGCGGCCCGCTCTCCAGTTTCTCGCAGCACGCCTACGGCCTGGCGGTCGACATCAACCCCATCCAGAATCCCTACGTCGCCTCCGACGGCTACGTCCGCAACAACCACGCGCGCCCCTACCGGGACCGCTCGCTGCGGCGGCCGGGCATGATCCACTCCGGCGACGTCGTGGTGCGGGCCTTCGCCGCCGTCGGCTGGGGCTGGGGCGGCGCTTGGAAGGGCGCCAAGGACTACATGCACTTCTCCTCGACCGGGCGCTGAACCGCGCTCGGGCCCACGCCTTGGCCAGGCCCGCCTCGACGGGCCCGGCCACCCCGAGGAGGACTCTGGTCAGCCCTTCACGTACGACAGCTTCTCGGCCACCCGGCCGTCCCGGACCGTGAACAGGTCGACCCCCCGGACGTGCCCGCTCACCGATCTCGGCGCCTGATACCACGCCGAGAAGTCGCGACGCTCCGCCTGTCGACGGTCACCTGCCGGCCGGGCCGGGAGGTGCCTTGCGGGTGCATGCGGCGGTGCGGTGGCGAACGGACCCGGGCCGGACGGTCGGGCGAGCGCGGGGTTGGGCGTTGGCCGCCGTCGTGCAGGGTTGTCGGGGCGGTTGCGGCTGCCGCGCGGCCGGCGCCGAGGCGGCGAGGGCCCGTTGGACCTGGCGGCACAGGTCGGGGATGACCCGGTAGTGCAGCATGATCATGCTGGCTCCTGATGCTTTCGGCGGCGGTCGAAGGCTCGGGTGGCGCATCGGGCGATCATCTGGTGGTCACTGGCTTGTCGTCGTCGTTGGACGACGCGGCATCAGAACCGGTGGGAACGACCGTGGCGGGCAGGCTGAGCGCACCGTCCCTGGAGACGCGGGCCGGGCGCCGTAAGACCGTGGCGAGCGGGTCGGCGAAGCGGGTGACCAGTGGGCCGATGACGGCCAGCGCGAGCACGTAGGCGGTGGCCAGTGGGCCGACGCGGCTGTGCAGCCCGGCGGCGACCGCCAGCCCGGCGATCACGATCGAGAACTCCCCGCGCGCGACCAGGATCGTCCCCGCCCGCAGTCGCCCGGCCGGGCCGATGCCAGCGCGACCCGCCGCCCACCAGCCGGCCGCGACCTTGGTCAGGCCGGTGACCACGGCGAGGGCGAGCGCGGGCAGGATGACGGCGGGGAGCTGGCCCGGGTCGGTCTGCAGCCCGAAGAACACGAAGAAGACCGCGGCGAACAGGTCCCGCAGCGGCGCCAGCAGCGGTCCGGCGCTGGCCGCGGCCGGGCCGGAGATGGCGATGCCGACCAGGAACGCGCCCACGGCCGCGGAAACCTGGAGTTGCTGGGCGATCCCGGCGACCAGCAGCGCCAGGCCCAGGATCACCAGCAGCAGGACTTCGTCGTTGGGGGTGAACACCAGCCGGCTGATGGTCCCGCCCCAGCGCAGGGTGACCGCGAGCACGGCCGCCACGGCCGCCAGCGCGACCATGACGGGGACTACCTTGGCCAGCAGCGTCCCGGCGGCCAGCAGCCCGGTCAGGACCGGCAGGTAGGCGGCCATCGCCAGGTCCTCCATCACCAGGATGGACAGCACCACCGGGGTCTCGCGGTTGCCGAGCCGGCCGAGGTCGCCCAGCAGCTTGGCGGCGATCCCCGAGCTCGACACGTAGGTGACCCCACCCAGCACCACGGCAGCCAGCAGCGGCCAGCCCAGCAGCAGCCCGGCGGCCAGCCCCGGGGTGAAGTTGAGGGCCAGGTCGACCAGGCCGGCGCCGGCGGAGCGGCGCAGCGCCCCGGTCAGCTCCTCGGCGGAGTACTCGATCCCGAGCAGCAGCAGGAGCAGGATCACGCCGATCTCGGCGCCGGGCTGGATGAACTCGGTCGCGGTGACCAGCGGTAGCAGCCCGCCCTTGCCGAAGGCCAGCCCGGCCAGGAGATACAGCGGGATCGGCGAAAGTCCCACCTTTCCTGCGATCCGGCCGAGCACCCCCAGGGCGAGAATGACCCCGCCCAGCTCCAGAAACAGCTCCGCGGCGTGCACCCTCAGCCGCCGAGCAGCTCGGTGAGGGCGGCGATCCCTTGGGGCGTGCCGACCACCACCACGGTGTCGTCGGCCCGCAGCGGGGTCTCCGGCCCCGGGGCCGGGATCGCTTCCTCGCCCCGCAGGACCGCAACGATCGAGGTGCCGGTGCGGCTGCGGGCCTGGGTGTCGCCCAGTGGCCGTCCGGCATACGCCGAGTCGGCGGGGATCTCCAGCCAGTCGATCGCCAGGCCCTCGATGCGTTGCTGCAGCTCCGCCAGCCGCCCGGTGATCCGCGCGGTACCGAGGATCTCGGCCAGGGTCTCCGCCTCCTCGCCGTTGAGCTGAACGACCTCCTGGCAGGTGTCGGGGTCCTTGCGGTCGTAGATCAGCAGGTCCCGCCGGCCGGCGCGGTGTGAGACCACACCGATCTGCCGGCCGGAGCGGGTCGTGAAGTCGTAGCGCAGCCCCACACCTGGCAGTGGGGTCTCATTGACGTCCATAGCTCAGCCGTTACTCCTTCGCGTCATCGGCGTCGCTTCTTGCGCTTGTTCCCCTGGCGCCCTGGTCGTCCGTGGGTGAGGGCGGGCGTGGTCACGCCGGGGCTGGCCGGTGCCGGGGTGAGAGCGAGCACACGCCATCCGGGACGGCGTGATATGGAGGACTCCCGGCTTCCGAGACTGACGTGGTCAGGCGCGCGGAAGCCAGGGAGGTGCGCGGGCGGCGGAGGCCGGCGTGGCGCCACGCGGGGGACGGTGGATCGAGCGGCCACCGCCGCCCCACCATCGCCAGACGATCGCGAGCAGGACGGCACCGACAAGAATGGCAAGCAGAAGCGACCGGGCTTGCCCGGGGTCCCCGCGTCGGTCGACCGCGGCCGGCGACAGCGGCTGGCGGTCCGCCTGCACGACCTGCTCGACACTGGCTGGCACAAGCAGCCCAACCCGCTCTGTCTGCCCGCCGGTGCCCGTCGGGCGGGCCAGAGTCCAGACGCCGAGTGACCCAAGCAGCAGCATCAGGGCTAGCAGGGCCCTGACGGCAGGTCGCGGCGCGAGCTTCCACATCGTGCCTCGACCCTACCGTACCTGCGCCAACGTGGACAGCATCGCCTCGGCCCGGTCCGGTCCGGCCGGTGGTGTCCCGGCACGATCGCGGCGGCCAGGTCCTATCGCGCTTGGCGCCGACTCGCGGTGACTGGTCCGGGGAGGGTGTCGTCGAGCTCGGACCGGAGGTGGTTGTCGACGGCCAGAACGCCGCCGACCCTGCCAGCCAGCCGCTCGGCCAGCTTGGTCTGGCTGTACCGGGCGACCCGTCCGTTGAGCCGCACAACCCCGTCGGATACCGAGACGTCGACCCGGTATGGCTCCACGATGAGGGTGGCCTCTCCGATCCGTTCGACCACCTCTTGGCGGATGTCCTTGTCTGGTCGCGTGAACGCGTGCAGCAGGTCGGACCGGCTGACGATCCCGACCAGGACGCCGCCATCGCTCACCACTGGCAGGCGCTTGACCGCGTTGCGCTGCATGAGCCGCGCGGCTTCGGTGACGGTCGCATCTGGGGCTGCCGTCACGACATGTGCGGTCATCAGGTCGGCGGCGACCAATCGGAAGCCGGGTGCGTACCGCTGGGGCCGCAGCAGGTCGGCCTCGGAGACGATTCCAAGGATCCGGCCATCGTCGTCGACCACCGGGAGCGCACTCACGTCGTGGTCGCGGAGCAGCTCCGCGATCCGCTTGAACGGCGTTGTCGGGGCGGCCGTGACGACGTGAACGGTCATGACGTCCCGAACGCGGCTGGGCATGAGTCTCCTCCTCCCGCGAGTCGCCGGCCGGACCGGCCGGGCGGATAGGAAGGGGTCGCCTCCAGTGTGAGCCCGATCCCGCGGCATCAAAAGACCTGCCATCGGCAGTCCGACGGCGCCAAGGTTGCCGCGATCCGGCAGGCGGCAATGCGAGTGCGGGCCGGTGGCAGCTGGGAATGCGCCTGGGTGCCAGAGATCGGCAAGGTGAGATCTCCCGCAATTTCAGCGCGTGTCGACGGGCGCCGGCGTGGTCCCCGCGCGACGGCGGCCGAGGCGCCATCGGCGTCCGTCGTTGCCGGACGCCGGCAGGGGATGGCCGCCGGGTTGGCCGCCCACAGCCCTGTTGGACACCGACCTTGCCTGCGAGAGTGGAACCGTAGTCACCGTACGTCGGTACGAGAGCGCGGCGACGCGGAAGGAGGTCCCCATGGCGGTGAAGTGCGTGACCTGCGGGCTGCTGTTCCGCACCGAGAACGAACTCGAGTGGCACGTCCGCGACGAGCATGTGCGGACGCGGCGGCCCCGTCCCGCGGCGCCGGTCCCGGACCAGCCGGCGCCGCGGGACACCCCTGGGAAGGACGAGGAGTGATCTCGAGGTGTCGGCGACGAGGGCCTTGGCGACCGGACAGCGGCGGGCCGCCACGGTCGCGGCTGAGCTCGCCGCTCACATCCCAGCCGAGCTCCGCGCACGCTGACGCCGATGGCACTTCTCGACCTCGGCGACCTCGCCCAGGAAGAGCGTCGCTCCGCAGTCCTCGAAGATCGTGCGCGCGTCCGCGAGGGTCGGCCCCGGGTCACGCCGCAGCCGGATCTCGGCAGATGCGACGTCGACCAGACAACGACCGAGCTCGATCCGGCGTCCGAGGCGCTCGAACAGGGATGCGGCCCGGCGAAGCTCCGCAAGCGCCGTGCCTGGCTCCGGCTCGAGCAACCCGTCGGCCCAGGCGAGGAATGCCGCCGCGGGGGCGCTCCATGTGGCCAGTGCGGCGAGCTGTCCCCTGGGCTCGCGAGCGTCCTCGAGTCGTCCAAGGTGGGCGAGACAGCGGACGGACTCGGCGAGGAGGCTGACCGAGCCCCAGATCTCGGTGCGGCCGGCTTGCCGGCGCGCGCCGTCGAGGAGGACCTCGGCCGCCGCCTCCTGGCGTCCCCGTGCCTGCGCGAGCAACCCTTCGAGCAGCGCCGCCCATGGCGCCGCGTACACCTCCCGCACCTGCGCGCTCACCGCGCGGAGCTCGTCGAGTGACCGTTGCGCCTCCGCGAGCTGGCCGTGCAGCAGCGCGAGGAAGGACACCGTGGGGAGGGTCAGCGCGATCCGCCGCGGCTCGCCGATGTGACGGGCCTCGTCGAGGCCACTGTGCGTCAGCTCATCGGCCTCGCCGAGGCGGCCCATGTCGACCAGGTAGTCGGCGAGGTTGCTCTCCATCCAGGCGACCTGCTGGCGGTGCCCGGCGCGTCGGGCGAGCTCCAGACCTTCGCGCATCAGCTGCTCCGCGCGCCGGTAGTCGCCGGTCGCCTCCTCGTGGGCCTCGGACAGGTCGACCAGCGCGCGCAGCAGGACCGGAAGGTCGCCCGCCTGGCGCGCGAGCTCGAGGGAATGCTCCAGGAGCGGCACCCCCGCCGCGGGGTCCCCGGACTGCTGCAGGCATTTCCCGAGGGAGACGCTCGCCTGGGCGCTGATCACCGCATCGCCGACCGTCGCCGCGATCGCCGCGGCGCGCCGCAGCAGCGGTTCCGCCTCGTCGAAGCGGCCGCTCCGGCGGTGGGCCCATCCAACGATGATCAGCGCGAGGGCAAGGTCGCGGCTGTTCCCGCGGGGCTCGAGGTGTCCGAGCGCCCGCCGCGACCAGTGCAGGACGGCTTCGTCATCGCCTGACTGGAAGGCGACGAACGCGCGCCACGCCTCCATCCGTCCGGCCGCCGCGTCGTCGCCGAGCTCGACGTACAAGGCCAGCGCGGCCTCGAACGCCCGCGCGACTTTGGCGTATGGCTCGACGCCCTCACAGGCGTGCGCGTAGGTCTCCCACAGGGCCGCCCGCTCCTGGGGCCCGACGTCGATGCCGTTTGCGGCTTCGAGTGCCTGGTGGTACCAGCGCGCGGCCTCGCGCTGCTGCCAGAGGCGATGCGCTCGCTCGCCGGCCGCCCGCGCCCAGCGGTATGCCTGGGGCTGCACGAGGTCGCGGCGGCCGTCATGCTCACCGAGCTCCTCGAGGTAGCTGAGGGCGCGCAGGTGGTGCGTTGCGAGGAGCTCCGCGATCTCGTCCTCACGGCCGGCCGCATGCTCGGCCGCCCAGTTCGCGATCTCGACGTGCGCATCGACGCGCCGGGTCTTCGGGAGGGACTCGTACGCGACATCGCGGATGAGCACGTGCTTGAAGGCGAGCTCTGGCTCGCCTGAGAAGCTGGAGTCCTCGTGGGGGAGGAGGATCTCGCGGTGGCGAAGGCCTCTGAGCAGCTCTCGCGTTTCTCGCCTGCCGCGCTGGGCGAGGCGCTGAACCGCGCCGACCCAGAAGACCCGGCCGACCACGGCCGCGGCCTGGAGGACCTCCTTCTCTTCGGCGGGCAGCGCGTCCAGACGCGCGCCGATGACCGCCCGGATCGACCGTGGCACCTCCACGTCAGCGGGATCGGAGACCAGCTCCCACCCGTCGGTGGTGGCGCGCAGGACGCCCAGGTCGATGAGCATCCCCAGGATCTCCTCCCCGAACAGGGGGTTTCCCGCGCTGCGCTCGACGAGCACGCGGGCGAGCTCGACCGGGGGAGGCGCCGAGAGCAGCTCCCCGACGAGGGTCTCCGTCTCGGTCGGGCTCAGGGGCTCGAGGGTGATCGAGGTCGCGTTACGTTTGCCTCCGCCCCATGAGGGTCGGCGATCCAGCAGCTCAGGGCGTGCTATGGAGAGCACGAGCAGCGGGGCCTCGGCCCAGTCGGTGAGGTGCTCGACGAAGTCGAGCAGCCCTTCGTCCGCCCAGTGCAGGTCCTCCAGCACGAGCACGAGCGAGGCGCCGGCGGCGATCCGCTCGAGCAGCCGCCGCCACACGTCGAACAGCTCCTCGCGGCTGAGGGCGGCGGCGGTGGCGGCGCCGACGAGGGCGCCCGCCGTGCCGGCGCCGACGAGCGCCTCGACGTGGGGGGTGGCCGATCGGTCGCCGAGCAGCCTGGAGACCGTTCGGGCGACCTTGTCGGAGACGACCTCGGGCGGATCGTCCTCGAGGATGCCGCACTCGGCTTTCACCGCGTCGGCGAGCGCCGAGTACGAGAGGTTGCCGTAGGGGAGACAGCGCCCTCGCCTGACGATGACGGCCGGCGCGAGCTGGTCGACCTCACGGAGCAGCTCGTGCGCGAGGCGGGACTTGCCGACCCCCGCCGCGCCCAGCACCGTGACCAGCGCGGGCCGCTTCTCGGAACGGACCAGCTCGACCGCGTGCCGGAGCAGCGCGAGCTCGGCCCGCCTTCCCACCAGCCGCGATCGCAGCGTGAGCGGTCTTCGCTCCCACACGGCGGACGGGCGCAGGCTGGTCACCTCCCACGCCGGATCGCCGGCCGCTTCCGGCCGCGGCTGGCGGTATTCGACGGTGCCGGCCGTCGCCGCCCGCGCGGACTGCCCGACGAGGACGCGACCGGGTGGAGCGGCCATGAGGAGTCGCTGGGATGTCCCGATCGCGACCCCGGTGAGCTGCCGCCGGTTCGGTTCGTGATGGGTGACGAGGAGGTCGCCCGCCTCGACGGCCGCGCGCGCGGACACGCCCGACCATCCTTCCTCGGCGAGCTTCCGGACCGCGTCCAGGGCGGACACCGCGGCGCGAACGGCCCGCTCGGCGTCGTCCTCGTGCGCCTGTGGGATGCCGAAGAGGGCGAGCATCCGGTCCCCGACGACGTGGTCGATCGCGCCGCCGTGACGGCGAACCTCCCGTTCGAACCGATGCAGTGCGGCCGTGCGCGCGGTCCGCGCCGATTCCGGGTCGCTTCCCTGCCCGGCACCGGCGATCAGCACCTCCGCGGCAAGGATGGTCGCAAGCCTGCGCTCCTCCCGGGGCCCCGGAGCGGCCTCCCGGGGCCGCGCCTGATCGGTGCGGTCCGTCTCGTCCGCGGCGGGCGCCGGGACGGGAGCCTGGAGTGCGGGGACGGGAGCTTGGAGGGCCGGGTCGTGCCGGAGGATCGCGGCCTCGAGGCCTCGCAGCGCCTCGCTCGGCTCGAGTCCGAGCTCTTCGACGAGCAGCTCACGGGCCTCTCGGTAGACGGCAAGCGCGTCGGCCTGGCGTCCCGAGCGGTAGAGCGCGAGGATCAGCTGGCCTGTGGGTCGCTCCTGCAATGGGTTGGCGAGAACCAGCGCCTCCAGGTCGCCGACGACCTCGGCGTGCCGCCCGCGGGCGAGGTCGACGTCGATGCGGTCGAGCAGCACGCCGCGACGAAGCTCTTGCAGGCGGTCCGGCTCGACCGAGGCCGGACCGTGCAGCTCGACGTCGGCCAGCGGGGCGCCGCGCCACAGCGCCAGCGCCTCGGAGAACAGGCGTTCGGCGCGTTCGAGGTCGGTCTTGCGGGCGGCCTCGCGCGCCTGGTCCGCGAGACGGAGGAACTCGCGCGAGTCGAGGTCGCCTTCCTCGACGTGAAGCCGGTAGCCCGGCGGGCGCGTCTCCAGTGCCGCTCCCAAGGACCTCCGCAGCCCGGAGACATACCCCTGGACGAGCTTGGCGGCACTCCGCGGCGGCCTCTCGCCCCAGAGCTCGTCGACGAGGCGGTCTGACGACACCACCTGGTTGGCGTGCAGGAGGAGCACGACGAGAAGCGATCGCGGCTTTGGGCCACCCAGCGCCAGGAGTCGCTGCCCATCGCTGACCTCGAGCGGCCCCAGGATTCGGTACTCCATGCATTCCCCCTGGTGGCGACGCTACCACGCCGCCGGCCCAGGGCGGGAGGCGAGGTCGACCGCGCTTCGACCGCGCTTCGACCGTTTCCCGACCGGCGTCATGGAAGCTCGGGGGGTCCATGCGGCGACGAGGAAACCGATGCGCGTCGCGAACACGCGCCAACCGCGCTCACGGAGGCCACGATGAACCTCAAGACCTCAGACGAGAGCCCGCTCGGGCGGCTGGAAGCCCCGTCCGACACGCTGGTCCGGCAGCTCGCTGCGCGGCTGAAAGGACCAGCCCTGACTCCCGGGACCAGCGGATACGACACCGCTCGACGCGTGTTCAACGCCATGATCGACCGCCACCCGGCGCTGATCATCCGCTGTGCGAGCGTCGAGGACGTCGTCGAGGGTGTCGGCTTCGCCCGCACGCACGGCCTGCCGCTGTCGGTGAAGGGTGGGGGTCACAGCGTCGCGGGCAATGCGGTCTGCGACGGTGGGGTCATGCTGGACCTGTCACCGATGAAAGGCGGCGCGGTCGATCCGGCGCGACGGGTCGCGACCGTCCAGACCGGCATGACCCTGGCGGATCTCGATCGCCAGACGCAGGCGTTCGGGCTGGCGGCGCCGACCGGGGTGGTGTCGGTGACCGGACTGTCCGGTCTCGCGCTCGGCGGAGGGTTGGGCTGGCTCAATGGGAAGCACGGGCTGACCTGCGACAACCTGCTTTCCGCCGAGGTGGTGACGGCCACGGGGGAGGTGATCACCGCCAGTGCGGAGGAGAACCAGGATCTCCTCTGGGGTCTCCGCGGCGGCGGTGGCAACTTCGGCATCGCCACCGCGCTCACCCTCCAACTGCACCCGGTCGACCAGGTCCTTGCCGGCGGCGTCACGTACCCGGCGCGGAAGGCGCGGGCGGCGCTGCGCCTCTACCACGAGTTCGCCAGCACCTGCCCTGACGAGCTGACCACGGCCGCGTCGTTGTCGAGAACCGCCGACGGCGAGGTCGCGGTCAGCATCGCCGTCTGCCACGCCGGCCCCTTCGCCCAGGCCGACCGGCTGCTGGAGCCGCTGCGAGCTCTCGGCCCGGAGTCGGATGCCATCCAGCCGGTGTCCTACCAGGCGCTTCAGCAGGCCTCGGATGCGGGCTTTCCTCCCGGTCAGCAGCACTACTGGAAGGCCAGCTGGCTGACCGACCTGGACGACGAAGCGGTCGACGTGATGGTGGACTTGGTGGCCAGAATGCCGTCGGCGACCTCGGGCGTCGGGCTGCAGCAGCTGCACGGCGCGGCAGGCCGTGTGGACCCCACCGCGACGGCGTATCCACACCGCAACAACCGCTACGACTGCCTGATCCTCTCGCAGTGGCCAGACCAGGCCGAATCAGCCCAGAACATCGCGTGGACACGGGAGCTCTTCGACGCGATGCAGCCATTCTTCGCGCCCGGGGTCTACGTCAACAACCTGGGACAGGAAGGCGAGCTACGGGTCAAGCAGGCGTACGGTCCGAACTACGACCGCCTGGTCGCGCTCAAGACCAGGTACGACCCGACAAACTTCTTCCGGCACAACCACAACGTCCAGCCGCGTGCCGCCGA
>JBEDUQ010000239.1:0-3435 GCA_040414855.1 Actinomycetota bacterium
GCTCTCGCCGGAGCAGACCGAGGCGGTTGACAAGCTTTCCGAGGTCATGAACGGCGATCCGCGGGCCAAGCTTTTCCGCGCCTCCGCGGCCACCGGCACGGCGGAGAGCGAGTGATCATGGCCGAGCGGCGAATCAAGACCACCGTCCGGACCACCCTCGTCAAGGTGTCATCGGAGCGCGGCGTGTTCATGATCTCCGTGGCCGCCGAGCTGGCCGACATGCACCCCCAGACCCTGCGCATGTACGAAGCCCGCGGGCTGATCGAGCCCAAGCGCTCGCCCAAGGGCACGCGGCTGTACTCCCATCAGGACGTCGAGCGCCTGCGTCGCATCCAGGAGATGACCGCCGAGCTGGGCATGAACCTGGCCGGAGTCGAGCGGGTATTCGAGCTCGAACAGCAGCTGGAAGCCACCACACGGAAGGTCCGCGCGCTGGAGAAGCGCGCCGCCGCTCTGGCCCAGGAAGTCGAGCGGCTAGAAGCCCTGCGACGGGAGTTGCGAGCGGATATCGTCCCCTACATGCGAGGCGGCGAAATCGTGCGGGCGGCGGATCTTCAGAGCGTCAAGATCCAGGTACAGCGCCCGCCGACCTCGTCGTGACCTTCGCACGGGTCTCGGCCCGGCGCCTATGGCTCGCGCTCGTCCTCGGCCTGGTGGCGGCGGGCGCCGTGGCCACCGCGGCGAGCGGCGGGGCCACCGGGCGACCGAGGGCAGCCACGAAGCCGACAGCCATGGCCACCCCGGCGTCGATCGGCTCCGCGCCGGCCGGAGCTCGCCTCGATCTGACGCTCCCGCTGGTGGCCGATGACGCCGGCCTGGCTCGCTTCGCCACCGCCGTCTCGACCCCGACCTCGCCGCTGTACGGCCATTTCGAGTCCGTCCAGGCGCTCACCCGGCGCTTCGGCGCCAAGCCGGGAGCCGCCGCTGCCGTGCAGCGGTTCCTGCGTCGCGCGGGCGCTCGCGACGTGTCGTTTGACGAGGTCGGGCAGTTCGTCAGCGCCACGATGACCGTGGCCGCGGCGCAGCGGACCTTCGGCACTCACCTGGCCCGCTTTCGCGACGACCAGGGCCAGGAGTACATCGCCCCCGCCGGCCTGGCTCAGGGCGCGCCCGGCGCCCACGCCGCTTCGGCCCAGCCGGCGCTGCCCGCTGCGCTGCGCGGCCGGATCACCGGCGTGGTCGGTCTGGACACCCAGAGCCTGGCCACGCCCAACATGCACGCCGGACTGACCGGCAAGGTGGGGACGGCGGCGTCCGCGGCTCGGTTGGCGCGCGGCGGCGCCCGGGCGGCGGCCAACCAACCCACATCGGCCTACCTGCCGCGCACGGGCAGCGCAAGCGGCTGCAGGGCCGCCCGAGGCACCGGCAGCTTCACGCCCAATCAGTACCTCACCGCCTACGGCTACAAGGCCCTGCACCAGTCCAACCTCCTCGGGCAGGGCGAGCGCGCCGCGCTGATCGAGATCGACGGGTTTCGCAAGTCGGATATCGACACGTTCGCGCGCTGCTTCCGCCTGCCCGCCCCGCACCTCAGCGTGATGCCGGTCGGCGGGCTGCGCCACCCGCTGTCGCCCGGCGGGGAGGCGACGCTCGACACCGAGCTGATGACCGCCGCCGCTCCGAAGCTGAGCCGGATCTACATCTATGAGAGCACGGGCCGGCCCGGACACGTTCTGAAGGCCTACAGCTCCGCGCTGGCCCGCGGCCGCAGGCCCCAGGTGATCAGCGCCTCGCTGGGCATCTGCGAGCCCCTCGCGCTGGGCGCCATGGGCCCGGCCGGGATCAACGGGATCGAGCGCATCCTGCGCACCGCCGCCGCAGCAGGGGTCAGCGTCCTGGCCTCCGCGGGCGACCAGGGGTCCTCGTCGTGCGTGTATCTCGGCCGCATCCAGCATCGCCTGGCGGTCAGCTACCCGGCCTCGTCACCGTGGGTGACCGGGGTGGGGGGGACCAACATGGTCGTCGGGCGCTCCAACCACCTGCGCGCCGAGCTGGTCTGGAACGACACCTACGCGGCACCCGATGCCGGCGGCGGCGGCTTCTCGGGCCTGTTCGCCCGCCCGGCCTTCCAATCGGCGTTCCAGACGACCAGCCGGGTGGTCCCCGACGTGTCGATGCTCGCCGACCTCGCGCCGGGTTACGCCATCTACTGCACGGTGCGTGGTGCGGACTGCGGCAAGGGCGGCTGGACCGGCGCAGGCGGGACGAGCGCCGCGGCGCCGCTGCTGGCCGCCGGCGTGACGCTGATCGACCAGGACCTGCGCAACCATCACCACCACGGCCTGGGCGACCTCAACCCGCTGCTGTACCTGCTGGGCTCCGGTCCGGCCCGCACGCAGGCGTTCAACGACGTGACGGCGATCAACAACGATCTCGGTCCCTATCTCCCGGGCAGCAACCACCAGCCGCTCGGCTGCTGCGCCGCCGGGCTGGGCTACGACGCCGCCTCGGGCTGGGGGAGCGTCAACCTGGCCACGCTGGCGCACATCGTCGCGCCACCCAAGAAGGGCTGACCTCCCACCGGACTGCGCGCCCGTGGGCGCGCTCGCGCGGCGCAGCCCTTCGCCGGCGCGCCCTTGCGCTGCCGCGAATGGCTGTCATAATCTAAGTCCTACCGACTTAGATTTCTCTCCCGAACCACCCGGAACCACATGTCACCAGACCGCTTTACGATCAAGTCCCAAGAGGCGATCACGGCCGCTCAGCGCCTGAGCGAGGAGCGCCGCAATCCCCAGGCCACGCCCGAGCACCTGCTCGCGGTGCTGCTCGAGCAGGACGCGGGCATCGTCGCCCCGCTGCTCGGCAAGCTCGGCATCGACATCCCGGTCGTGCGCCAGACGCTCAACCCGGCGCTCGAGGCGTTGCCCCAGCTCAGCTCGCCTGCCACCGACGGCTCCACACCTTCGAGCGAGCTCGTCCAGGTCCTGCGCGCCGCCGAGACCGAGATGCGCGAGCTCGGCGACGAGTACGTGTCCACCGAGCACCTCATCCTGGCCACCGCCGAGCACCCCGGGCCGGCCGGCGCCGTCCTGCGCAGCGTGGGCGCCTCCAAGGAGCGCCTGCTCCAGGCGCTCAAGGACGTGCGCGGCAGCCACCGGGTGACCGACCAGAACCCCGAGGACAAGTACCAGGCCCTCGAGCGCTACGGCCGCGACCTCACCGAGGCGGCGGCCGACGGCAAGCTCGACCCGGTGATCGGCCGCGACGACGAGATCCGTCGCGTGGTCCAGGTGCTCAGCCGCCGGACCAAGAACAACCCCGTGCTGATCGGCGAGCCGGGCGTGGGCAAGACCGCGATCGTCGAGGGGCTGGCCCAGCGCATCGTGGCCGGCGACGTGCCCGAGAGCCTGCGCGACCGGCGCCTGATCGCGCTCGACCTATCCGCGATGGTGGCCGGCTCCAAGTACCGCGGCGAGTTCGAGGACCGGCTCAAGG
>JBEDUQ010000240.1:0-10882 GCA_040414855.1 Actinomycetota bacterium
TCGTCACCGACTCCGCCTGGCTCAATCTGACCCCACATCGGAGGGAATAATCAGCCGGGCGATCGCCTCAGGGATCGTTGTCGCATGCACATCGAAACGGAAGCCGTCGCCATCGGGGTCATCGCCGAGCTGGCCCAGAACGAGCTCGTGAAGAGCCTCGCCATCGACGGGTCGGTCACGCAGAGCAAGATCGAGATCTTTCGTTGCGCGCGATCGTTCGCGCCAACGGACCTCAAGCGCTGTGCCGCCCTTGAGTACCCAGGTTCCCGGGCCTGCCAGATCAAGCCGCACGAGCAAGCGCTCGAAGACGGTTCGCCGACGGAGCCGATCGAGGCTCACCCCTTCGTCGCATGCCGTGATCCTAAGAGTCATTAGTAGTTTCAGAGGGACACACGCCCCATAACTACTAATGACTAGGACTTGAGAGCCGACCGCGGGTGGCGGGGTGGTCCTGCCCGCGTCGCCGAGCTGCCCGACCTGGAGGCGCTCCCGGACGCCCTCGACCGGCTCCGGCAACCAACGGCATGACACGAACCCTCGACGGGCGGTCTCTGACGCGCCATCATCAGGGCGAGCCGAGCGCGAAGGAGGCCCCCTTTGTCCACCCACGAGATCCGGGTCGACTACTCGAAGACGCTCACCGAGCAGCCCGAGACCGGCCACAACCGCTGGCACCCGGACATTCCGCCGCTGGTGCGCTGCGATCCCGGCGACGAGGTCGTCCTCGAGACCCGCGACGCCTTCGACGGCCAGATGGGGCCGGGCGCCACCCTCGACACGGTGCGGGCGCCCAACCTCAACGTGGTCCACCCGCTGACCGGGCCGGTGTACGTGAACGGCGCCGAAGAGGGCGACCTGCTCGAGATCGAGATCCTCGAGGTCGAGCCCGACCGCTACGGCTACACGGTCCAGGTGCCCGGCTTCGGGTTCCTGCGCGACGAGTTCCCGGAACCATTCATGGTCCGCTGGGCGATGGCCGACGGCTGGGCGACCTCCGACGACCTGCCGGGCGTGCGGGTGCCCGGCGCGCCGTTCATGGGCACGATCGGCCTGGCGCCCAACCGGCGGCTCATGGAGGTGACGACCGCCCGCGAGCAGGCGGCGCTCGACCGCGGTGGCGCGGTGCTGCCGCCGGACCCGACCGACGCGGTGCCCGGCGACGCGGCCATCGCGGCCGAGGCGCTGCGGACGATCCCGCCAAGGGAGACCGCCGGCAACGTCGACATCAAGCAGCTCTCGGCCGGCACCAAGATGTTCGTGCCGGTGTACGCCGAGGGCGGCCTGTTCTCGGCCGGCGACGCGCACTTCGCGCAGGGCGACTGCGAGACCTGTGGGACCGCCGTCGAGATGCGCGCGACGCTGCACGTCCGCTTCGCGGTCCACAAGGGCGTTGCCGCCAGCCGCAACATCCGCGACCTGCACTTCTCGCGCGAGGACTACCACCTCGCCCCCGAGTTCTCGGCGCCGCGCCGCTACTACGCGACCACCGGCCTGTCGGTGACCCGCGACGGCGAGAACCGCCCCGAGGACCTGACGGTCGCGGCGCGGAACGCGCTGCTCAACATGATCGACCATCTGGTGGCCGAGTACGGCTGGACGCGCCAGCAGGCCTACGCGATCTGCAGCGTTGGCGTCGACCTCAAGGTCAGCGAGGTCGTCGACGTCCCGAACTTCGTCGTCTCGGCGTTTCTCCCTCTCGACCTGTTCAGCGGGCGGTAGCGGCGCGTAGGGTACCCACAGATCGGGGAGGTGCGCGTCCGTCCCGTCCGCCGGGTGGCGGGTATCTTCGGGGCCGGAAGCCGCAGGAGTCATCCCAGGAGGGACGAACCATGCCAGAGCGTCGCGTGGTGGTGGGCTCGAAGGTGGGACTGCACGCCCGGCCGGCGGCGATCTTCGTGCAGGCCGCGGCCAAGCAGGCGGTCAAGGTCAGGATCGCCAAGGGCGACGGCGGGGCGGCGGTGGACGCCCGCAGCATCCTGGCGGTGCTCGGCCTCGACGTCCGCGGCGGCCAGGAGGTCGTGCTGAGCGCCGAAGGGGACGCGGCCGAGAGTGCCCTGGACGAGCTCGCCGAGGTGGTCGCCACCGACCACGACGCGACGTGAGCGAGCCGGCGCCGGCGCTCAAGGGCGTCGGCGTGAGCCCTGGCGTGGCGGTCGGCCCGGTCGCGCTGATGGGCGGCGAGGTGCCGGAGCCGCCCGCCGGCAAGGCGCCGGCCGGATCGGACCCGGGAGAGGAGCTGGCGGCCGCGCGCTCGGCGCTCGAGGCGGTCGCCGTCGAGCTGGAGCGGCGTGGCGAGGCGGCCGGCGGCGACGTCCGCGAGGTGCTCGACGCCCAGGCGATGATGGTCCGCGACCCCGGCCTCGCCGACCTGGTCGAGAGCCTCGCAGGCCAGGGCCGGGCGGCCCCCAGGGCGGTGTGGGAGGCGTTCAGCACCTACCGCGAGGTCATCGCGGGCGCCGGCGAGTACATGGCGGCGAGGGTCGCCGATCTCGACGACCTCCGCGCCCGAACGGTCGCCCATCTGCTCGCGGTGCCGATGCCGGGCGTGCCCGACCCCGGGCACCCGTTCGTGCTGGTCGCCAGGGACCTCGCCCCCGCGGACACGGCCGTGCTCGACGCCACCAAGGTGCTCGGCTTCGTCACCGAGGAGGGCGGGCCGACCAGCCACACCGCGATCCTCGCCAAGTCGCTCGGCGTGGCCGCGGTGGTCGGCTGCGCGGGCGCGACCGACCTGACCGACGGCACCAGCGTGATCGTCGACGGCGGGACCGGCGACGTCCGGGTGGACCCGACCCGCGAGGAGGTCGAGGCCGCCCACGCCAGGGTCGCCGCCCGCATGGCAGCCCGGGGGCAGGCGACCGGGCCCGGCGCCACCGCGGACGGGCAGCGGATCGCGCTGCTCGCCAACATCGGCGGGCCGGCCGACGCGCCCCGCGCGGTCGCCGCCGGCGCCGAGGGGGTCGGGCTGTTCCGCACCGAGTTCCTGTTCCTGGACCGCGCCGACCCGCCGACCGTCGAGGAGCAGCGCGAGGCGTACCAGGCGGTGTTCGACGCCTTTCCGGACGCCGCCAAGGTCGTGCTCAGGACCCTGGACGCCGGCGCCGACAAGCCGCTCGCGTTCCTGAACCTGACCGACGAGCCGAACCCGGCGCTCGGGCAGCGCGGGCTGCGGGCGGTCCGGCGCGCCCCGGAGGTGCTCGCCGACCAGCTCGAGGCGATCGGCCAGGCGGCCGCCGCGACCAGGGCGGACGTCTGGGTGATGGCGCCGATGGTGGCGACCGCCGAGGAGGCCGCCTGGTTCCGCGCGCAGGCGAAGCGCCAGCCGATCAACAAGGCCGGGGTGATGATCGAGATCCCGGCGGCCGCGCTGCGGGCCCGCGCCGTGCTCGCCGAGGCGGATTTCGTCAGCATCGGCACCAACGACCTGGCTCAGTACACCTTCGCGGCGGACCGGCTGGTCAGCGAGCTGTCGTCGTTCCAGGACCCGTGGCAGCCAGCCCTGCTCGAGCTGGTCGCCCGGACCGGGCAGGGCGGCCGCGACACCGGCAAGCCGGTCGGGGTCTGCGGCGAGGCGGCCGGTGACCCGCTGCTCGCGCTGGTGCTGGTCGGGCTGGGGGTGACCAGCCTGTCGATGGCGCCCGGCAGCATCGCGGACGTGCGGCTGCTGCTCTCCCGCCACACCCTCGAAGACTGCCAGCGGCTGGCGGCGAGGGCGCTGGAGGCGCCCGACGCCGACTCCGCCAAAGACCGCGTCCGCGGCGCCGCCACCGGCGTGGACGAGCTCGGCCTTTAGGCCGGGCGGGGGCGGGAGGGCTCGGGGCGCGGGCGGCGCCACGACCGGCGTGGACGAGCTAGGCCTCCAGGCCGGGCGGGGGCGCCCCGGTCCGCCACGGGCGTAGTCGCCTGTCGAGTGGGTAGAGTCCGTCCGTACGAGGGGGCGCCCGGGCACCGTGGGATCCTCGGGCAGGTTGGACCTTGCGCCGGCAACCACTCGGAATCTGGCGGGTTGAGCTGGGCATATGCGATTCTTTCGGCAGCTTCCAAAGCGGCTGTCGTAGGATGGACGGCATCGTCCTCGGCGGTGACGAACCGGAAAACGCGCTGGTCAAAGGGGTTGCGGAATGGGTCGGGTGACGTTCTCCACGCGGATCACCCTGCTCCGGATCGTGCTCGTCCCCGTGCTGCTGGCGCTGATCCTCGCCGAGGGCAACATGAACAACGCCGCGGCGCTGGCCGCGGTGGTGTTCCTGCTGGCCTCCTTCACCGATTTCGTCGACGGCTACCTGGCGCGACGATGGCAACAGGTCACGGCTCTCGGCAACTTCCTCGACACCACCGCCGACAAGCTGCTGGTGATCGGCGCGCTGCTCGGGCTCTTGGCGATCGGCACCGTCAACGTCTGGGTGGTGTTCGTGGTGATCACCCGCGAGGTGGTGGTGCTCGGCCTCCGCGCGATCGCGGCGAGCTCCAGCGTGGTCATCTCGGCCTCGATCTGGGGCAAGCTGAAGTTCAACGTCCAGGTGGTCGGGATCACCCTGGCGATCCTGCACCCCGCGGTCCGGATCGGGTCGCTGCGGCTGGACGAGTGGGCGATGGTGGCGGTCGCCGTGGTCAGCGCCCTGTCAGCGGTCGACTACTTCGCCCGCTTCGGCGACCTGGTGAAGGCGGACCGGTGAGCCGGACCCTGGTCACCGGCGGCACCGGCTTCGTCGGCGGCCTGCTGCTGTCCCGGCTGGTCCGCGAGGGGCGCGAGGTCCGCGCGCTGGTCCGCCGCGCCGCCGACCGCGAGCGGCTGCCGACCCCCGAGGTCGAGCTGGCGCTCGGCGACCTCGAGAACGAGGATCAACTGGTGAGGGCCGCCGACGGCTGCGACGTCGTCTACCACGCCGCCGGCATGAACCAGCTCTGCCTGCCCGACCCCACCCCGCTGTACCAGGTCAACGTCGAGGGCACGCGGCACCTGCTCCAGGCGGCGCGGCGGGCGGGCGTCCACCGGGTCGTCTACACCAGCTCGGCGGCGACACTCGGTGGCGACGGCCGTCATCCGGTCGACGAGACCTCGCCCGCGCCCACGGAGTTCACCTCGCACTACGCCAGGTCGAAGTTCGAGGCGGAGCGGGTGGCGATGGAGTTCGACGGGATCGAGGTGGTGACGCTCAACCCCAGCTCGGTGCAGGGCCCCGGCCGGGTCACGGGCACCGCCAGGGTGTTCCTCGACTACCTCAACGGCCGGCTGCGCTTCGACCTGCCGAGCCGCTTCGGCATCTGCTACACGGCCGACTGCATCAACGGCCACCTGTTGGCGGAGTCCAAGGGCCGTGCCGGCGAGCGCTACGTGCTCAACACCGCGACCCTGACCAACACCGAGGCGATCGACCTGATCGCGGTCATCTCCGGGCTCACCTCGCGGCCGACGACGGTCCCGCTGCCGCTGGCGATGGGCGCCGCCGCCTGCCTGGAGTGGGTGGCGCATTCGAGGGGTCGCCGGCCGCTGCTGTGCCGCGAGGCGGTCAGGACGGTCGGCCATCCGCACGTGTACGACGGCTCCCGCGCCGAGCGGGAGCTGGGCCTTGGCTACACGCCGCTGCGCGAGGCCATGGAGGCGACGGTAGGCTGGTACCGCCAGGAAGGGCTCGTCACCCGCAGGCTGCCGAGACTGGAGCCACCACCCGGCGCGGGAGGGGGGTCACAGCCACCACGGCAGGAAGGGGGGACCGCGGCGTGAAGACGATGGACACGCAGGTGGTGGTCGTCGGTGGTGGAGCCACGGGCGTCGCCGTGCTTCGAGATCTCGCCCGGCGGGGGATCAGGGCAATCCTCGTGGAGCGGTCGGATCTGGGCACCGGCACCTCGGGGCGCTGGCACGGGCTGCTCCACTCGGGAGCGCGCTACGCGGTGAACGACCAGGTGTCGGCGCGGGAGTGCATCGAAGAGAACACCATTCTCCGGCGGATCACGCCGAACACCATCGAGGACATCGGCGGCATGTTCGTGCGGCTGCCCTCCGACGACCCGGCCTACGAGCAGCGGTTCGTCGAGGGCTGCGCCCAGTCGGGGGTCCCGATCGAGCGGATCTCCGGCGACGAGGCGCGCCGCCGCGAGCCGGCCCTCAGCAAGGACGTGGTGGACGCCTACCTGGTCCCCGACGCCGGCATCGACTCCTGGGCGCTGCTGCGGGGGATGGCCGCCGACGCCACCGCGCACGGTGCCCGCGTGCTGACGCGTCACCCGATGGTCGGCGTCGAGCGCCGGGACGGTCACGTCAACGCGGTCCGGGTCCACGACCGGGTCCACGGCGAGGACGTGCTGATCGGCTGCGAGTGGGTGGTCAACGCCGGCGGGGCATGGGCCGGGCAGGTCGGCAAGCTCGCCGGTGTGCGGATCCACATGCTCCCCGGCAAGGGCGTGATGGTGGTGATGGCGCTCCGCTACACCCACGGCGTGGTGAACGCGCTGCGCAAGCCGGCGGACGGCGACATCATCGTGCCGCAGCACGAGGTCGCGGTCCTCGGCACCACCTCGGTCGAGGTGGTCAGCCCCGACGACATCCAGGTGGGTATCGACGACGTCGACAGAATGATCGACATGACCGCGCAGATGGTCCCGAGCATCGCCCACGGCCGCGCCCTGCGCGCGTTCGCGGGCTCCCGGCCGCTCTTCAAGGACGAGCCGGCGGCGGCCGACCCTTCCTCCGGCCCGGGGCCCGCCGGCGACGGCGACGAGGGCGAGAGCCGCGAGATCAGCCGCACCTTCACCGTGCTCGACCACGCCAGCCGCGACGGTCTCGACAACATGTTCAGCATCCTCGGCGGCAAGCTCACCACCTGCCGCGCCATGGCTCAGGCGCTGGTGGACCGGCTCGCCGACCGGATGGGCGTGACCACGCCGTGCACCACCGCGACCGCGCCGCTGCCTGGCGCCGAGCACGGCCGCCACACCCTTTCCGCCCCGCTGGCCAGCGTCGAGCGGGAAGGCGCTTACGGCGACCTGCTCTGCGAGTGCGAGCTGATCACCAGGAAGCGGGTGCGGGAGGCGGTCGACGCGGGCATCGACGAGCTGGAGGACCTGCGCCGCAAGATGCGCATCGGCTACGGCCCCTGCCAGGGCGCCTTCTGCGTCTGGCGGGCGGCCGCGATGCTCGTCGAGCGCGGCGGCGGGAACGACGACGACCAGCTCCAGGGCCTCGAGCGCTTCCTCGAGGAGCGCTGGCGTGGCCAGCACACCACCATCTGGGGCGACCAGGCCAGGCAGCTGCTCCTGAACCAGTCGATCTACCGGGGCATCTTCGACCTCGGCGTCGACGGCCGCCGCGACGAGGCCGGTCAGTTCGAGCTGGACGCGGGCATCGAGATGCCGGCGGCGGTGACGCCGGCGGGCGCGGGCAGCTCCGCCGGCTCCGGACCGAGCGCCGGCGGCTCCGGACCGAGCGCTGGCGGCTCCTGATGCGCGCCGACGTGGTCGTGATCGGCGCCGGTCCCGCCGGACTGGCGACCGCCCTGCGCCTGGTCGAGGCCGGCCGCAAAGTGCGACTGATCGCCAGGGGCAGCGGCTTCACCCACTGGGGCGCCGGCGGGGTTGACGTGCTCGCAAGGGCCGGCGGCCATCGCCTCGACCGCCCCGGCGACGGCATCGGCGAGCTGCCGCCGCAACACCCCTACCGGTTGCTCGGCGCCGCGCCGCTGCGGTCCGGGCTCGAGTGGTTCCAGCGCACCGCCGCCAGCTTCGGGCTCGACCAGGTCGGCGACCCGGACGTCAACCGCCAGCAGGTCACCGGCCTCGGCACGCTCCGGACCACCTGCCTGCTGCCGGCGCCGGCCGCCGGCGAGCTCGGCGGGCAGGTCGCGGTGATCGGGTTCGACGGCTTCCGCGACTTCTCGCCGGCGCTCTGCGCCGCCGGCCTGGAGCGCAGGGCGGCGCGGGAGGGCCTGAACGGCGCGCGTATCACCACCGGCACCGTCGAGCTGCCGGAATGGAACCACCAGCGCTACTTCACCGGGATCGAGCTGGCCCAGGCGATCGACGACGAGGGCTTCCGTTCCAAGCTGGCGACGGGGCTGGCGCGGAGCGCGGCCGGGGCCGGCACCGCGATCGTCCCGGCCGTGCTGGGCATGCGCGAAGGCCACAAGGCCTGGGCCGACCTCGAGCGGCGGACCGGCCTGCGGTTGGTCGAGGCGGCGATCCCGCCGCCGTCGGTGCCGGGGCTGCGGCTGTTCAACGCCTACCGCCAGCGGCTCACCGGTTCCGGCGCACGCTGGCAGTTCGGCTTCCCCGCCATCGCCGTGCACGCCGCCGGCGGCCGGATCACCGCGGTCCGCTGCGAAGGCGCCGCGCGCGAGATCACCGTCGAGTGCGAGGAGCTGGTGCTGGCGACCGGCGGAGTCGCCGGGCACGGCATCGAGGCGAGGCGGGACGGCTCGATGGTCGAGGTCGTGGCCGGGCTGCCGGTCGCGGGCTTCCCCGACCGCGGCGGCTTCGTCGGCGAGCGCTTCCTGGGCGAGCACCCGGTGGCCGCCGCGGGTGTCCGGGTCGACGCCGAGCTGCGGCCCGTCGACGCCTCCGGCACGCCGATCTACACCAACCTCCGCTGCGTCGGCGGACTGCTCAGCGATCACGATCCGACTTCAGAGGGCTCGCGCGAGGGGGTCGCGCTGGCATCGGCGTCCCGCGCCGCCGAGCTGCTGGCGCCGGCGACCACCGGCGCCGCCGCGGGCAACGGGGGTACTGCACGATGAGCGTCGAACAGACCGCCGACCACTGCATCAAGTGCAACATCTGCAACACCGTCTGCCCGGTCTCGGCGGTCACCGACCTGTTCCCCGGGCCCAAGTACGAGGGGCCACAGGGACAGCGCTTCCGGGCCAACCTCAACGGCGAGGAGTCGCCGGACGCCTCGCTCGACTACTGCTCCGGCTGCGGCCTCTGCACCCAGGCCTGCCCCGAGGGCGTGCTGATCGCCGAGATCAACACCAGGGCCCGGGTCAAGCTGGTCGAGCGGCGCGGCGGGCTGCGGCTCCGCGACCAGCTGGTGTCGCGACCGGGCCTGCTCGGCTCGATGTCGCGCCCGGTGGCGCCGATCGCCAATGCGATGCTCCGGAACCGGCTGGTGCGGCTCGTGTTGGAGCGCGCCATCGGCCTGCACCGCGACGCCGCCATGCCGCACTTCTCGCCGATGACCTTCTCGTCGTGGGCGCGCTCGCACCGCCCGCCCCCGGACGCCACCCGCACGGTCGCCTACTTCCACGGCTGCGCGACCCAGTGGTTCGAGCCCGAGGTGGGCGCGGCGATGGTGCGGGTGCTGGAGCGCAACCACATCGCCGTGACCGCGCCCCGCCAGCAGTGCTGCGGGCTGCCGCTGATCTCCAACGGCGACTTCGAGGGCGCCGGCGGCTACGCGCGTCGGCTGGTCCGCCACCTGCGCCGCAGCGCCGAGGAGCCGGGCGTGATCGTGGCCAACTCGACCTCGTGCGGGATGACCCTCAAGGCGAAGTACCGCGAGCTGCTGGAGATGAACGACCCCGACACCACCGCGGTGTCGCACGCCATGTACGACATCTGCGAGCTGCTGATGGACCTCTACGACGGGGGAGAGCTGGACACCCGCTTCGGGGCGATCCCGGCGCGGGTGCTGTATCACCCGCCGTGCCAGCTGATGGCCCACGGCGTCGGCACGCCGGCACTCGACCTGCTCCAGATGGTCCCCGGGATCGAGGTCGAGCTGTCCCGCAGCGGCTGCTGCGGCACCGCGGGCACCTACGGCACCAAGGTCGAGAAGTACCAGATCGCGCAGGACATCGGCCGCCCGCTGTTCGAGCAGGCGGCCAAGTTCGGCGCGGACTTCGTGGTCTGCGACTCCGAGACCTGCCGCTGGCACATCGCCAAGTCGACCGGCCTGCCCGTCTACCACGCCGTGCAGGTCCTCGACCACGCATACCGGTTGTCCTGATTCGGGACGTGTCGGCAGGGCCGGGGGAGGGAACACCCCCGGCATGGAAATGGGTCTGCGCATTCGCCTGCCTCGGGACCGCATTTCGGTCCCGGTGGCCCGTCACGTGGTGCGCAGCGCGATCGAGGGCATCGGCGTCACCGCGGAATGCGCCGATGACATCGAGCTCGCCCTGAGCGAGGCCTGCAGCAACGTGCTGCTGCACTCCGGGCCCGGCGCGAACTACGACGTGCGGGTGGACCTGAACGACGAGAGCTGCGTCCTGAGGATCATCGACCGGGGCAGCGGATTCGACCCGGGGGCGCTGCCGGACGACCGGCCCGCGCCAGACGCCGAAAGTGGGCGTGGATTGCCCCTGATGAGCTCACTGGTCGATCGGGTGCAGTTCGTATCGAGGCCTGAGATGGGGACGATCGTCCACCTCGAGAAGCGGCTGGTCTACGACCAGAACCGCCAGCCGAGCGGAGACTCGGGCTGACCCGGTCGCCGACCCGCTTCCGCGGCCGCGGGCGGCCCGTCCCATATCACCGTCTTCTAACGGACACTTTTGTTCATGCTTCCACACACTTTTCGCAAATCTTGACAATCTCAATAAAGCGACATGTACTAGAAAGCAGTCCGATGGCCTGAAAGGCTCAGCATGCCCGCGAGATTGGTGGAGGTCGCCGCGCCAGCCCTCACCGCACGCGAGCTCGAGGTGCTCCGGCTGATCGGGGCCGGCCGGACGACGCGAGAGATCTCGACCCTGCTCGGCGTCAGCCGGCGGACGGTCGAGAACCACAAGCGCAGGATCTTCGCCAAGCTCGACGTCCAGAGCCAGGCGCACGCGGTCGCCAGCGCCGCCCGCCTCGGCCTGCTGACCGCCTCGGCGCCGGCGGCGGGCACGCCGGTGCTGCTCGGCCGGCCGGGGCCCCTGCTGGACCGGCTCGCGACCATGCT
>JBEDUQ010000241.1:0-3991 GCA_040414855.1 Actinomycetota bacterium
CCGATGGGCTTGGGCTTGAGCGGCAACAGGATCAACCCGCAGGTCGCGGTCTCGGACCGCGCTAAGGCGGAGGCCTTCTACGAGGGCAAGCTCGGTCTCGTCAAGGGCGAGGGCTCCCGCGAGGCGAGCTGGTCGTACCCGTGCGGTGACGGTTCGGTGCTCTACGTCTACCTCGCGCCGGGCCACGCCGGGACGGCGACCGGGACCGTGGCCCGCTTCGACGTCGACGACATCGAGCGGGTGGTCGACGAGCTCAGCGCCAAGGGCGTGCGCTTCGAGCGCTACGACGAGCCGGTGCGGACCGACGAGAAGGGCATCCACGACTCCGGGTACGGCAAGGTCGCCTGGTTCAAGGACCCCGACGGCAACACCTTCGCGCTCGAGCAGGTCTGAGCAGCGAGGGCCTGACCGGTCGCCCCAGCGCCGAGGGTCTAACCGGTCGCCCCGGCGCTGGCCTGGTTGCGGTAGTGGTCGATCGCGCCGGTGCGGATCAGGTCGTCCTGGTTGATCGCCTCGACGTCGAGGGTGACGGCGACCTCGTTGCCGACCACCACGCCGCCGCCGGGCAGTTGGTCCTGCCAGGACACCTCGAAATCGTGGCGGTTGATGCTGGTCGTCGCCGCGAAGCCGATGCGGCGCATGGTCCCGCGGTTCTCGTCGCCGACCCAGAAGGGCGTCTCCCACTGGCCGTGGTAGGCGACGTCGAGCATGACCGGCCGGGTGATGCCGCGGATGGTGAGGTCGACAGCCGCCTTGGCGTGCATGTCGCCGGTGCGCTCGACCGCGGCGCCCTCGAACACGATCCTCGGGTGGTGCTCGACGTCGAAGAAGTCGGCGCTGCGCAGGTGCGCGTCGCGCGTCGGCTCGCCGGTCCAGATCCTGGTCGCGTCGATCTCGCCGCGGAAGGTCGCGTCCAGCGGCCGGTCCCAGTCCAGCTCGATCCAGCCGTGGATGTCCTTGAAGAGCCCGCGCACCCAGGTGACCATCATGTGCCGCGCACGAAACCCCGCCTCGGTGTGGCCGGGCTCGAAGATCCAGCGGGTCACCGCATCACCTCCTAGAACGCCGGTCATGCACACGGCGCCGCATGCGGCGTCGAGCTACCCATGCCGCGCCTCGGCTTGCGCGCCGCCCCCGGCGACCAAGGCAATCCCTGAACACAGGTACATGACCGGTGTTCTAAGGCCGGACGGTAGCATCATCGGTCCCCCGATTCGATCAGTCACGCCGACCGGTCCGACCAGCCCTTGCGCGTCAATTCTTGGCCCGGGGCGGGCCGCCGGATTGGCCGGCCCGCCGCGAGTCGGGGACCATACGGAGCCGATGGACGCTTCACGGTCGGCCTGCCGCGGTCGCGCGCGCTGGATCGCCGCCACCGTCGCGGCCTCGTTCCTCCTGGCCGCATGCGCTGGCGGAACCGACCGCCGGACCGTGCGGGACCGCACCGCGGCCCCCGGCGTCGGGCCGCCGACGACCACGGCGGCCACGGGAACGGCGGGAACGAACGCGCCGCCGGACCAGTCCGCGGCGGCCACCCTGGCGGCCACGCTGACCCGCGCGGAGACGGCGATCCGCGATCCGGCGACCCCGGCGGCGCGGCTGCCGGCGCTCGGGCACGCGCAGCAGCGCGCCTACCGAACGATCGGCCGGTCCCCGCCGCTGCTGCCCGAGGTGCTGGCGCGAGTCCCGGCCAAGCTGCGGCCGGCGGTCCGCGCCAACGTCGGCGCCGCCATCGACCTGCGCAAGCTCGCCCAGGTGGGCCCGAAGCTGCCGAGCTGGCGGATCGTGGCCGCGCCGCCCGCGGCCGAGCTGCTGGCCGCCTACCACGACGCCGAGGCCAAGTTCGGCGTGCCCTGGTCGTACCTGGCGGCGATCAACGTGATCGAGACCCGGACCGGCAGGATCCGGGGGACCAGCGCGGCCGGCGCCCAAGGTCCGATGCAGTTCCTGCCGTCCACCTGGCGGCGCTACGGCGCCGGCGGCGACATCGACTCGGTCCACGACTCGATCCTCGCGGCGGCGAGGATGCTGCGTGCCAACGGCGCCCCCCGCGACCTGGCCGGAGCCCTGTGGGCCTACAACCACAGCCAGCTCTACGTGCGGGCTGTCACCGCCTACGCCGAGGTCATGCGCGCCGACCAGCGCGCCTTCCTCGGCTACCACCAGTGGCAGGTCTACTACGGCGACACCCTGCTCCCTGAGGGCTACCCCGACCGCCGGCCGTCCGCCGGCTCGCCCTGAGCCGCCGCCATCGGCTCCACCGCCGCGAGCACGCGGCGCACACTCGGAAGCTCCCAGAGGTCCTCGAGCGGCACCGGCAGCGGGATGCGCCAGTTCGGCCGCTCGGTGGTGGTGCCGGGGACGTTCGGGCGGTCCCGGGCCAGCACGGCGTCCTCCAGCGTGACCGCGACCAGCATCGCCGGGGTCCTGGCGAGGAAGGCGTACATCGCGGCGACGACAGCCTCGACCGACCGCTCACCGCGCGCCAGCACGCCCTCGGCCTCCAGCAGCCGGTACAGCTCGCGGCTCTCGCGCTCCTGTCGCTCGGCGAGCGCGGCCACCTGGTCGGGCGGCACCACCCCGATCTCGGCGCTGTGGCGCAGGTCGTCGCCGGAGAGAAAGCCGGCGGCGGTGGGGAGGTCGTGGGTGGTGACCGCCGCCAGCGCCAGCCGCGGGTAGCGGGCCGCCTTGCGACGGGCGCCGCCGCGCTCGCGCTCGAACCAGAGGAGCCGGTACGAGAGGACCCGCTCCCGCAGCATCCGCTCCCGCACGCCCGCCTCGACGGTGCCGAGGTCCTCGCCGATCACCAGCGCCCCGGCCCGCCGGCTCTCCAGCGCGAGCACGCCGAACAGGTCGTCGGCCGGGTAGCGGACGTAGGTCCCCTCGGCCGGCGAGGCGCCCTTGGGGATCCAGAACAGCCGGAACAGCCCCATCACGTGGTCCAGGCGCAGGCCACCGGCGTGCGCCATCCCGGTCCTGAGCGTGCGCGCGAACGGCTCGTAGCCGCGCTCGGCCAGCTTGCGCGGCACGAACGCCGGCAGCCCCCAGTCCTGGCCCCGCGGGCCGAGCGCGTCGGGCGGGGCGCCCACGCTGACGCCCTCGGCGAGCTGGTCCCACGCCCACCAGGCGTCGAACCCGCCCGGGTCGAACCCGACCGCCAGGTCGTTGACGATCCCAAGCCGCCGCTCGCCGCCCGCCCGCCGCGCCACGGCGGCGAGCTGCTGGTCGAGCAGCCATTGCAGGTAGGCGTGGTAGCCGACCTCCTCGCCGTGCGCGGCGGCCCATTCGGCCAGCTCGGCCGAGCCCGGATGCGGCAGGCCCTGCGGCCAGCCGCGCCAGTCTCCCGGCCGGCTCACCTGGATCGCCGCGAAGACCGCGAACTCGTCGACGCCGGGCGTGCCGGCACGCCAGCGTTCGAAGGCCGCCAGCCGCGCGGAGTGCCGCCTGAGCGCCTCCCAACAGAGGCGCAGTGACTGGTCCTTGCACCGCCAGACCGCCGGCCGGTCCACCAGGCCCCTGGCGGTCAGCCCGCGGCCGGCCTCGGCGAGCCGCCCGAACCGCTCGCGCGCGGCGGGGTCGAGCGCGCCGGCCTCCGGGACCGCCTCGACCTCGATATAGATGGGGTCGCGGAACAGCCGGCTCGATGGGTAGTAGGGGCTGTCCGAGGTCGGCGGCGCGGCGTGCAGCGGGCTGAGCAGCACGAACCCACTTCTGTCGGGCCCGGCCGCGAGCCGCCCGAGGTCGCCGAGGTCGCCGACGCCCCAGCTCCGCCGCGACCGCAGCCCCGGGAGCTGCACCGCCCAGCCGCGCGCCCTGCCGCCATCCGCGAGCCATGCGGGCAGGTGGCAGCCGTCGGGGGCGACCACCAGCGGGCGTTCGCCGCCGGCGTCGAGCAGGCTGTGGTAGCCGAGCGGCAGGTCCCCAGGGAGCCGCTCCGGGGCGGGCAGCACCTCCCCAGACTCCAATACCACGGTCGACCCGGCCGGCGGCG
>JBEDUQ010000242.1:0-15742 GCA_040414855.1 Actinomycetota bacterium
CCTCCTCGACCGGCACCGCCACCTGGAGCAGCACCGGGCCGTGGTCGACCTGCTCGTCGACGATGTGGACGGTGCAGCCGGTGACGCGAACGCCGTAGGCGAGCGTGTCGCGGACCGGGTGCGCGCCGGGGAACGCCGGCAGCAGGCTCGGGTGGGTGTTGATGATCCGGTTCGGGAACGCCCGCACGAACTCCGGGCCGAGGATCTTCATGAAGCCCGCCAGGCAGACCACGTCGGGGCGGGCCTCCGCGACCGTGTCCCGGATCGCAAGGTCGAAGGCGTGGCGGTCGGCGTGGTCGGCGAGGCGGACGACCGCGGTGTCGATGCCGGCGGCGTGGGCCCGCTCCAGGGCGAGCGCGTCAGGCCGGTCACTGACCACCAGCACCACCCGGGCGCCGTAGGCCGGGTCGGCGGCGGCCTCGATCAGCGCCTGGAGGTTCGAGCCATGGCCGGAGACGAGAACGACGATGCGCTTGGTATCCGCCACGTGCCCCCGACTCTCCCCCGACGTGCATTCCTGCCGCGGATGCTGCCATCGCCGGCCGTCCCCGGCAAGGCGACCGGTTGGCGGCATCGCGCCGATTGCCGCGCCCCCATGGTTGTGATTCACTGCGCCAACCTGCAAAAACGGACGCACTCGCATGGTCAGGGGACGAGCGTGGGCAGTCAGCGCAACGCCGGCATCCTCGCCAGCGTCCGCCGGGCGCATTCCGTGCCAGAGCAGCTCGGGCTGGCCGGGATCGGCGCGGCGGCCGCCTCCTTCGTCTATCCGGCAGCCAGTCACGCGACCGGGCTCGGCCTGCCGTGCCCGCTCCGGACCCTCACCGGGATCCCCTGCCCGCTGTGCGGGATGACCACCGCGGCGACCGGGCTCGCCGCCGGCGACGTCCACGCCGCGCTGGCCGCCAACCCGTTCGTGCTCGCCCTGGCGGCGGGCACGCTGTGGATGACGTCGCTGTTCGTCGCCCGTGTCGTCGGCACGGCGCCACCGCCGGCGTCGTGGAGCGAAACCGCCCGTCGCCGCGCCTGGTGCGTCGCCGGCGTGCTGGCCGCGGCCAGCTGGGCGTTCCAGCTCCACCGGTTCGGAGTCGCCTGACGAGTGGTCTGACGGCTCGAAACCGCCGCCCAGGGCCGGCCCCGGCCGCCGGGCGGCCAGAACCACGAGGAGGATCCATGTCTGAACGCACTCCCCCGCCACCTGACGAACGTCCAGGCGGCGAGCGCGGCTACGGGCAGGGCTGGGGCTCGCCCCCGCCGCCCGAAGGTGGCGGGTATGGCGGCCCTCCCCCGGGCCAGGGTGGCGGCTACGGCGGTCCTCCGCCGGGCCAGGGCGGCGGCTACGGCGGTCCCCCATACGGCACCCCTCCCCCGGGCCAGGGTGGCGGCTACGGCGGTCCCCCTCCGGGCCAGGGCTACGGCGGTCCTCCGCGCGGGCAGCAGGGCGGCCCTGGCGGGGGCTGGCAGCCGAGCGGGTCGGGCACCGGTGGCATGAGCTCGAATGTCGCCTCGGGGCTCAGCTACGTGCTGACCTTCCTGACCGGCGCCATCTTCCTGGCCATCGACCGCCGGCCCGAGGTCCGGTTCCACGCGATGCAGTCGATCCTCTTCGGCGTCGCCTGGCTGTTGGTAACCATCCTGCGCCGGATCCTCGACTTCTTCCCGCTGAACGTCGTGCTCTGGCTGGCGTACCTGGGTGGGGTGGTGCTCTGGATCGTGCTGATGGTCCAGGGCTTCCAGGGCCGGCACTACAAGCTGCCGTGGATCGGCGACATCGCCGAGCAGCAGGCCTCCAAGGCCTAGCGCGGCCGCGAGGGCGCCGACGCGCCGGGGCGCCGCGACGGCGCCCCGGCCACCCCAGAAGGAGCAGTCGGATGTCGCAAGGATATGGTCCTGGGGACCTGAACCCCCCTGGCCAGGGCCAGCCGTCCTACCCCCCACCCCCACCGTCCTATGGACCTCCGCCGGGCGGCGGCTACGGCGGCTACGGCGGCACCGAGCCGGCCGGCCTCTACATGGGCCACCGGCTCGCCAACTGGCCGCAGCGCGTCGGGGCGTACCTGATCGACTTCCTCGCCGTCGCGGTGCCGGTAGCGATCGCGATCGGGCTCAGCGGGGGCGGCAACAACCGCGGCGGGGGAGCCGTCAGCAGCCTCCTGTACCTGATCGGCTTCGGCGTCTGGATCTACAACCGCTGGATCCAGCAGGGCAGGACCGGCCAGTCGTGGGGCAAGCGGGCGCTCGGCCTCAAGCTGTTGCGCATGGACAACGGCCAGCCGATCGGCGGCGGGCTCGCGTTCGTGCGCGACATACTCCACAACCTGGACTCGCTTCCGTGCTGGATCGGCCTGCTCTGGCCGCTCTGGGACGCCCGGCGCCAGACCTTCGCCGACAAGATTCTCAGCACGGTGGTGATCGCCGACTGAGCGCCGGAGGCCGGCGGGAGCCCGTCCACGCGGGCCACCCGCCGCCCCGACCTCGTCCGGCTGAGCCGCTCAGCCTGCCTTGACGGCGGCGACCGCCAGCTCGGCGGCCTCGGTCGGGTTGCGCCCGACCCGCACGCCGGCGGCCTCGAGTGCCTCGGCCTTGGCCGCGGCGGTGCCGCTGGAGCCCGAGATGATCGCGCCGGCGTGGCCCATCCGCTTGCCCGGAGGCGCCTCGAAGCCGGCGATGTAGGCGACCACCGGCTTGGTCATGTGCTCGGCCACGAATGCCGCGGCCTGCTCCTCCTCGTCGCCGCCGATCTCGCCGATCATCACCACCGCCTCGGTCTCGGAGTCCGCCTCGAACCGGCGCAGCACGTCGATGAAGTTCGAGCCGACCACCGGGTCGCCGCCGATGCCGACGCAGGTCGTCTGGCCGACCCCCGCCTCCGACATCTCGTACATCACCTGGTAGGTGAGCGTGCCCGAGCGCGACACCAGCCCGACCGGGCCGGCGTGGGTGATCTCGCCCGGGATGATGCCGACGTTGGCCTTGCCCGGCGAGATCACGCCAGGGCAGTTGGGGCCGACCAGGGTCGCGCCGCGCCCGCGCACGTAGTTCCAGGCGCGGGTCATGTCGAGCACCGGGATGTTCTCGGTGATGTGCACGATCGTCTGGATGCCGGCGTCGACCGCCTCGTAGAGCGCGTCGACCGCGAACCGAGCCGGCACGAAGATCAGCGAGGTGTTGGCGCCCTGCTCGGCGACGGCGTCCGCGACGGTGTCGAACACCGGGATGCCCTCGACCGCCTGCCTGCCCTTGCCCGGGGTGACGCCGGCGACCACGTTGGTGCCGTAGTCGCGGTTGCGGAGCGCGTGGAAGCGGCCCTCCCTGCCGGTCAGGCCCTGCACCACCAGCCTGGTGTCGTTGTCGACCAGGATCGCCATTACGACCGCCCCTTCCCGCCGGTCCCGCTGGTGCCGCCGGCCTCGCTGGTGGCCTGGCTGACGCCGGTCCCGGCGCCGGCCGGCGCCCCGGCGGGTGGCGGGCCGGCCAGCTCGACCGCCTTGGCGGCCGCCTCCAGCATGGTCGCGGCCGGGACCACCTTGTCCGAGGTCGACCGCGCCAGCAGCTCCCTGCCCTCCCTCGCGTTGGTGCCGTCCAGCCGCACCACCAGCGGCACACGCACCCTGGGGCCGAGCCGCTCCAGCGCCTCGAGGATCCCCTGTGCCACCAGGTCGCCCCTGGTGATCCCGCCGAAGATGTTGACCAGCACGCCGCGGACCTTGGGGTCGGCCAGGATCACCTCGAGCCCGTCGGCCATGGTCTCGGCCGAGGCCCCGCCGCCGACGTCGAGGAAGTTGGCCGCCTTGCCGCCCGCCTGGGCGACCACGTCGAGCGTGGACATGACCAGACCGGCGCCGTTGCCGATGATGCCGACCCAGCCGTCGAGCTTGACGTAGTTCAGGCCGCGCTCCTTGGCGGCCTGCTCCTGCGGGTCGACCGCGAAGGTGTCGCGGAGCGCCTCCAGTTCCGGGTGCCGGAACAGCGAGGAGTCGTCGATGCTGACCTTGGCGTCGAGCGCCTTGACCTGCCCGTCCGAGGTGAGCACCAGCGGGTTGACCTCGACCAGCGTGCAGTCGGCCCCGAGCAGCACGTCGTAGAGCTTGGTGACGATCTCGGCCGTGCCCTTGCGCGCCCGCTCGTCGAAGCCGGCGCCGTAGACGAGCTGGTTGACGTGGTAGGGCCGCAACCCGACCAGCGGGTTGATCGGTACCCGCACGATCGCCTCGGGGGTGGCGGCGGCGACCTCCTCGATCTCGATGCCGCCCTGCGACGACGCCATCGCCAGGAAGCCCTTGCCCGCACGGTCGTGGAGGATCGACAGGTAGTGCTCGGAGGCGATCTCGCTCGCCTCCTCGACCAGCACCCTGCGGACAACATGGCCCTTGATGTCCATGCCGATGATCCGCTCGGCGTGCCGGCGCGCCTCGGCCGGGTCCTTGGCGAGCTGGATCCCGCCGGCCTTGCCGCGCCCGCCGACCTGCACCTGCGCCTTCACGACCACGGTGCCGCCGAGCTCCGCCGCGACCGCCTCGGCTTCCTCCGGCGACCACGCCACGGCCCCCGCCGGGATCGCGACCCCGTATCGGGCGAACAGCTCCTTCGCCTGGTGCTCGAACAAATCCATGCGCTACCGCTCCGTCCGCTCTCGCGTGCCGTTTGCGCGCCTGGCGCACCGGCTCGGCCGGGCGGGCGCCAGGCTCGCCGGCCGGCCGCGGCGCTCAGGCCCTCTGGCCCAGCGTGGCCCGCAGCCAGTCGACGATCTTCTGGGTGGACGCGCCGGGGGTGAAGATCTCCGCCACGCCAAGCTTCTTGAGCGCGGCGATGTCCTCGCGGGGGATGATGCCGCCCCCGAAGACCAGGATGTCCGAGGCATCACGCTCGCGCAGCAGCTCGACCACCCTGGGGAACAACGTCATGTGGGCGCCCGAGTGGATCGAGAGCCCGACGGCATCGGCGTCCTCCTGGAGGACCGCCGCCACGATCTGCTCGGGCGTCTGGTGCAGGCCCGTGTAGATGACCTCCATGCCGGCGTCCCGAAGGGCGCGGGCCACGACCTTTGCCCCACGGTCGTGCCCGTCGAGTCCGGGCTTGGCGACCACGACTCGGATCCGTCCCTCGGTCACCGCCTGCTGGCCCCTTTCTCGTCCAAGACCCGCCCTCCGGGCGCGCGGCCCGAACCTACCTGGGAAGATACTACCGGGGGGCGGCGATCGCCCCAGCGGGCGTCAAACCGGACGCCCGGGCCGACCTCGAGATGGAGAGCCAGCCGTCCGTGCCAGAGGACCAGCGCCCCGAGCGCGTCGCCTACCTGCCACCACGGGCCGTCAAGGCCCGCAAGCTGATCCTGCGCAGCCAGCTCGGCCTGCCGTGGATGCTGACCGCGATCCTGTTCGGGCTGGTGATTCTCGGCGCCGGCGTGCTGTTCCTGGTCAAGGGCGGCCGGCCCGGCGCGCCGTGGCAGCGGGTCGCGCCGGTGACCCGCTTCGCCGACGCCTCCGTCACCGAGACGCCGCTGCGCGCCGGCCAGGTCCTGGTGGTCGACCGCCGGGAGGGCGGCGTGCGGGCGTTCGTGACCGCTCCCGGCCCCTGCCCGGTCCGGGCGGCGCCGGAGGGCTTCGCCCGTCCCTGCTCCGGCCAGGCGTGGACCGGCGACGGCGCGCCCGCGCCCGGCGGGGAGCCGGCGGGCGAGCCGGCGCTGCGCGCGGTCCCGACCACCGTCGCCAGGGGCGACCTCTACGTCAACCCGCCCGGCCCCTGACCGGCCGGGGCAGGCCTCCCGGTCCCGGGGCGAGGCCCGGCCGGCACGGCGAGGCCCGGCCGCGGCAGGCCAGGCTGGCGCGGGTCTGGTCACCACGACCCTCCAAGGGATGGTCTCCATTCGGTGACCCTCTGTACCGATGGGTCAGGGGAGAACCTGGCAGATCCAGCGGCGTAGCACCTTTTCGCCATTCCAGGGCCACCCGAATGGTTCATGGACGGTGTCCCCCACCTGGCCGATCACAGGGGGGTAGGTGACCGCGGACAGCGGTCGGCGGTCGCCGTGTTCCGAGGAAGGTGACAGGGTGATCGCTCGGGTGTTACGTGCGACCACGCGCTCGGAAGAGGCGGCGCTGGCGGTGGCCGCGCTCTGGGGGAGGGACATCGGGCCGTCCGAACGTTCGGCTCCAGGCTACGAAGGCGGGATCCTGCTCCGAGAGGGCAGCGACGTGCTGGCGGTGAGCTGCTGGGCGGAACTGATGGACGCCGAGGCCGCGCTGGACCCGCTGCTCGCGCAGCTGGCGGTGTCGCCGGTGCTCGGCATGCTGACCAGGCCGCTTTCGTGCCGGGTCCGCCTCTTGTGAGCCACGACGCCAATCCCGACACACCATCCGGCGCCCGCCGGCTGGCCAGCCTCCAGGCGGGGGCGCGCGGGCGGATCAGCGGGGTCGTACGCGAGGTCGCCGCGCGCGTCACCGCGACCTCGCCGTTGCGCCAGGGCGTCGAGATCCGCGTGCTCGAGTCCACCGACGAATGGCTGCACGTACGGATCGAGTCGCGCGAGTACTCGGTGCCGCGGGACGTCGCCGAGCAGGTGCTGGTGACCCCGGAGGTCGAGGAGGCCGGCGGCGAGGCCGCCGACGCCTACGTGGTGCTGCTGTCGCGCGCCGGTCGGGGACGCTGGCTGATCCGGGTGATCTCGCGGTCCACCGCCGCGGTGGTGCTGAGCGAGTCGTTCCACGCCGAGCCGGAGGCGAGAGCCCGGTTCGAGGAGCTGCGGAGCGACGCCGAGCGGCTCCCCACCGAACGCTTTCGAGACCGCCACAACCTCCCCTGACCCAATAACCGCCGAGCATCCGGCGTGGGAACCGGGAAGAAACCCAGAGAACACAGCGGGCCCACGGCGCTGTCCGGGTGGGATCGGGAGCGCCGGGGCCCAGCTGTCAAAGAGGTCCAGCCGCCCACGCGCAGATGGAGCGCGGACCTCCACCAGCTAGAGTAAGACCGCCAGGGGCCTTGCGCCACCCCCAAAAACCGTCCAGTTGGAGGGCTTTCGGTGGCCCGACACGGGGCATTCGGGCACCTCACCTGCTACGGTCGTGATCCGCGCTGCTATCTGGAGGTGTGCGTGATGGCCACTCGTCCCGGTCAAGAGGCTCCCGACCGCAACCTGGCCCTCGAGCTGGTCCGGGTGACCGAGGCGGCCGCGATGGCCGCCGCCCGCAAGATGGGCTACGGCGACAAGGAGGCGGTCGACCAGGCCGCGGTCGACGCCATGCGGGCGGTGCTCGGCTCGGTGTCGATGACCGGCGTCGTGGTCATCGGCGAGGGTGAGAAGGACAACGCGCCGATGCTCTACAACGGCGAGGAGATCGGCAACGGCAGCGACCCCCAGGTCGACATCGCCGTCGACCCGGTCGACGGCACCACCCTGAGCGCCAAGGGCATGCCGAACGCCATCTCGGTGGTGGCGCTGTCCGAGCGGGGCACGATGTTCGACCCCGGCCCGTGCGTCTACATGGAGAAGCTGGTGGTCGGCCCGGAGGCCGCCGGGGCGGTCGACTTCCTGGCGCCGGTGCATGACAACCTGCTCGCGGTGGCCAAGGCCAAGGGCATCGCCGTCCGCGACCTGACCGTCTGCATTCTCGACCGGCCGCGGCACAAGCAGCTGGTCGACCAGATCCGCGAGACCGGCGCGCGCATCAAGTTCATCACCGACGGCGACGTGGCCGGCGCGATCATGGCCGCCCGCGAGGGTACCGGCGTCGACGTCATGATCGGGACCGGCGGCACGCCGGAGGGCGTGATCGCCGCCTGCGCGCTGAAGTGCCTCGACGGCGTCATGTTCGGGCGCCTGTACCCGCGCGACGACGACGAGCGCCGGGCCGCGATCGAGCAGGGCTACGACCTGGAGCAGGTGCTCACCACCGACGACCTGGTGAAGGGCGACAACGTCTACTTCGCCGCGACCGGGGTCACCGACGGCGAGCTGGTCCGGGGCGTGCGCTTCGACCGCAGGGGCGCGCTCACCCAGTCGCTGTCGATGCGCTCCAAGTCGGGCACCACCAGGGTGATCGACGCGCGGCACCAGCTCGCCAAGCTGAGCCGCTACGCGAGCATCGACTTCGGTTGAGCGGTCGGCTGGGCGGCCGCGAGCGGGACAGCCTCCCCGGCTCCCGCACGAGGGATAATCCGCACGGGACGCAGAGGCGTTACTCTTGGTAAGCGTTTCGTACAACGTGCAGGCCCCGAGCCCGGGAGGAGCTCAATGAGCAGTCAGATCGACGCCTCGGACTTCAACTCGCTCAGCAGCGCCCTCGATGAGCACTCCAACGACGAGATCAACGCGGCCGTCGCCGCGCAGGAGGGCGGCCCGGCCCGGTTCCTCGACGGCGTGTTCGAGGGCATGTCGAACGCCTTCAATCCGTCCAAGGCCGGCGGCCAGCAGGCGACCATCCAGTACGAGATCACCGCGCCCGACGGCGCGCACGAGTACGCGATGCGGATCGCCGACGGACGCTGCCAGGTCGAGCGCGGGACCGCCGAGAGCCCCCGGGTCACCATCCGGACGGGGCTGCCCGACTTCCTGCGGCTGATCACCGGCAAGGCGAACGGCGTCCAGCTGTTCATGACCGGCAAGCTCAAGGTCTCAGGCGACCTGTTCTTCGCCCAGAGCTACCAGGGCTGGTTCGACCGCCCGGCCGCGTAGCCCCACGGCGCCGCGGCCCGCGGAGCACGGCGGCCCCGCCACCCGACGCCGCCGTCAGCCGCGCGCCGTGTCCAGGTCGGCGATCAGCGCGCGGTGGTCGGAGACCGGACCGGCGGCGATCCGCGTCCGCAGCGCCCTGACGACCGCTCCCCCGCCGTCGCTGCCGAGGACGTGGTCGATCCGCACCGAATGCCCGACCGTGCCTGGCGGCGGGTTCGGGTGGGTCGGCCCGAAGGCCAGCGACCTCCAGCGGCGCCCCGAGACCAGCCGCACCAGCGACAGCCACAGGTTGAGGTCGCCGAGCAGCAGCCGCGGCGCCGGCTCGGCCTCCAGCCGCCGCTCGAGCCAGCGGAGCTGGACCGCCGCGTCGGTCTTGATGAAGCTCAGGTGGGTGCTGGCCACGGTCAGCCGCGACTCGCCGGCGCGGACGCCGGCGACCAGCGCGACCCGCGGCTCGCCGCGCCGTTCCGGGCGCGGCAGCTGGACGGGGGTGACCGTCTCGACCTCCAGCCGGGACAGCAGCGCGACCCCGTAGGCCGGACCGCCCGGGTCGGTCCCGGCCGCGGCGCGCCATTCCTCCCTGCGGCTCGTCGGACCGAGCAGCGCCGGCGCGTACCAGCCGCGCATCCCGAGCGCCCTCGCCAGCTCGGCGGCCTGGTCGGCGCCGCCGCTCCGGTCCTGCTCGCGGTCGACCTCCTGAAGCGCCACCAGGTCGGCGTCGATCGAGCGCAGCATCGCAACCGCCCCGGCGAGGTCCGTGCCCGAGCCGGGGTCCCGGCCGAGGCAGTTCTGGAGGTTCCAGGTGACAACCCGAAGATGGCTCAAGGCCGGGCCGCCAGTTCGTGTTCCAGCAGCGGCTCCAGCCCGTCCGGGCGAACCGGCGCATCGATGCGGACCCGCGCCGCCCTGCCGTCGAGGTCGAGCTCGCCGATCTGGTTGTCGAAGCGGGGACCGCGCAGCACGCGCCAGTCGATCGCCTCGCGGCGGACGCCGGCCAGGCGCGCCAGCGCCGCCGTCGCCACCGCCATCGGCGCCGTGAACGCGAGCCGGCTCGCCACCCGCAGCCACGGCTCGAGCTGGTTGCGCATCGGCGAGCACACCACCTGCCAGATGGCCGAATCGGCGGCGACCCGGGTGCGCAGCCTGGCGAGGTAGGCGTAGTGGACGTCACCCGACAGCAGCACGACCGAGGCCGGCGCCGGGCCTCGCCGGCCGGCGGCGACCTCGGCGACCAGCCCGCCGAGCCGCGCGAACGAGCGGTGAAAGGCCGCCCAGTGCTCCATGTCGATCGCCTGGCGCAGCCGCTCCCCCGCCCGCGCGGCCGCTGCGCCCCAGGCCCCGTCGCAGACCGCCTCGTTCCAGGCCTCGAGATGGTGGGCGCCGCGCGGCAGCGCGAACGGCAGCGTGGTCGCCAGCACCAGATGGTCGACGCCGCCGGTGACCTGCTCCTCGACCCAGCTCCAGCCGCGCTCGTCCAGCATCGCCCTGCGGCCAGGGTCGAGCACCCGGCCGCCGCGTGAGTCGATCACCACCACGCGCGTCCGGCCGAGGTCGCGGCGGAAGCTCCAGCGCCGGCTCCCGCGGTCGCGGTCGGCCTCGGCCGCCGCCGCGCGCACCACTTCGGTGGCGTCGCCGGCCCGGCGCGCAGCGGCCCAGACCGGGTCGGCGTCCAGCTCGGCCGGCGAGAGGTTGCCGAGGTGCTGGTAGACCAGGTAGCTCGCCAGCCCGCCGGTGATCCGCTCCGGCCACCACGACAGCGCGCGCATCCGCTCCAGCCACGCCGCGGAGGTGTTCCAGTCATCGTGAATATCGTGGTCGTCGAAGATCATGCCGGTCGGCACCGTCGAGAGCAGCCAGCGGACGGCCGGCTCCGACCACGACTCTCGGTAGAGCTGGCAGTACTCCTCGTAGTCGGCGACCTCGGGGCCGGGCGGGACCGAGAGGTCGCGGCGGGCGGCGATCATCGCGCTGGTCGCCGGCGACACCGAGTCCGCGTAGACCTGGTCGCCGAGCAGCAGGAGCAGGTCCGGCAGGTCCTCCGGGGCGCCGCGGGAGAGGCGCAGCGCCAGCGCGCGGAGCGCGTCGGGCCCGCGCCCGCGGCGGTCCCGGGAGCGCGGCAGGTCCCACGGCGGCTGGTTCGGCCGCAGCAGCCGGCACGAGCCGAAGGCGATCCGCGCCCGCCCGCCGTCGCCGCCGGTCGTGCGGATCACACTCGGCGGAAGCTCGGAGGCGGCCGGCGGCCAGACCGGCTCGCCGTCGAGCGCGACCGTGTACGGCGTGGTCGACCCGGGCTGGAGCCCGTCGATCACCACCAGCGCGTAGTGGTGGCCGCCGACCTCGAAGGTGCGCGCGGCGTGACCGAGCACCTCGACCTCGGCGGGGCGGTCGACCTCGACCCAGATGGTCGCCTGCCGCTCGCCGGCGAAGCGGAGCATCGGTCCAAGCACGAGATCGGCCACGCCCCGATCCTATGGCAGCTGGACGGGCGCCGCCCGGATGCGGCGCCGCAGTCGCCCGCACGCCACGCCGCCGCCTGAAGGCCGCGTCGCCGCCGCCGGCTCGGGTTGCCGGCCGCGGTCCCGGAACGACAGACTGGCGGCCATGGCAACCATCACCACCATCTTCCTGGTCCGGCACGCCAAGGCCGCCGACCGCGAGCTGTGGACCGGCGCGGACCGGGACCGCCCGCTGGTCGACCGCGGCCGGCGCCAGGCGGACCGGCTGGCCCATGCGCTGGCGCCCGAGCGGCCCGCGGTGGTGGCGGCGAGCCCATGGCTGCGCTGCGTCGAGACCGCCGAGCCGCTCGCCGGCGCGCTCGGGGTGGCGGTCGAGTCCGACGACCGGCTGGGCTACGACGGCCCCGACCTCGCCGGCTTCGTCGACGCCGCGGTCCGCGCCAACGCGGGGGGCGCCGTGGTCGCCGTCAGTCACGGCGACCTGATCCCGATGTATCTGCTCGCGGCCGGCCTGCTCAACGGCATGCCGAGGTTCCGCACCGGCTCGCTGTTCCGGCTGGAGGCCGCCGGCGGCCGCATCGAGCGCGCCGTCCTGGTCGACCGGGCGGACCTCAAGCGATGAGCGGAACTCGCGAGACGCTGCCGGCCACCCTGACCGATCGTGAGGTCCACGGCGACGGCATCGCCCTGCACGCCCGCGAGTGGGCGCCGGTCCCGGCCGCACCCACGGCCGCCGCGCCCCGAGCGCCGTTCGTCCTGCTGCACGGGCTCAGCTCCAACGCCCGCATCTGGGACGGGGTCGCGCCGCGACTGGCCGCCGGTGGCGCCCGGGTGGTGGCGCTCGACCAGCGCGGCCACGGCGAGTCCGAGCAGCCCGGGTCCGGCTATGACTTCGAGACGGTGACCAGGGACCTGGCCGGCGCGCTCGCTGACCTGGAGGTCGAGCGGCCGCTGCTGGTCGGGCACTCCTGGGGCGCCAACGTCGCCCTCCAGTACGCGGCCGGGCACCCGGACGGGGTCGCCGGCCTGGCGCTGGTCGACGGAGGCTTCAGCGACGTCGCCGACGCGATCGGCGGCGGCAGGGAGGCGGTCCGCCGGCGCCTGGCGCCGCCGCGGTTCGCGGTGCCGCTGACGAGCTGGCTCGGCGAGGCCGGCCGCTGGCTGCCGCCGGGGGTCGACCCGCACGAGCCGTGGGTCCAGGGCTTCCTGCGCGCCGGGGTCGAGGTCGACCAGGACGGCACCGCGCGGGCACGCTTCCAGTTCGACAACCACATGCAGGTGATCGACGCACTGTACGACCAGCGGCCGTCGCGGCTGCTCGCCGGCGTCGCCCGCCCGGTTCTGCTGTGCCCCGCCGGTGGCGGTGTCGCCGCCGCCAGGCGCGAAGCGGTCGACCGGGCGGCCCGGCTGGCGCCCGACGCCCGCGTGACCTGGTTCGAGGACGCCATGCACGACATCCCCTTGCAACGACCAGCACAGCTCGCCGCCGAGCTCGCCAGCTTCGCGGCCTCCGTCGAGGAGGGGCACCGTGGGTGACCTCAACAAGATCGGCGTGATGGGCATCCGCGGCTCCTTCTCCGAGGAGGCGGCGCTCGAATACGCGCGCGACAACGAGCTCGGCGAGGTCGAGATCATCGAGCTGCTCAGCACCGAGGGCGTGCTGTCGGCGGTCGAGCGGGGCGAGGTCGACTACGGCATCTTCGCGCTCGAGAACTCCAACGGCGGGGTCGTCTACGAGAGCGTCTACGCCATGGCGGCGCACCGTTTCCGGGTGGTCGACCTCTTCGAGATCGACGTCAACCACACCCTGCTCATCCACCCCGACCTCGACGGCCGCGAGCGGATCGACCGGATCGCATCGCACCAGCAGGCGATCCGGCAGTGCCGGATGTGGCTGCGCCACAACTTCCCGACCACTCTGGTCACCGAGGAGGCCGACACCGCCGAGGCCGCCCGCATGCTCGGCGCCGGCGAGCTGCCGGTGAACACCGCGGTGATCGCGGCCGAGCGGTGCGCCGAGCTGTTCGGGCTGCGGGTGCTGGAACGACGGATCCAGGACCTGAAGTTCAACTTCACCACCTTCGTCGCCGCCGGGAGGACCTCGAGCTGAGCTAATCCCTGGCCAGCTCCGGCAACCAACGGCATGATGCTGGTGTGAGCAACGCGCAGTTGGACCAGGAGGCGAAACGCCGCATCGCCCGCGCGGTCGCCAGTGGCCAGGCGGTCGACGACCCGGCCGAGGCGCGGGCGGCGGTGATGCTCGCCCGCTCCGCAGAGCAGCGCCTTCGCGCCCGGACCCTCCCCAACGCCGTCATGATCAGCGCCGGGGCGACCGCGGTCTGGCTGCTGCTGGTCGCACTCCCCGTCACCATCAGCACGGGCCTCCACCTCGGCGCGCTGCTTGGCGGCATCGGCGTCGGCGTGCTGCTGTTCGCCGTGATCCTGCTCCTCGGCCAGCGCCAGATCCGTCTCGTCAAGCAGTCCGAGGCGCGCAACCAGCGGCAGCTCGACGCTTGGGCCGGCAACGACGATGGAATAAGCTAGCTTTATCCCTTTCGATCGCATCGCTGCGTTCATCGCCGGTCCGCCAGCGGGGGCTGGCTGGTGGTCTTCGGCGGCCCGGACCGCCGAGCTGGGAGAACCTGGCATGCTCCCGGCGCGGTGTCCTCGGGTCGAGCGGCACGGCCGCCCAGGCGGCGCGTGCCGTCGCCGAGATGGCTGGCTCGAGGAGGTTGGGCATGAGGCGGGAAGGCGAGTGACCCCCCGACAGATCGCCGAGCTCCTGGCGGAGACCGATCTCTTCGGCGTGCTCCAGGCGTCGACGCTGGCCGAGGTGGCCGAGCGCACGATGGTCCGGGTGGTGGAGAAGGCACAGACGATCTTCGTCCAGGACGAACCGGGCGACCGGCTGTTCGCGATCGCCGAGGGGTCGGTCAAGCTGGTGGTCCGCTCCGCCCAGGGCGAGGTGGTCGAGCTGGCGCGGCACTGGCGCCCCGCGGTCTTCGGCGAGGTCGCCCTGCTCGACGGCGGGCCGCGGTCGGCGACCGCGGAGGCGGTCGAGCGCGCCACCCTGGTGGTGGTGACCAGGGAGGAGCTGATCCGGCTGCTGCGGTCGGACTCGCAGGTCGTCGACCAGGTGCTGAAGGCGCTGGGCGAGCTGATCCGGCGCGCCGACCTGCTCGCCACCGAGCTGGTGTTCCTCGACCTTCCGGGCCGGCTGGCGCGCAGGCTGCTGGAGCTGGCCGAGACACCGGACGGGCCGGCCGACGGCGCCACCAGGAAGGACGCCGGCCGGCTGCGCACCCGCCGGGTGACCCAGACCGAGCTGGCCAACATGGTCGGCGGCTCGCGCCAGAGCGTGAACATCGCGCTGCGCTCGCTGGAGAAGCGCGGCCACGTGCGCCTGGTCGGCTGGACGATCGAGCTGCTCGACCCCAACGAGCTGCGGCGCCGGGCAGGCTGGTGAGCGAGCGGGCCGGCATCGACGAGGGGGACCCAGGCCCGCTCCCGGGCGACCTCAAGGGCCGCCGGGCGGTCGTTACCGGCGCGGCCCGCGGGATCGGCCTGGCGATCGCGCGCCGGCTGCTGATGGCCGAGGCGCGGGTGGTGGCGGTCGACAACGACCACGAGGCGCTCGAGCAGGCCTTCAACGGCTGCCAGGGCTGCAACCGCGTCACCGGCAACGTCGCCAGGGCTGACGTGACCGCCCTGGCCGAGGCGGTGCTCGCCGACGGTCCGGTGGACCTGATCGTCAACAACCTCGGCATCAGCACCGAGCACAGCTTCCTCGACCTCGAGGAGCCCGCCTTCGACCTGGTGCTCCAGACCAACCTGCGGGGGCCGCTGTTCTTCACCAAGCGGCTGGTCAGCGAGCTGGTCGAGCGGCGCATGCGCGGCACCATCCTGTTCATCTCCTCGCTGCACGACACCTTCGTCGCCAGGCGGCCGCACTACAGCGCCAGCAAGGCCGGGGTCGCGATGGTCTGCCGCGAGCTGGCCTACGAGCTGGGCTGGCACGGCATCCGGGTGAACGCGATCTCGCCGGGATGGATCCGCACCGCCGTCGACCAGGACAGCCCGGCGCAGCGGGAGAAATACGAGTGGACCCAGCCGCGCATCCCGCTCGGAGAGCCCGGCGAGCCCGACGACATCGCCAAGCTCGCCCTGGTGCTGTTGAGCGACGCCTGGTCGGGGTACGTCACCGGCGCGAACGTCCCGATCGACGGCGGCCTGTCGCTGTTCAGCTGGACCCAGCGTCCCAACGACTGACTCGGCCGGCCGCCGGACCCCTCGCCACCACGAGGTCGGCGGCCGGCCGTCTGGCGGCCCCGCCCCCCAAGCGGGCCGCTCGCTCGCTTACCACCCGCCGCCGCCTACCAGCGGCGGTCCACTTGGTAGTAGACGTACCGCGAGCGGGGCGGAAGCCAGGGTCCACTCGCCGCCAGGATCACGATGCCCGCGAACACCAGCGGGACCGCCGGGGAAACGCCCCGATCGCCCGACCTCGGCCGCTCGTCGGCCGCCCTGCCGCCGTCCGTGGATCTGGCGGCGCGGCCCGCCGGCGCCGCGTGCGAGCTGGCCGCCATGGCGGAGCCCGCCCCAGCGACCAGCA
>JBEDUQ010000243.1:0-3981 GCA_040414855.1 Actinomycetota bacterium
CAGCCGCCGTCTGGGAGCGACCGCGGTCTATCAACCTGAAGACGTTGTTCTCGTCGCCGAGGTCGTTTCTCCGTCGACGACTACGACGGACCGGCTGATCAAGCCCCAGCTCTATGCGGCCGCGGGCATTCCGTGGTTCCTCCGTGTGGAGCTCGAGGTCCCACAGCCTCCCGAGCTCTGGCTGTACCGGTCAGCGGGGCGCACGTATGCCGAGCATGCTCACGCCAGCGCGGGCAATTCGTTGCGGCTGACCGAGCCGTTTGCGCTGGATATCGAACCAATTGCGCTCTTGCGCCGTTAGCGACTTCAGGCACCTGGGAACGACGACTCCGGGACCTACACGTCTCGGCCGAGGTAGGCGATCAGCTGGTCGCTGGGGCTGGCCGATGGCGGCGGATCCGCGGGCGCGGCGAAGCGCACGCCACGGTCGGCGTCGGCGACCAGCAGCGGTGCGATCAGCAGCAGCTCGGTGGCCATGGCCGGCGGGATCGGCCGGCGATGGCCGCAGGCCTCGGCGACGTCCCAGCCGTGGACTGCGATCTCAATGGCGCCGGCGCTGGTCAGGACACTGACGGGCAGCCGGCGGCCACCGATCGAGATGGGCTGGCGGCCGTCGGCCCGTGCCCAGGCGCCGAGCAGCCGGCAGGCGCGGTCCCGCAGGCGGGCGACCGGGTCGCGGCCACCGACCGCCCCGCCGTCGGGCTCGGGGCAGTCCAGGTCGACGAACGCCACGTCGACGAACGCCAGGTCGACCGCCTCCTGGAGGGCGATCAGCGCGTCCTCCATGTGGGCGAGCAGGGCCTCCAGGTCCCAGGCCCGGCAGGGGGTCGGCCGCGACATCGCCGCCGGCGTGACCAGGTGCAGGCTGCCCAGGGTGTAGCCGACCGCGCGCTCCAGCAACGCCACGCCGCTGCTCGGCGGTGCGGTGGCGCGCTCGTCGGCCATCGGCCCGGCCGCTCAGCCGCCCGCCCGCGGCTGGGCGGGCTGGGTCCGCGGGAGGCCGAACTTGTCGAACAGGCTGAGGTCGAAGAAGACCGCCGCGTGCGAGACGCCACCGGGGCCGACGCTGAGCACGTGCAGCTGGAAGGCGTCGTGGCCGCCGTCCGGCCGGCGCATGTAGAGGCCGAACGCCGGCTGCCCGTTGGCCCTGGTCGGCACCAGCAGCATGTCGCCGGCGCCGCTGGCCGGGCAGTTGCTCACGATCAGCCGGCCGATGCTGTCGCCCCCCTGCCACCACCCGTCGAACGGCGGCATCTCCCAGACCGCGTCCTTGGTGAACAGCTCCACGATCGCGGCCACGTCGTAGTCCTGGAAGGCGGTGACGTAGCGGTCCAGCAGCTCACGCAGCTCAGCCTGTTCCGGCTCGGCCACCTCGTCCTGGGTGGGCGCCACCTGGTCGATCTGGGCGCGGGCGCGCTGCAGCATGCTGTTGACCGCGGCCGGGGAGCTGTCGAGTAGCTCGGCGACCTCGGCCGCCCGCCACCTCAGTACGTCGTGGAGGATCAGTGCGGCCCGCTGCCGCGGCGGCAGGTGCTGGAGGGCGGCGATCAGCGCGAGGCGGATGCTCTCGCGCCGGGTCACGATCGCGGCGGGGTCGCCGTCCTCGGCGCTGACCATGGCGTCGGGGATGGGCTCCAGCCACGGGATCTCGCGCCGTTCGACCAGCGGCGCCTCGGGGTCCGAGGCGGGCCCGCCGAGCCCGGTGGGCAGCGGCCGGCGGCCGCGGCTCTCCAGCGAGGTCAGGCAGGCGCTGGTGGCGATCCGGTAGAGCCAGGTCCGCAGCGAGGAGCGCCCCTCGAAGCGGTCGTAGCCCCTCCAGGCGCGCAGCATCGTCTCCTGGACCAGGTCCTCGGCGTCGTGGACCGACCCGACCATGCGGTAGCAGTGCGCCAGCAGCTCGCGGCGGTAGGGGTCGGCCTGGCGCAGGAAGTCCTCGCCGACGGGGTCGTCAGTCGCGGTCACGTGGGTTCCATCTCCTCTCTGTCGTACAGACCAGCCGGTCGCCGAAAACTCATCGCGCCGGGACCGATGAGTTTTCGCCGTGGCGCTGGTCTGCACGGGTGGATCGCATTCGAGCAGGAAGGATCCCCCATGGACACGACAGTGCGGATGACCGGCCAGGGCCGCCGGCCGGCGACGCAGGACGACCGCTCCCGCTGGATCGCGCTGCTGGTGCTCTGCGTCGGCATGCTGATGATCGTCCTGGACGCCACCGTGGTCAACGTGGCGCTCCCCTCTATTCAGAGCGACCTGGGCTTCTCGCAGTCGAGCCTGGCCTGGGTCGTCAACGCCTACCTGATCGCCTTCGGTGGGCTGTTGCTGCTGGCCGGGCGGCTGGGCGACCTGGTCTCGCGCCGGCGGGTCTTCCTGGTCGGCCTGGGCGTGTTCACCGGCGCTTCGCTGCTGTGCGGCCTTGCGCAGAGCCAGGAGCTGCTGATCGCCGCCCGCTTCGTCCAGGGCGTCGGCGGCGCGCTGACCTCGGCGGTCATTCTCGGGATGATCGTGACCATGTTTCCCGAGCCCCGCGAGCAGGCCAAGGCGATTGGCATCTACAGCTTCGTGGCCGCCGCCGGCGGCTCCGTCGGCCTGCTCGCCGGCGGCGTGCTGACCCAGAGCCTGAGCTGGCACTGGATCTTCTTCATCAACCTGCCGATCGGCGCCGCCATGGCCGCGCTCGCGCCGCGGCTGCTGCCACGCGACCGGGGCATCGGCTTCGGGCGCGGCACCGACGCACCGGGCGCGGCGCTGATCACCGGCTCGCTCATGCTCGGCGTCTACACCATCGTCGAGCCGGCCGCCAGGTACGGCTGGAGCGCCGGACGCACGCTGGTGCTCGGCGGCCTCGCGCTGGCGCTGCTGGCGGGCTTCGTGGCGCGCGAGGCCACCGCCCGCAACCCGCTGGTGCCGCTGCGGATCTTCCGCTCGCCCGCGGTCTCCGGCGCCAACCTGATCCAGGCGCTCACCGTAGCCGGGATGTTCGGGATGTTCTTCCTCGGCGTGCTGTACCTGCAGCGGGTGCTCGGCTACGACTCCCTGCGGACCGGCCTTGCCTTCCTGCCGGTCACCCTGGTGATCGCGGCCCTGTCGCTGCGCTACTCCGAGCGGCTGGCCATGCGGTTCGGCGCCCGGACCGTGCTGGTCCCGGGCCTGGTGCTGATCGCCGCCGGCCTCGCCCTGGTCGCGCGGGCGCCGGTCGCCGGCCACTACCTGACCGACGTTCTACCGGCGATGCTGCTGATGGGCGTCGGCATCGGCGTGGCCTTCCCGGCGCTGGCGTCGCTGGCGATGTCCGGCGCCACCTCGAACGACGCGGGCCTGGCCTCCGGCCTGGTCAACACCACCACCCAGGTCGGCGCGGCGCTCGGCCTGGCGGTGCTGGCCACCCTGTCGGCCACCCGCAGCGAGCACCTGGCCAGCGCTGGCCAGACCGCCGCCGCCGCGCTGACCGGTGGTTACCGGCTGGCGTTCCTGATCGCGGCGGTCCTGGTGGTCGCCGCCATCGCCGTAGCCGTGACGGTGCTGCGGCCCGAGCGCCGGGCCGCCGAGGAGCCCGAGGACGAGTGCGACCGCACCGAGGCCGCCTAATCAGCGGCAGGGAGGGAGCGACCGTGGACGACCTTCAGAAGCAGGTGCAGGCGACCATCGACGAGCTGGTCGACTCCGGGGCCGAGCGTGGTCTCCAGGTGGCGGTCTACCGGGGTGGCGAGCAGGTGGTCGACGCCGTCGCCGGCGTCGCCGACCCGGCCAGCGGCCGCCCGGTCACCGCCGACACGCCCTTCTACTGCTACTCCGTCGGCAAGGGGGCGACCTCGACCATCGCCCATCTGCTGGTGGAGCGCGGCCTGTTCGGCGATGACACCCCGGTGGTGGAGCTGTGGCCCGAGTTCGGCGCCCACGGCAAGCAGGCCGCCACCGTGCGCCACGTGCTGACCCACTCGGTGGGCGTGCCGGGCATCCCCGCCGAGACCACCCGCGAGGACC
>JBEDUQ010000244.1:0-3872 GCA_040414855.1 Actinomycetota bacterium
GTGAGGGCGGCCGCCAGGTCGGCCGTCGCCGCGTCCGGGTGGCCGCCGGCATGGTGGGCGAGCGCCCGCACCAGGCGCGCCTCGATCAGGCTGCCGTCGCGGCTCGCCGCCTGCGCGGCGTCCAGCACCCGGTCAACCACGGCGAGCGCCTCGCGCGCGCGACCCTCGGCGACGAGCAGCCGGGCCAAGGTGAGCTGGTCGTACTCGGCCGCGTAGCTCGGCGGATCGCTCGGGCCGACCCCGCGCTCGCGCGCCCACGCCCGCGCGTCATCGAGGCGGCCCTGGACGATTCGCACCCGCGCCCTGGTCGCGGCGATCGGCCGGACGTCCGGGAAGTAGCCGGGCAGGAAGAGCGGCTCGGCCTGGTCGAGCATCGCGATGGCTCCGTCGAGGTCGCCCTGCGCGCGGAGGAGGGCGGCCGTGGCGGTGTACCAGCGGTGGCGGTTCTCCAGCAGCGACGCCCGGTCGCCCAGCTCGCGGGCGATCTCGAGGTGCTCCGCCGCCGCGTCGAGGTCGCCCTGCTCGCGCAGGATGTCCGCGAGGCCGACGTGCAGGTCCCCGGTGGTGGAGAGCACCGGACCGGTGTGGGCCTCGGCCGCCGCCAGCGCGCGCTCGTAGAGCTGGCGCGCCTGCCCCGGACGTCCGCGCGCCAGCCACATGTTGGCCAGCACCACGCTCGCGCCCAGCTCGTCGGCGACCAGACCGGCTGCGTGCAGGCTGGCCACCGCCTCGGTGAACGTATCCACCGCGGTGGCGAGGTCGCCGGCGGCCCAGGCCGCCAGCCCGATGAAGCCGGCGGCGGCACCGCGCGAGAAGTGGTCCTCCGGCCGGGCCAGGGCGAGTGCCCGGCGGGCGTGCGCGACCGTGCCGTCGACGTCGCCCCGGGCCTGGGCGACCGAGGCGCGATAGACCGCGATCAACGCCGGGAGGGAGCGAATCTCATTCTCCCGGTCCGTGGCGGCCTGCGACAGCGAGCCCGCCGTGGCGATCGTCAATGCCGGCACTGCGTCGAGGCCGGCCTCGGCGGCGTCGAGCCACGCTTCCACCCCGTCGAAGTCGCCCTCCGACAGCCGGCTCCACCCCATGTAGGTGGCGAGCAGCGGTCGGCGACGCACGACCTCGTCGGGCAGCGCGACCAGCCAGTCGCGCAGGATGCGGTCCTGGCGCCGGCGGCGCAGGTCGGCCAGGGAGAGCTCGACCAGATCGGCGGTGCGTTCGCGGTCACCACTGGCGATCGCGTGGCCTACGGCAGCGCCCGGCAGTCCGTTCTCGGCCAGCCATCGGCTGGCCGCGGCGTGCAGTTCGCCGACCCGGTCGGGATACCGGTCGGCCAGGCGGGCCCGCAGTGCGTCGGCGAACAGGTGGTGGTAGCGATACCACCGACGCTGGTCGTCGAGCGCGACCACGAACAGATTCGCGCGCTCGAGGCTCTCCAGCATCGACTGACCGTCCGAGCCACCGACCAGGGCATCGCAGAGGCTGCCGGTCATCTGATCGAGGACGGAGGTGTGCAGAAGAAACGCCCGTACGTCGTCCGGCTGTGCGCCGAGAACCTCCTCAACGAGGTAGTCCAGGACGAACCGGTGGCTGCCCGAGAACGCCTCGACGAACTCGGCGACGTCGTCCCGGGATCGGGCCGACAGCGCGGCGAGCTGCAGCCCGGCCGCCCACCCCTCGGTGCGGGCCTCGAGCGCGGCCACGAGTGCCGGCTCGAGCCCCAGCCCCATCACCTCGTTGAGGAACACCTCCGCTTCCTCGGCCGTGAACCGCAGGTCGGCCGCCCGCACCTCCACGAGCTCGCCGCGCGCACGCAGGCGCGACAGCGCCAGCGGCGGGTCGGCCCGCGTGGTCATGGCCAGCGTGACCTGGGGAGGCAGGTTGTCCAACAGGAAGGAGACCGCCTCGTGAACCGCGGCCGTATCGATGACGTGGTAGTCGTCGAGCGCCACCACCGTGGGGCCCGCGAGAACGTCGAGATCGTTGATCAGGCTGACCAGGACCGCGTCAGTCGGCACGGTCCCGCCGGCCTCCAGCAGGGCGAGCGCGTCGGCACCCACCGTGGGCTCGGCGGCCTGGATCGCGGCCACGAGGTGGGACAGAAACACTCGGAGCTCGGCGTCGCGCGGGTCGAGAGCCAGCCACGCCACCCTGCCCTGCGCGCCCGCGGCCGCCCCCAGCCATTGCGCCAGAAGCGTGGTCTTGCCAAACCCGGCCGGTGCCGCGACCAGGACCAGCCGCGGCGCCTCGCCTCCGTCCCCGCGCAGTTGATCGGTGATGCGGGCGCGCGCCACCAGCCGGCGACGCGGCGAGGGCACGCGCAGCTTGGTGGCCAACAGTGACGTTCGGTCAGCCAACGCCGTCATCGAGGCCGAGTCTGACCGCAAGCCAGGTCACGATCAACTGGAGCCATTGGGCAGGGCGGCTTGGTGTGCGTAGGCCAGTTCCTCCACCGTGGCCTGGGGATCCGCCGGGGCTGTGTCAGAAAACTCTGCTCTGAGCAGAGAAAGATGACACGGCCCCTCGAAACGGCACCCGAACGCGGTCGCCGGGTGATCGACTCGATAAAGTCGATTGATATGGTGAGTATTGGCGCCAGGCACGATGAGGATCACGGCTAAGGTCGACTACGCGGTACGGGCAGCGGTCGAACTCGCCGCGGCCACTGATGAGCGTCCGATCAAGGCCGAGCGTCTCGCCGCGGCTCAGACGATCCCGCTCAACTTCCTGGAGAACATCCTGACCGAGCTGCGCCACGCCGGAATCGTGCGCAGCCACCGGGGAGCTGAGGGCGGCTTCCGGCTTGCTCGCGACGCCGAGGAGATCTCGATCGCCGACATCGTGCGGGCGGTCGAAGGGCCGCTGGCGACCGTGCGCGGCGAGCCCCCGGAAGAGTGCGCGTATCGCGGATCAGCCGAGGCCCTGCCGCGGGTGTGGATCGCGGTGCGCAAGAACCTGCGCAGCGTGCTCGAGCAGGTCAGCGTGGCCGACGTGGCCGGCGGGACCCTGCCGGGCGACGTCGACCGGCTGGCCGACGACCCCGAAGCCTGGGTCACCCGCTAGAGCCCGGTCCGTTCAGGCAGGCACGCGCTCGGCCCGGATGCCACGCGGCCCCCGCCGTGGTGCGGCCAGGTGGCGCAGGGCGGGGACGGCCAAGGCAGGGAGGCAGCCCAGCACCATTACCGCAGCGGCGACGCGCTGGTCGCCGAGGGCACCGGCGCCGAGCGAGGCCACGTAGTGACCGTAGACGGGTGTGGGCGACAGCTCCAGCCAGGCGCCGATCGCCACCATCACCAGCATGCACGCGGTCAGGCACAGGGCGCGGCCGGGCGGCCCGACCCGGTGGGGCAGCGGGTCGGCACCGAGCACCGGTGCCCAGACCAGCACCGCGCTGATCAGGTACAGCGCGTGCTCGCCGGCGTGGAGGCCCGGGTCGCGCAGGGCGAGGTCGTAGACCGCTGGGATGTGGGTGATCGCCACGACCGCAGAGAAGACGGCCACCGAACCGGCCGGGCTGGTGAGAAGGGCGATCGCGGGGGCATGCAACCAGCGCGCCAGCGCCCGGCGCTCGTCGCGTCCCAGGGCGAAGAACGCCAGGCGGAGGGGTGTTCCCGCGCACAGCAGCGGGGCGACCACGACCCACATGACCATGTGCTGGACCATGTGCGCCGACAGGCGCACGTCGGCCTGAGCGCCGAGGCCCGAATACAGGTCGACGGCGAGCACGCCCAGGCCAGCGAGGAACGCTGCGGCGCGCTGCCGTGGCCAAGCCCGGCCGCGCCGGTCCCGGCGGCGGCCAGTGCGTGCCGCCAGCAGATACAGGCAGGCGGTGGCCGCCAGCACGATGCTCAGGGCGAGCCCGAGCGACCCGTCGG
>JBEDUQ010000245.1:0-7361 GCA_040414855.1 Actinomycetota bacterium
GGGCGCCTCAGGTGAGGCGGCGCAGGCCCTCGGCGTCGATCAGCCGGATCGCCGAGGTGTCGTAGTGGACCAGCCCGCGCTTGCGGAAGGCGGCGAGCGCGCGGCTGACGTTCTCGCGGCTGGCGCCGACCATCCCGGCCAGGTCGCGGTGGGTGAGCCGCACGTTGATCACGGTGACCCCTTCGGAGGTCGCGCTGCCGTGCCGGTCGGCAAGCCCGAGCAGGGTCTTGGCCAGCCGCCCCTTGACGTCGAGCGAGAGCAGGTCGTCGATCAGCGCCTCGCGGGACGCCAATCGCTCGGCGACCTGTCGCAGCAGCGCCGAGGACCCCGACGGGGTCTCGTCGAGGAAGGCCCAGAAGGCCTCGCGGCCGATCGCCCAGGCGATCGTGTCGGAGGTCGTGCGCGCACCGGCGGTGCGCCGGCCGTTGGCGAGCAGGGCGAGCTCGCCGAGCAGCTCGCCGCGGCCGACGATGCCGTGCACCTGCTCTGCCCCGCCCCTGGCGGGGGAGACGACCGCCACCTCGCCCTTGGTGAGCACGAACACGTGCGCGGCCGGCTCGCCCTGGCGGAACAGGAACGCGCCGGCCGGGTACGACAGCGGCGTCGCGCGCGACACCAGCGTCGCCAACGCCTCGGGGGAGCCGCCGCCGAACACCAGGCTGCCGCGCAGCGTGCGCAGCAGCGTCTCGGGGTCGGCCTGCGGGCGGCGGCTCATCGCCCGGTCCGCTCGAGCTCGAGCGTCAGCGCGTGCGCGCCGATCGCCTGCGCCCGCTCCAGCACCTGGCCGGACAGCTGGTCGGCCTCGCCGGCACGGCCGGCCCGCCGCAGCGCCGGGACCAGCTCCACGCAGGTACGCAGCCGCTCCAGCCGGTAGTCGGTCTCGTCGAGCGTGGCCAGCGACCGGCGCAGCAGCCGCGTGGCGCCGTCATGGTCGCCCTCGGCGGTCGCCAGCCGCGCCTGGACGCGCTCCAACTCGGCATGGGTCACCACGTCGTCAGGCTGGAGGCTGGCACGGGCGCGGTCAAGGGCGGCTCTGGCGCCGTCGAGGTCGCGGTCGAGCAGGCTCGCGTCGGCGAGGTGCAGGAAGGTGTCCGGCTCGGCGACGCCGTCGCGCCGGCTGGTCACCGCGATCGCCTCCTCGGCGAGCCGGCGAGCGCGGCCCGCGTCGCCGCGCGCGACCGCAACCCGCGCCAGGCCGAGCAGCGACCAGACCCGGGCCGAGGTCAGCCCGATGTCGCGGCGCTGCTGGTCGGCCACGGTGAAATGGCGCTCGGCGGCGTCCAGGTCGCCCTGGAGGGCGTGGACCTCGCCGAGCACCCAGTTGGCGCCGGCCTCGGCGTTGCGGCGGCCGTCGGCCCGCGCGGTCGTGGCCAGCTCGTGCGCCTGGCCCGACAGCTCGTCGAGCGGGGTCGCCAGGTACAGCCGCACCGGCAGCAGCGTCGAGCGCAGGTCGATCGCCAGCCCGGACTGGTCGTCGCCGCACAGCGCCAGCGCCTCCTCCAGCAGGCTGGCGGTCGCGACCAGGTTGCCGGCCACGAACGGCTCCAGCGCCTTGGCGCGCAGCGCGCGGGCGAGCAGGTTCGGGCTGCGGGCGCTGCGCGCCTCCGCCAGCGCCCGCTCGGCGAGCGACGCGGCGCGGCCGTAGTCGCTCAGCGTGCCGTGCAGGTTGCTCAGCTCGAGGTGGGCGTGGGCGCGGATCGACACGCGCTTCGAGCCGGTCGCCGCCTCCAGGTCGGCGATCGCTCCCTCGGGGTCGCCGGTGACCCCGCGCAGGGTGCCGCGCATCACCCGCAGCTCGGCCACATCCTCGGCCGGCGTGCCGGCGACCTGCGCGATCGCCAGCGCGTCGTCGAGCATCGCCGCCGCCGCGACCAGCGCCTCCTGCTCGCGCAGGCGCTGGGCGGCCTGCCGGCAGGCCGCCACCGCCCTGGTGGCGAGCAGCCGGTCGGCCGGGGTCGGCCGACGGACCTCGCCGGCGAGCCGGACCGCCTCGACCAGGTGCGGCGCGATCACCTCGGACGGCTCCTGCCCGCTGCCGGGCTGGCCGGCGAGCCAGATCGCCAGCCGCTGGTGCAGGTCCGACCGCGCCGCCTTCGGGAGCAGCGAGTAGGCGACGTCCCGGAAGAGCACGTGGTGGAAGGCGTAGCTGTCGCGATCGCCGGTGAGGTGGTCGGGCAGCGGCTCGATCAGGCCGGTGCCGGCCAGCTCGTCGAGCGCCAGCTCCAGCTCGTCGCGTGGCTCGGCGACCAGGCTCGAGAGGGCGGCGGGGGAGAACCACCTGCCGATCACGGCCGCGTGGCAGAGGACCTGCTTGCGCGCGGCGGGGAGGCGGTCCAGCCGGGCGCCGATCAGCGCCCGCAGCGAGTCCGGGATCGGCAGCGATGGCGGCCGGTCTGGCGGCTCGCCGGTGTCCCGGATCGCCATCGCCAGCTCCTTGACGAACAGCGGGTTGCCGCGGCTGGCCTCGAACACCCGCCAGGCCAGCCGGTGGGTGGCCTGCTGCTCGCCCATGGTGATCGCCAGCAGCTCCGAGGTCGCGGTCTCCGGCAGCCCGGCGAGGTCGATCCGCTCCATGCCGGCGGGCGCGACCCCCTCGCCGAGCGCGGGCGCGTCGGGCCGGGTGATGCCGAGGAAGCCGAGGCGCTCGCCGGTGCGCGCCCCGGTGGTCATCAGGATGGTCGCGACCTCCAGGAGGTCGCGGCTGGCCCAGTGGATGTCCTCCAGCACCACCAGCGTCGGCGCCTGGGCGGCGAGCCGACCGAGCACGCCGGCGACGGTCGCGGCCAGCTCCCTGGCGCCGAGCCGGAGGGGTCCGGGGAACCCCGAGGGGGTGCCCCGGTGGATCTGGTTCGGCGGGCCGGCCTGCTCGTCCAGTTCCAGGCCGATCAGCCGGCAGACTCCGGCCGCCGCGTTGGCGGCCGTCTCCGGCTCCGGCCACGCCTCGGCGACGAGCCGGCCGATCGCGGCGGCCAGCACCGCCGAGGGATCGGTGACCGGCACGCCGGCCGCCGCGGCGAGCACCTCGCGAAGCGGCCACAGCGGCAGCCGGTGCCACTCGGGCAGGCAGCGGCCCCACAGCACGCGGGTGCCCGGGCGCATCGGCGCGGTCGCCGCCCGCGCCAGCGTGGTCTTGCCAACGCCGGCCTCGCCGACCAGCAGCACCAGCCGGCGCCCGTTGATCGCGCCCTCGAGCGCGTCGACCAGGCGGGGCAGGTCGCGCTCGCGGTCGACCACCACGGTGCCGGCCGGCGGCGGCGCCGGCGCGAAGCCATGCACCTCGGCGACCTCGACCGGTCGCTGCTTGCCGCGGGCGACCATCGAGTGGAGCGGGCCGGCGTCGATCGCGTCCCGCACCGCGCGCAGGGTGCGGAGCGAGACCAGGATCTGGTCCGGCTCGGCGGCCTGCTGGATGCGGGCGGCGGTGTGGACCGCCTCGCCGGCGACCCGCAGGTCCGCGCCGCTGGCGGCGGCGACGACCTCGCCGGTGTCGAGCCCGATGCGCAGGCGCGGCGAGAAGTCGCTCGCCTCGGCGTGCAGCGAGCGCGCCTCGTCGCGCAGCGAGAGCGCCGCGCGGACCGCCCTGGCGGCGTCGTCGTCGTGGGTGGTCGGGAACCCGAAAACCGCCAGGATCGCGTCGCCGACGTACTTCTCCAGGGTCCCGCCGAAGCGGTGAACCTCCGCGGCCAGGCGACGGAACAGCTGGTCGAGCCGGCCGCGCGCGGCCTCGGGGTCGAGCGACTCCACCAGCCGGGTCGAGTCGACGAGGTCGGCGAACAGCACCGTGACCACCCGGCGCTCCTCGCCGCCGCGCGCGATGCTGCTCCCGCACGCCGGGCAGAAGCGAGCCCCAGCCGGCGTCGGCGCACCGCAGAACGGGCACACGGGGGCGGCTGGGGCGGCGTCGGAGTGAGTCACGGCGGCCTCACCCACGGCTCGTGGGTTACTGCCAGGTCTTCTTGTCAGGGCTCACGGTCCCACCGGCCGGCTCCGCCGGCGGCTCCGCGGCGGGCGCCGAGTCGGCCGGCGCGCTGTCGGCCGGCGCGCTGTCTGCCGGTGGGCTGTCGGCGGGCGCCTCCTGCCATGTCTTCTTCGCCGGATCGATCACAGGATCGGGTGAACTGCTGCCCTTGTCCGGTGAGGTTGGCATTTCCTCGCCTCCTGATGTCGTGTCCGGGACGCCGGCGGCGTCCGCAATGCCAGGAGTCTACTTGGATCGAGCGGGCGCAATGAGGCTTCCGGTGGGTTCTGCCGGGAAACCCATGTCGAGAACACTCGGTCAGATGATGTCCGGCCTGGCCACAAGTGCCACTCCGCGGCGTTGTGAGGGCAGAAACTGCCGGTTGTCGGGAGGAATTTTCTGTAGATTGTCAATAATCCTTCCATGCGCGCTCGCGAGCAATTGCCCGCTCGGATAATTTTGCGGAGGGCAGTCGGACCGCTATTCGAGTGGGGAGAGGAGCGGGCGCGAATGACAGCTCCAGTTGCCGACGTGATCGTCGTCGGGCTCGGCGCGATGGGCGGCGGCGCCCTGTGGCGGCTGGCGCGCCGCGGCGTCGAGGTGGTGGGCGTCGAGCAGTTCGCGCCCGGCCACGACCGCGGGTCGAGCCACGGCCAGTCGCGGATCATCCGGACCGCATACTCGGAGGGCGGCGGCTACGTCGACCTGGCCCAGCGGGCCTGGCGGCTCTGGGAGGAGCTGGAGGGCGAGGCGGGGGAGACGCTGCTGGAGCGCAGCGGCGGCCTGCTGATGGGCGACGCCGACTCGCCGTGGGTCAGCGGCGCGCTGGCTTCGGCGGCCGCCCACAACCTGCCGCACGAGCTGCTCGGCGCCTCCGAGATCCGCGAGCGGTTCCCCCAGCATGTGGGCATCGAGGACCCGACCGTCGGCTTCTACGAGCGCCAGGCCGGCGTGCTCCGGCCCGAGCGCGCGGTGCAGGCGGCCGTGGCGGTGGCGACCGCGGCTGGGGCCGGCGTGGTCGAGGGCCAGGCGGTCCGCGAGATCCTCCCGGACCCCGAGCGGCCGGCGGTGCGGCTGGACGACCGCACCCTGGTGGCGCGCCGGCTGGTGGTCTCGGTCGGCGCCTGGCTGCCGCGGCTGCTGCCCGACCTGGAGCTGCCGCTGCGCGTGGTGCGGCGGGTGCAGACCTGGTTCGAGCCGCCCTCGACCGACGAGTTCACGCCCAACCGCTTCCCGGTCTTCATCCGCAGCGAGCAGCGCGAGGGGGAGGTCGAGCGGTCCTGGTACGGCTGCCCGACCATGGACGGCGTCACCGTCAAGGCCGCGCTGCACGAGTGGCCCGGCCTCAACGAGCCGGCCGATCCCGACGCGGGCCCGCGTCCGCCCGACGACGCCGACGCCAAGCGGGTGGCCGCGCTGGTCGAGGAGGGCCTGCCCGGCCTCGGCCCGGGACCATCGCGGATGCAGGCGTGCATGTACACGCTCACGCCCGACCTCGACTTCATCGTCGGGCTCCGCAGGGACCTCCCCGGCGTGGTGCTCCTCGGCGGCTTCTCCGGCCACGGCTTCAAGTTCTCGCCCCTGATGGGCGAGATCGCCGCCCAGCTCGCCCTCACCGGCGAGACCGACGTCCCGATCGCCCTCTTCGACCCCCACCGGTTCGAGAAGACCCGATCCCGGTGACCCCACGAGATCCGGTTACCGCGGCGGAGCTGCATCGGGGGCTGATCGACCAGCTCGCGGGCAAGGGACTGCTGGACGACTCCCGGCGCCGAGCGGCCTTCCAAGCCGTCCGCCGTGAGCACTTCCTGCCCGGCGTGGATCTCGACCGCTGCTATCGCGACGAGGCCGTCACCATTCAGGTCGGTCCTGGCGGGGCGGTGACCAGTTCGTCGAGCCAGCCGAGCATCATGGCAAGGATGCTGGCCCAGCTCGACCCGCAACCGGGCGACCACGTGCTGGAGATCGGCGCCGGAACCGGCTACGACGCTGCGCTGCTCGCCCACCTGGTCGGCCCCGGCGGCCAGGTCACCACCATCGACATCGACCGATCCATCACGCGGACCGCGGACGCGAATCTCGCCAGAGCCGGTGTCGCTGTCCACGGGACTGCGTCAAACGTCGAGGTGTGCACCGGCGATGGCTGGCTGGGCGTCGGTGGGCGGGCACCCTTCGACCGGATCCTGGTCACCGCCGGCGTGTGGGATGTCGCCCCTGCCTGGACCAGCCAGCTCGCTCCGGGCGGCACGCTGGTCGTGCCGCTGTGGCTGCGCGCCGGCGTGCACGTCGCCGCCGCCTTTACCCGGCTCGGCGAGGGCCGGTTGCTCAGCACGCGCGTGGCCGGTTGCGACTTCGTTCGCCTGCGAGGCCCTCACGCCGGCCCCGCCGCCGTCGTCGAGGTCCGAGAGGGACTACTCGCCTGCGTCGACGGCTTCGATGCCGCTCATCTGGACCTGCTCAGCGATCTCCTGGCAACCGAACCGAGGCTGGAGTCCGCACCGCCCCTGCCCAGGGGGATGGGCTGGTTCGCCCGCATGGCGCTCGACGAAACCGACGCCATCCAACTGTTTGATCCTGAGCAGGACAGCCTGCGCCTGGGGTTGTTTAACCCGACCACGGCAGGTCCGGGGCTGGCACTGGTTGTCGACGGAGGAAGGCGGCTCGCCGGGTTCGGCGACCACGCGCCGCTGGCTCGCCTGCGAGGACACCTTACCCACCGCGCACCCCTGGACTTTCACGCACTGAGCATCGAGGCCATCCCGGTCGGCATCGCCGCGGCTCAGACGGTGCCCGACGACACCACCTGGGTCCTGATGCGACCGGCTCACCACTTCTGGATCCGGGACCGCTGAGGGCAGCCAAACCCGAGCGAACCGCGCCAACCGTGGCTGGCCGCGTGGGATCAGATCTCCATGCCCGGCAGCGGCGGCTCGGGCCAGAGGCTGCGGGGTTCCCGGGAGGGTTGGCCGAGGCGGCGGCGGAGCTCGGCGGCGGTCACGAAGCCGGCGCCCTCGAAGCGGTTGTTGGCGAACGCGGCGGCGGGCCGGCCGCCGCCCTGGCGCTCCAGCAGCTTGGCCCAGCGGTCGAGGTCGTGCGAGCGGTCCCGGACCGGGCGACCGATCTCCGGCGTGGCCTGGCGGTCGCCGAGCAGCCGCAGGTAGCTGATCGGGCCCTGCCACACCGGCCACGGCTCCTCGCCCGGCCGGTCGGCGAGCGCCAGCTCCGCGCCGCCTGCGGCCAGCAGCCCCGCCAGCCATGGCCGGTCCCAGGACCGGTGCCGGAACTCGACCACGACCGGGAGGCCGGCGGGCCGGTTGCCGAGCAGCTTCGCCAGCCGCTCGCGACCCTCGCCGGCGCCGAGGCTGGGCGGGAGCTGGAGCAGCACGGCCAGCAGCCGGTCGCC
>JBEDUQ010000246.1:0-3698 GCA_040414855.1 Actinomycetota bacterium
CCTGGTCCACCCGTCGCGCTACCTGTTTCAGGAAGCCCCGCGAAGGCCGAGGCGGGTAATGGATGTCGGGTAAGAGCGCGGCCGCCACCGTCTGCATGCCGTTCACCAGCTCGAGCTCCTCCAGCGAGACCGACAGGACCGCCCCGCGGCCGCCGGTGAGCTCGTGGGTGCGGCCCAGCAGGTCCAGGAACTCGCGGTCGACCGGTCAGCGGGCCGTCCCCCTGCTTGGTGACCTGCCCGATGTAGGCCTGTGCTCGCACGCCGGTCCATCGCCGCCAGCAGCTCACGCTCGTGGGCGTAGCGGCTTGGCGGTATGGTGCCGTCAGGATCCAGCGGACCGACGTGAAAATAGACGTCCGAGATCTCGCTCCGGCGCAACAGGTCGGCGAAAGCGCCGTACTGACGGTCGCTGTGCGCCTCGAGTGCGTCACGCCATCCAGCGATCGCCGACCGAGTCCGTCACCCGCACGCTCCCCTCGTACGCGAGGGTCGCGAGTGTCTGGTGCCACGTTATTCGGACCGCCGCAGCTCCGACGACCCGGGGATGACCTCGAGCCATTTGCCGACGAGGTTGGCGACGATCAGGGTGCGGTTGGTTGGATCCCACAGCAGCACGGTGTCAGCTTGGGCGAGGGCGACCAGGGTGGTCATCGCGGCGGGGCTGGGCGCGAGGGTGTGCTGCTCGTCGTCGTCAGTGACGATCATCAGCTCGAAGCGGCCGTCCTCCCCGTCCCCGCCGGCGGTCCAGTTGGCGTTGAGGACCTTGACGCGCCGTGTCTGCTCGCTTGCGCCTGGCATGGTTGGGAGTCAACCAGACGGTGGGTGGCTGAAACAACGAGCAAGCGGCCCTTCTGCGCTGTCAGCGTCTACGAGCCTCGGTCAGGCGGGGACGACTTCGGCGAGCAGTGCCTGGACGCGCCGGTCGATCTCGTCGCGGATGGCGCGGCGATGACCGCGGGGTGATCTGGTCGGCGGGTACGTCTCGACGGTGCGGGGCGACTTGTTGCCCGCGCGGGTGGCGTTCGAACGAACGGACCAAGTCGTCTACGCTATGCAATGCCATGGGCCTCTCCACCTGGGCTGAACCGGACACGTCAGGAGCATGTGCGGTAGCCGGCTTATGTGGTGAACGAGCACTGTGCTCGCCCTCCATCCCGGCGGACACTGCTATAACCGCAGGTCAGAGGCCCTAAGCGACGGGACGTGGCGCAGTTTGGCAGCGCACCTGCTTTGGGAGCAGGGGGTCGCGGGTTCAAATCCCGCCGTCCCGACCATGAGCAGCACCGCCGCAGCTCGGAGGAGCTGCTGGCCTACTTCCCGCACCGCACACCGACGCCGGCCGCGACGCCACCGAGGACCTCCGCCCGGCGCCCGCGCGGACTGCCACGGACGCCGGGCGGGGCGACGGGTTACGAGCTGACCGCCAGCACGTGCGCGGCGGCCAGCAGTGCCTTGCCCTCCACGATCAGCCGCAGGGCCGTGGGCTCGTCCAGCAGCCGGCCGGCGAAGGCGGCGTCGTCCAGCGCCGCCTTGATCTGGCCGGCGACCGTGTCGCGGCCGGCGCCGAGCGCCTGGAGGGCCGCCTCGACGCTCTGGTAGGTGTGGTCGTCGCTGGCCGAGCCGCTCTTCAGCGCCCTGGTCGAGGCAGTCAGCGTGTCGCTGCCGAACGACCCGACGCTGGCGTTGAGCTGCTTGTAGACCCGGGCCAGCGCCACCATCGTCGGCTGGTGGGCGCGCAGCGAGACGGGCAGCGCGCTGGTGTCCAGCGCCTCGACGACCGTGCGGCCGTCGTGCCGGTAGTCGTCGCGCAGGCCGATCAGGGTCAGCATGGTCGGCCGCACGTCGGTCTGGTCCAGCCAGGTGGTGTTGTCCAGCCCGACGTGCCGCACGCCGGGACCAACCAGCCCGAGCCAGGTCCGGTTGATCTCAGGGGCGAAGTCGCCGTGGTTCCAGGCGAACGCCGGGTTGATCGCCACGCAAGGCGCGTTGCAGTTGGGCGCCCCGGCGAACATGAAGTAGTCGGGCTTGGCGAAAGCGGTGAAGGTCGGCACCCGCGCCGGGTCGGCGGTCAGCATGTGGAGCAGCTTCATCTCCACCGGGTCGGCGAGGAAGTCGACCACCTGCTCGCTGGCGCCGCCCTTGTAGGGGTTGCTGGCCGTCAGCGCGGCGACATCGTGCTCCAGCCCCCGGGTCACCGCCGCGTCGCGTGCCGGGTTGCCGGTCACGTAGAAGTTCGGCGCCGAGTCCGAGTGCACCGTGAACGGCGTGAGGTTGCCCCGCTGGGTGGCCAGCAGGCCGGTCGCGTTGGCGTTCAGCTCGCCGATCTGGCCCGGCCCGTAGGTGCACGGGGTAGTGACGCCGTCGCAGCCCTGCTGCTGCACGCCGGCGAAGTGGTCGCCCTCGTCGGCGGTGACCACGAAGGTGGTGTTGGACTGGTCGATCCCGTGGGAGCGCAGCCGCGCCAGGAACTTGGCGAAGGCGTCGTCGTAGGAGCGGAGGGCGGCCTCGTAGCCAGCCTGGCCGGGCCCGAACGCCGGGCCGGTGGGATGGTTGTCGTGGGTGTCGGACAGGTAGGCGTAGGTCACCGGCACGCCGTGCTCCTGCATCGACGCAACGTATGACAGCGACACCGCCGCGCTCATGCCGTCGAAGCCGGGGAAGCCGAGGTTGCCGCTGGGGTCCTGGATCGGGTTGCCGTTGAGGTCCACCAGCGGGCCGTTCGGGCTGACCTGCGGGGCCACGTACTTGTGGCCGAACAGGGCTTGGAAGCCCTGATAGCCGCCGGGCTCGTCGGGCAGCAGGTCCGGGCGGGCGCCGCTGGCGCCCTCGCACGGCGAGGCGCCCTGGGCGCAGTGGACGGCGATCCCCACGAAGTCGGCGGTCGCCCTGGTCGGGTTGGCCTGGACCTCGGCCGCCTCCGGCGAGTTGGCTCCAAAGACGGTGGGGATGTCGGTGCCGATGTTCTCCAGCACGATGTTGGCCGCTCCCGCTGCGCCGACGCTGCATCCGGCCCTGGTGTAGGGCACCCACGGCGCGGGGGCGGTCTTGCCGGCCTCGTTGATCATCTGCGGGGTGTTGTCGGTGCGGACCGCCGGGTTGGTGAGGTCGTTGAGCGGGTCGGTCCAGTACGCGAAGGACCCGGCGGGGTTGCTGGTCCCGTCCGGCTTGAAGTAGCGGAAGCTGTTGGAGATCGGCTGGCCGTGCCGGTCGCCGTACACGCCGGTGAAGCCGTCCAGGATCCCGGTCGCGGTGTGCGAGATGAGCTGGGTGTGGTTGTTGCCGAACAGCGCCCCGTTGTCCTCGATGAAGTTCCTGAGGTGGGGCATCTGCTCGAGGTCGGAGGGGACGTTGGGGTTGTCGCGGGTCAGGTGGACGTTGTCGAAGACCAGGTAGATCACGTGGTGGACGCGGTCGCCGGCGGAGTTGAGCCGGCACCCGGACGTGGTCGTGGCGGCGGCCAGCGGCCCTGCGCCGGCGACCCCGGGTACCGCGACCCCGAGCGCCCCCAGCGCGCAGGCCGTCACGCCGAGCAGCGCCAGCACGCGGCGCGCCGATTGGAACCTCTTCACTGAAGCGACCTCCCCTGTTCGAGCTCGCCGACAGGAACGGCCAGGGACGCTCCGTCGCGACCCTATCAGGCCGGACCTCGCTGTTGGTGAATTTCTCCCCAACCCATGAGAACCAGGAGGAGACGGGCA
>JBEDUQ010000247.1:0-5037 GCA_040414855.1 Actinomycetota bacterium
CCGCCTGGGTGCACGGCCGGGTCCAAGGCGTCGGCTTCCGCTGGTGGACGCGCTGCCGGGCGCTGGAACTGGGACTTACCGGTTATGCGGCCAACCAGCCCGACGGCCGCGTCCTGGTCGTGGCCCAGGGGCCGCGGCCGGCCGGGGAGAAGCTGCTGCACCTGCTGGAAGGCGGCAATACGTGGCCGTCGCGGCCCGGCCACGTCGACAAGGTCGTCGCCGACTGGTCACCACCGCAGGAGCGATTCGAGGGTTTCGTCGAGCGTTGATGGCCGCGTCCAGGCGCGTCGTGACCCCGCACGTCGGGGCCCACAAGGCGACGTCACCTGGTCTGCGTGGCTGATGTGACCACTGTGACCAGTGCGTCGAGCGCTCGGAGCGGCGCCGCATTTCGCGGCGGCCGACACCCCTCGGTGCGGCCGTGCGCGCCGATTTGAGCGGTAGTCTGGCTCGCCGTGTACCTCAAGAGTCTGACGCTGAAGGGCTTCAAGTCCTTTGCCTCGCCGACGACTCTGCGTTTCGAACCGGGCATCACCGCCGTCGTCGGGCCCAACGGCTCGGGCAAATCCAACGTCGTCGACGCGCTGGCCTGGGTCATGGGGGAGCAGGGAGCAAAGACGCTGCGGGGCGGGAAGATGGAAGACGTCATCTTCGCCGGGACGTCCTCGCGCGCCCCGCTCGGCCGCGCCGAAGTCACCGTCACCATCGACAACTCCGACAACGCGCTGCCCATCGAGTACTCCGAGGTGTCCATCACGCGCCGGATGTTTCGCGATGGCGCGAGCGAGTACGAAATCAACGGCAGCAGTTGCCGTTTGATGGATGTTCAGGAGCTCCTGAGCGACTCCGGGATAGGCCGGGAGATGCACGTCATCGTCGGGCAGGGCAAGCTCGACGAGATCCTGCAGTCGCGGCCCGAAGACCGTCGCGCGTTCATCGAAGAAGCCGCCGGCGTGCTCAAGCACCGCAAGCGCAAGGAGAAGGCCCTCCGCAAACTCGACGCGATGGCGGCGAACCTGGCCCGGCTCACCGACCTGACCACCGAACTGCGCCGCCAGCTCAAACCGCTGGGCCGCCAGGCCGAGGTGGCCCGTCGCGCCCAGACCATCCAGGCCGACCTGCGTGACGCCCGGCTGCGGCTGGCCGCCGACGACCTGGTCAACCGGCAGGGCGAGCGGGAGGCGATCTTCGAGGCCGAGGCCAGCATTCGCCGCGACCACGACCAGGCGTCCTCGCGGCTGGCCGTGGCATCCGAAGAGCTGACCACGCACGAGACGGCGGTCGGCGAACTCTCGAGCAGGGCCGAGCAGGTTCAGCACACCTGGTTCGCGCTGTCCGCGCTGGCCGAACGGGTCGCCGCGACCGTGCGCATCGCCAGCGAGCGGGCGCAGCACCTCGACGTGGGGCCGGTTGCCGCGGGCGACACCGACCCCGACGCGCTGGAGGCCGAGGCCGAGCAGGTCGCGATCGCCGAACAGCGGCTGCTGGCCGAGCTGGCCGGTGCGCGCACCCGGCTGGATGGCGCACGCGCCGAACTGGCCGAGCGCGAGCGCGAGGCCGCCGAGGCCGACCGGGCCCACATGGCCGCCGTGCGCGCGGAGGCGGATCGCCGAGAAGGCCTGGCGCGGCTGACCGGTCAGGTGGAGACGATGCGGGCGCGCGTCGAATCGATCGACGACAGCGTTGCGCGCCTGTCCGAGCGCATCGAACAGGCCGCCGCCCGCGCGCAGCAGGCCAAGGTGGAATTCGAGACCGTCCAAGCCCGGGTCGGTGAGCTCGACCAGGGCGAGGTGGGTCTCGACGAGCACCACGAGCGCACGGTCGCCGCGTTGCGGCTGGCCGACGAGCGGGTGGCCGAACTGCAGTCCGCGGAGCGGGACGCCGAACGCCAGGTCGCCTCGTTGCGGGCCCGCATCGACGCGCTCGCGATCGGGCTCGACCGCAAGGACGGCGCCGCATGGCTCGCCGAAAACCACAGTGGGACAGGGCTTTTAGGCCCCATGGCCAAGCTGGTCAAGGTGCGTTCCGGCTATGAGGCGGCACTGGCGGCGGTGCTGGGATCGGCGGCGGACGCGCTGGCCGCCGAAAGCTTCGGTGCGGCCCGTTCGGCCGTCGCCGCGCTCAAGGAGGCCGACGGCGGCCGCGCCGCGCTGGTCCTGGGGGACTGGCCCGCCGACCAGCCCGCGCCGCAGGCCGCCCCCGCGGGTGCGCTGTGGGCGCTCGAGCTGATCGAGGCGCCCGCGCGGCTGCGCGGCGCGATCACGGCCATGCTGTCCGGCGTCGCGGTGGTCGACGACCTGGACCAGGCGCTGGCGCTGGTGGCCGCCCATCCCCGGTTGCGCGCGGTCACGCTCGACGGTGACCTGGTGGGCGCCGGGTGGGTGAGCGGCGGGTCGGACCGCAAGCTGTCCACGCTCGAGGTGACCTCCGAGATCGACAAGGCCGGCGACGAGCTGAGCGCCGCGGAGGCGCGGGTCGCCCAGCTGAGCGCGGCGCTGTCCGGGGCGCTGGCCGAGCAGGCCGCCCGTCAGGACTCCGCTGAGCACGCGCTGGCGGCGCTCAACGAATCCGACAGCGAGATCTCCGGGATGTACGAGCAGCTGGGCCGGCTCGGGCAGGACGCCCGGACGTCCGAAGACGAGTGGAGCAGGTTGCTTCGGCAACGCGAGGAGCTCGAAGCGGGCCGGATTCAGACCGTCGCCGAAGTCACCGAGCTGGAGACCCGGCTGCGCAACGCGCAGCAGACCCAGCAGGCGCCGACGGAAGAACCCGTGAACCGTCAGCGGATCGCCGCCGCCACCGAAACCGCTCGCAGCGTCGAAGTGGAGGCCCGGCTGGCGGTGCGGACCGCCGAAGAGCGGGCGAATGCGGTCCGGGGGCGAGCCGATTCTCTGCGCCGTGCGGCCGCCGCCGAGCGCGAAGCGCGGTTGCGGGCCCAACAAGCGCGGGAGGCGCGGCTGCGCGCCGCCGCGGTGGCGGCGGCGGTGTCCGACTCCGGGCGGCTGCTGGCGCAACGGTTGAACGGAGTCGTCGGCGCCGCGTCCAAGATCCGCGACGCGCTGGCCGCCGAACGCCAGCAGCGCGCGGCCGCGATGGCCGCGGTGCGCGACGAGGTGAACGCGCTGAGCGCCCGGGTGGCCGCCCTGACCGACTCGCTGCACCGCGACGAGGTGGCCAAAGCCCAGGCGGCGATGCGGATCGAGCAGCTCGAGCAGATGGTGCTGGAGCAGTTCGGCATGGCGCCGGCCGATTTGATCGCCGAGTACGGCCCCGAGAATCAACTGCCGCCCTCCGACCTGGAGATGGCGGAGTACGAGCAGGCCAAGGAGCGCGGCGAGCAAGTCTTCGCGCCCGCGCCGATCCCCTACGACCGGCCCACCCAGGAGCGCCGGGCCAAGCGGGCCGAGCGTGAACTGGCCGAACTGGGCAGGGTCAACCCGCTGGCGCTGGAGGAGTTCGCCGCGCTCGAGGAGCGCTACAACTTCCTGTCCACCCAGCTCGAGGACGTCAAGGCCGCCCGCAAAGACCTGCTCGGTGTGGTCGACGAGGTCGACGCCCGCATCCTGCAGGTGTTCAGCGAGGCCTACACGGACGTCGAACGCGAATTCGCCGACGTCTTCACCGTGCTGTTCCCCGGGGGCGAGGGCCGGCTGCGCCTGACCAATCCCGACGACATGCTCACCACGGGGATCGAGGTCGAGGCCCGGCCGCCGGGCAAGAAGATCACCCGGCTCTCGCTGCTGTCCGGTGGCGAGAAGGCCCTGACGGCGGTGGCGATGCTGGTGGCGATCTTCCGGGCCCGACCGTCGCCGTTCTACATCATGGACGAGGTCGAGGCCGCCCTCGACGACACCAACCTGCGGCGCCTCATCTCGCTGTTCGAGCTGCTTCGGGCGCGCTCGCAGCTCATCATCATTACGCACCAGAAGCCGACGATGGAGGTCGCGGACGCGCTCTACGGCGTGACCATGCAGGGCGACGGCATCACCGCGGTCATCTCCCAGCGGATGCGTGGCCAGCAGGTGGACCAGCTGGTCTCCAGTTCGTCCTAGCGCCGGTCGCGAGCGCGGCGTAGCCGGGCGACTAGCGCCCGAAGGTGGTGGCTGCCGGGCCGCCACCGTGCCCCTGAAACAATGTCAGCGTGTCCCAAGGTCTTTGGATCGCCATCGCGATCGTCGCTGCCCTGGTCGTCATCACCGCGCTGGTCCTGGGCCTGTTGCGGTATCGCCGGCGCCGAATCAGCTTTTCGTCCCGGGCCGAACCCGGGGCGATCGACCGCTCCGGCGGCTACACCGCGTCGTCGGGCATCACCTTCACCCAGACCACGACGGCCGATCGGCTCGACACCACCGGGTTGCCCGCGGTAGGCGACGACGCGGCCATTCCCCGGGACGCGCCCCGGCGCACCATCTCCGAGGTCGAGCTCCCCGAACTCGAACCCGAACCCGAAGCCGAGGCGCCGGACCTGCCGGCCGCGCCACCCGAGGCTCCGGCGGCTCCTGCCACGCTTGACACCCCCGCGGCCCCCGAAGCCCCGGCCGCTCCCGAGCTCGAGGAGATCGCGCCCACCGAGGGCCGGCTGGAGCGGCTGCGCGGCAGGCTGGCCAGATCCCAGAACGCGCTCGGGCGCAGCATGCTGGGCCTGATCGGCGGCGGTGACCTGGACGAGGACGCCTGGCAGGACGTCGAGGACACGCTGCTGGTCGCCGACCTGGGACCGGTGGTCACCGAATCGGTGATCTCCCAGCTGCGCTCCCGGCTGGCCGGCAGCGATGTGCGCACCGAGGCCGACGCGAAGGCCGTTCTGCGCGACGTGCTGATCAAGGAGCTGCAGCCCGCGATGGACCGGTCCATCCGGGCGCTGCCACACGCCGACCATCCGTCGGTGCTGCTGATCGTCGGCGTGAACGGCACCGGAAAAACCACCACCGTGGGCAAGTTGGCCCGGGTCCTGGTCGCCGACGGGCGGCGCGTCGTCCTGGGCGCCGCCGACACCTTCCGCGCCGCGGCGGCCGATCAGCTGCAGACCTGGGCGTC
>JBEDUQ010000248.1:0-3486 GCA_040414855.1 Actinomycetota bacterium
GGCGGTAGGGACGGGCGTCTCAGCCGGCGTGTTCTTCGCCTTCTCCACCTTCGTGATGAAGGCCCTCGGCCGCCTTCCCGCCATCCAGGGCATCTCCGCAATGCAAGCCCTCAACAAGGCGGCACCGGCCCCGCTGTTCATGCTCGCGCTGTTCGGAACCGGGGCCCTCAGCATCGCCCTGTCCGTCGTGGCCGTGGGCCACCTCGACGAGCGCTGGGCCGTCTACGTGCTGACCGGGACCGCGCTGTACCTGGTCAGCATCGTGGTGACGATCGTCTACCACATCCCCCACAACAATGCCATCGACCTCGTCGACCCCACGGGTCCCGGCGCGGCGCACGCCTGGGCACAGTTCCTATCGCCATGGACGGCGTGGAACCACGTGCGCACCGTCACGGCGCTGGCGGGCAGCACGGTGTTCATCATCGCGCTGCGCGTCGTATGAGCCGCTCTCAGACGTCCGTGAGGACTGCGTCGAGCGGCTTCGGCATCCGGGTGAGGTCGATGGCGTCGACGAGCAGGCGGGCGTACCGGATCTTGCGCTGCGAGCCCGCGCCAAGGAAGCGCCTCAGCTGCGCCTCCTCGGGTCTCCCCCGCCAGGCCGGCTGCCGCTGCATGCTGTGAAACGAGCGGAGATCTCCATTGGACCCCAGGAGCTCGCCGATCAGCGCGGTGCCCGCCGCGCGGATGAGCTCTTCCTCCAGATCGGCCACGCAGACGTGGAAGCCCAGGCGCTCCAGGTCGGCGCGCGACTCGGGTGAGCCGACCCCGGCCGACGCGAGGCCGCGCCTGATGATGTGCTCCTCGCCGGCGTCACACAGCCCCGCGAGCCGCAGTCCTTCTCCCTCCGGGCCGAAACGGCGAAGGTAGCGGGCGAACGCGTGAGCACCGCCGGTCGGGATGACGGTGACGCCCTCCGCGCCGAGATTCCGGCCGCGGCGCACGGCCAGCGCCTCGATGGCCATCTGGTCGCTAACGCCCTCGACCAGGACAACGGCCCTCGGGATGGTCATCGGCTCGGGAGCGCTGACGGCAGGCCGAACCACGGGAGCACGTTGTTGTCGAACCGGGTCATGGCGCAGATCCGGTCGCCCCTCAGGGTGAGGACGTACAGGCCGGTCCCGTGCCGGACGCCGGCCGGGGCGCGCAGGTAGGTGCCGAACGCAGGCTGGCCGTTGGCTCGCGTCGGCATGAGGTCGAATCTCCGGCCCGCGCCGAGGAGGCTGGCGCAGAACGCGGCCACCACGTCCCGGCCCTCGTACTCGAACGGGATCGGCGGCATGGAGACGAACGCGTCGTCGGTCAGCAAGGTCACCAGCGCGTCGAGATCGGCGGACTCCCACGCGGTGACGAACTTCGCCACGATCGCGTCCTCGGCGGGCGATCCCTGGGCGGGCGGCGGCTGGTGGCCCGCGGCCGCCGGACGGCGGCGCTCCAGGCTGGCGCGCGCCCGCTTGAGGGCACTGTTGACCGAGTCGACGCTCACCCCCAGCATTGCCGCCACCTCGCTGGCGTGAAATCCCAGGACGTCGCGAAGGACGAGGACGGCGACCTGGCGGGGCGGCAGGAGCTGCAGAGCGGTAACGAAGGCCAGGGAGATGGCCTCGGCCTGCTCGTACCGGGCCTCAGGCCCCAGTGGCGTGCCGTTCGCTCCCTCGTCGACGAGGAGGGTGTCGGGGAACGGCTCGAGCCACACCACCTCGCCGAGCCGGGTCGGCTCGGGCGGGTCAACACCCGGGATGTTCCATTCCGCGGCGGCGCGCCGGCTGGCCGAGCGGCGCGCGTTGAGGCACCGGTTGGTGGCTATCCGGTACAGCCAGGTGCGGACCGAGGCGCGTTCCTCGAAACCGCCGAGGCCCTGCCAGGCGCCCAGCAGCGTGTCCTGGACAGCGTCCTCGGCGTCCTGGACGGACCCGAGCATCCGGTAGCAGTGCACCTGCAGCTCCCGGCGGTACGGCTCGGTCAGCTCGCGGAACGCCTCGCCGTCCCCGCCCCGCGCCCGCGCGATCAGGTCCGCTGTCACCACGCCTCCATCCTGATGCAGACACCGGCCGGGTGGCGAACTGGGCGGCCGGCGAGCGCCCAGTTTCGGGCCTCGGGGTGTCTGTATCACCGGCCGGCGAAAGCGCCGGTAATAGAAAGAAGGAGAACGGGCATGGGAAAGATCATCGTTAGCGAGAACGTGACGCTCGACGGGATCGTGCAGGACCCGACCGGCGACGAAGACTTCGCGCGCGGCGGCTGGGGCGGTAGCGGCCCGGTGAAGGGCGACGTCGCCAGGGTCATATTCGACGACGCGGTTGGCACCGAGGCCATGCTGCTTGGCCGGCGCAGCTACGAGTTCCTCGCCGCGCGGTGGCCATCCCGCAGTGGAGCCATGGCGGACAGGCTGAACAGCAAGGCAAAGTACGTCGTGTCCTCGACCCTCAAGGATCCCGCCTGGAACAACACCACCGTGCTGGATGGCGACCTGGTGACCGAGGTCTCGAAGCTGAAGGAGCAGGTGGCCGGGGACATCAACGTCGCCGCCAGCGGGAAGCTCGTGCACACGCTGATGGATCATGACCTCGTCGATGAGCTGCGGCTGATCGTCTACCCGATCGTGCTCGGGGCCGGCGACCGGCTCTTCGCCGAGACCAGCGACGAAAGGCCCATGCGCCTGGTCCGCTCCGAGACCATCGGCGACGGCCTGGCGTTCCTCACCTACGAGCGCGTGCGAGCCTAGAGGATCCGGATCGCGACGAGGCACGCGTCGTCGCCGGTGTCGGACACCGCGCTATGCAGGATCCGGTCGGCGAGGCTGGACGCGTCCGGGTCGGGCGCCCCGGTCGGCGCGGCGGCCGTGGTCAGCTCGCCCAGCGCGTCGCTGATCGAGCGGTCGCGGCGCTCGATCAGCCCGTCGGTGAACAGCAGCAGCTTGTCGCCGTTGCGCAGCTGGGTGGTGGCCTCGTCGTACTCGGCGTCCGGGTCGAGGCCGAGCAGCACCCCGTCGGGCAGCGGCAGGGCCTCGGTCGTGCCGCCGCGCGCCAGGATGGGCGGCAGGTGGCCGGCCCGGGCCCAGCGCAGCACGCGGGTGTCCGGGTTGTACTGCCCGCAGATGACGGTTCCCGCGATCCCCTCGGTGAGATGGCAGGCCGCGTAGTTGAGGTGCCTGAGCAGCCCGGCGGGGCTTGCCCCGGTGGTCGCGAGCCCGCGCAGCGCGTTGCGCGCGGCGACCATGCCGGTCACCGCCTGGATGCCGTGACCTGCGATGTCCCCCACCACGAGTAGCAGGTCCTTGCCGGGCAGCAGCAGCGTGTCGTACCAGTCCCCGCCCACCAGCCGTCCTGCCTCGGCCGGGCGGTAGCGGACCGCCACTTCCACGCCCGAGGCGGCCGCCGGCGCCACGTCCGGCGGCATGATCGCGCGCTGCAGGCGGACCGCGAGCTGGTGCTCCTCGGCGGCGCGCTGCTCGGTGTCGGCGAGCTGGTCGCGGGTCGCCGCGAG
>JBEDUQ010000249.1:0-5329 GCA_040414855.1 Actinomycetota bacterium
GCCAGGGGCGGTCCATCCCATGTCGGTGCCGGCGTGGTCGGGCGGTTCCGGCCCAACGCTCCCATGGTCGTCGTCCTGCGCGTCCGCGTCCTCCGGACCCTGCTCGGGGTCCGGAGGCGGTGGTGAGCTGCCCACCCGATTCATCTCCGATCTCGGTGAGGGGGTCTGCGTCAGCAGCCGGATCGGTTTTCGACTATCGTGCAGTCATCGCCGCGACCTGCTGTCATGCCCGTCGTCGCGCGCATTTTCTTGGTGGTGCAGTGACCGGTCAATGTCCGGTCACCGATCTGTGGACGGAGGGACTCCCCTCCGGCCCCCCTTCATGGCATCCTTGGCCGGTTGCCGGTGGGAGGAGGCGTGAGGCTTGCGAGGCAGGGTCCTGGTCGTCGATGACGACCCATCTTTGGGGGAGATGCTCGGTATCGTCCTCAGGCAGGAGGGCTTCGAGCCGGTGTTCGTGCGCTCTGGTGACCAGGCGATCGCCGCCTTTCACCAGGCCAAACCGGACCTGGTGCTGCTCGACCTGATGCTGCCTGGAAAGGACGGGCTGGAGATCTGTCGTGAGCTGCGCATGGAGTCCGGCGTGCCGATCGTGATGCTGACCGCGAAGACGGACACGGTCGACGTCGTACTTGGGCTCGAGTCGGGCGCTGACGACTACATCACCAAGCCCTTCTCCGCCAAGGAGCTGGTCGCGCGGATCCGGGCGAGACTGCGCCGCCGTGACACCGAGGGCGCCGAGACGCTGCGCTTCCACGACATCGAGATGGACGTCATGGCACACCAGGTCACCAAGGGCGGGAAGTCGATCAACCTGACACCGCTCGAATTCGAGCTGCTCGCCACGCTCGCGCGCCGGCCGCGCCAGGTGTTCACCCGCGAGGTCCTGCTCGAGCAGGTCTGGGGCTACCGCTACGCGGGGGACACGCGGCTGGTGAACGTCCACGTGCAGCGGCTCCGTGCAAAGATCGAGGACGACCCCGAGAATCCGCGAATCGTCCAGACGGTGCGTGGAGTCGGATACCGTATCGGTCCCGAGACGGGAGCGGAGGAGCCCGCCATCGGCCCCGACATCGGGACATAGGTACGCAGAGGAACCGCTGTGCGCTGGATTCGTCCGCCTCGCCTCGACCTGCGAGCAAGGGTCGTTCTGTTCGCGTCGGCGGTGGCGGTCGCGGCGTTGCTGCTGCTCGGCCTGTCGCTGCGCGCCCTGCTCGCCAACTCCCTCTACGACCAGCGCAGCAGCGAGGCGGTGCAAGAGGTGCAGCGGCTCATCAGCCAGGCGCCGGCGACGCTGGCCAGCACTGTCGGACTGCCCGAGCGAGAGGCCCAGATCACCCTGCTCCAGAAGCTCACCAGCGGCCAGGGCGGCGGCCCGCCGAGCTTCAAGGCGGTGATCATCCGCAGCCCCGAGCTCTCGAGCGAGTCCGACGACCGCTTCAAGATCGACCAGGTGCCGCCGGCGCTGGTCAACCGGGTGTTCGTGCGCAACGAGATCGCCTACGTCTACGTAGACTCGCCCATCGGGCCCGGCCGGATGCTGGTGGTCGGCGCGCCGATCCGCTCTGACCAGGGCGAGTACGAGTCCTACTTCTTCTACCCGCTGACCTTCCAGGAGCAGACGCTCAGCCGGCTCACCAACTTCCTGGTGGTCGTGAGCGTCGGCCTGCTGGCGGCGGTGATCGTGATGGCGGCGATCCTGATCGGCCGGGTGCTCAGGCCGGTCCAGCGGGCAAGGGACGTCGCCGAGGAGATCGCCTCGGGCAACCTCGACGCCCGCATCCCGCAGATCACCACCCACGACGACTTCGGCCGCCTCGCCGAGTCGTTCAACCGCATGACCGACGCGCTGGCGCAGAAGATCGGCGAGCTCGAGAACGTCTCGAACCTCCAGGCCAGGTTCGTGTCGGACGTGAGCCACGAGCTGCGGACGCCGCTGGCGACCGTCCGCATGGCCGCCGACTACATCCACGCGGCGCGCGCCAGCCTGCCGGCCGACGCGCAACGCGCCGCGGTGCTGCTCGAGCGCGAGCTGGAGCGGTTCGAGAACCTGCTCGAGGACCTGCTCGAGATCAGCCGCTTCGACGCCGGCGTGGTCCGGCTGGAGCCCGTCGAGGTCGACCTCGGCCGGCTGCTCGACGAGGTCATCGACGCGCTCGACCCCATCTCGCACGGCCGCAAGGTGGCCGTGAGCCTGGTCGTCGACACCAGGGAGGGCGCGCCGCTGGTCGCCGCCGACCCGCGCCGCCTCGACCGCGTGTTCTCCAACCTGGTCAAGAACGCGATCGAGCACACCAGCGAGGGGGCCGTCCGCGTCAACGCCGCCCGCCGCGGCGACGAGGTGGTCATCAGGGTCGAGGACGAGGGAGAGGGCATTCCCGCCGAGGACCTGCCGCACATCTTCGAGCGCTTCTACCGGGCCGACGCGCACCGGGCCAAGACCACCGGCGGGACCGGTCTCGGCCTGGCGATCGCGCTCGAGAACGTCCACCTGCACGGGGGCTCCATCAACGTCTCCAGCGAGGTCGGGAAGGGTTCCGTGTTCATCGTCGTGTTGCCGGCGTTCAAGCCGCAGGGCGAGCCGCCCGGCGACCAGGACACCTCGGAGGAGGAGCCTTCCAAGGCCCCAACCGAGAGCCAGCCGAAGAGCGAGCCGGAGGTCGTGCTGGGTGGCTGACCGTCGCACCGCCCGCCTGCTCTGGGCACCGATCGCAACGCTGCTGCTGGCGGCCTGCACCACCGGCGTGCCGCCGAGCAACAAGGTCACCGTCGTCAGTCCCGTGCCGCCGGTCCAGCAGCCAAGGGAGTCGTCCGGACCGGGCAGCGGCCCGCGTCCCGGCCTGAGCGAGGCCCAGGTCGCACAGGGCTACCTGCGCGCCATGGCCACCGGCGATGCCGACCGGGTGGTGCCGTGGGTCGTGCCCGACAAGTCGGTGCAGACGCAGGTCCAGGCGTGGGATGACGATCGGGACATCAACGTCTATCACGGCGAGTTCCAGCCGCAGGCGGCCGTCGACGACCACGGCCAGAAGATCGTCGGCGTCCGGGTGCAGCTCGTCGGGTCGCTCGACGACCGGCGCTGGGTCCCCGATTCCCGCCAGGTCGACCTCGAGGTGCGGCTACGCCAGGTCGACGGCGAGTGGCGGGTCGCCAACCCGGACCCCGCGCCCTGGGTCGACGACACCAACTTCAAGCTGCGCTACGGGCCGGTCGACCTGTTCCTGGTCTCGCAGGACCGCACGCATCTCGCCCCAGTGCAGGTCTTCCTTCCGAGGCCGCAGCCGGGCACTTCCCAGGCCGCCGGCCTCCAGGCGCGCGCCGAGACCGCGCTCCGCCTGCTCTTCGCCGAGCCGGAGGGGCAGGTGGCCAGCACCTTCAGCAACGCGATCCCGAAGGACACCAAGCTGCACCGGCTCGACTATGCCGACAACCAGGTGACGGTGGATCTTTCGAGCGACTTCGCCGAGCCGGCGGCCGGCACCGGTGCGCTGCGCGTCGGCCAGGTGGTGTGGACCCTCACCCGGATGATCCCGACCGCATCCGTCAAGGTCACGATCGACGGCAAGCCGGCCACCGCGGTCGGTCCCGACCGTTTCGACGCCACCAAGTCGATGCGGCGGACCACCCCGCCCATGAACGACCTGTTCACCGGCATCTGGCCGCACCGGTCGGGGAGCCCACGGCGGCTCGCCTTCGCCCGCAACGGCGAGCTGTACACGACCGAGCCGAGTGCGAGCGCGCGGCCCAACCTGCTGCCCTTCAACGCCACCGGCCAGAAGGTCGCGCCGGCCTGGTCCCCGCCCGGCAACCGGCTCGCGTTCCTGCTGCTGGGCGACGGCGCCGACCGGTCGCTGTGGATCGGCGCCGCCGACGGGTCGAGCGTCAAGCCCACCGGAGTCCACGGCCAGCTCTCGGCGCCGTCGTGGCTGCCCGACGGGTCCAAGGTGCTGGTCATGCGCAAGACCGGCGGCGGGGTCGAGCTGCTCGGGGTCACTCCGGGCAGCGAGCGCGCATCCAGGCTCGCGCTCGCCCCGCTGCCCGGCGGGCTCCAGCCGACCATGCTGCGGGTCAGTCCCGACGGCGCGTTCGTGCTTGGCGTCGGCGCCGGTGGCCAGGCCAAATTCGGCGACGGCGGCCTGCTGTTCCTCGGGCTGCTCGGCCCGAACGGCGTCGTCAACTGGTATCCACGCCCGATCGCGCCCGGGCTCGGCAGGGTGTTCAGCCCCGTCTGGGTCGACACCTCCACGGTCGCGTTCATCGGCAGGACCGGGAACAAAGACGATCTCGGCAAGCTGTGGATCATGGACTCCGATGGCTGGGACCCCACGCCGCTGCTCAACCTCGACCCCACCAGCGTCAACACCGTCGACATCGGCGACCAGCTCGCGGTGGATCCGACCGGCAACCGGTTCATCTTCGTAGTCCAGTCCGAGGACGGCACCTCCCTGTGGATGATCGACCGCCTCGGCGCCAGCCTCCGCCAGCTCACCTCCCCCGGCCTCAACGGCTTCGACGCCGAACCCGCCTTCGCCCCCCGCTGAGGGCGGGGTCCGGGGGTCGGCTCATCACATTTTCTTCGCGCCCCTCGCCGACAGCGGCTATCGTCCGCCGAGGACGGTCCCGGCACTTCTGGTGGGCTGTGGATAGCCAGAACTTGAGTTGGTCGGGGTCGGTTAGGGTGCTCCCATGGGTGCGATCCGGATCGGCAGGGTGCTGGGCGACTTTCTCAGGCCTCCTCACTGTCTCGCCTGTGGGGCCGCCGACGCGTGGCCGTGCTGCGCCGCCTGCCTGTCGTCCGAGCCGGCAGGACCGGGGCCATGGCGACTGGCCGCGGATCCCAGCGTGACGATGTGGGCGCTCGGCCTCTATGGCGACGGCATGCGAGCGGCCGTGCTGGCGGGCAAATTTCGGGGACAGTCCTCCGCGCTTCGAACGCTCGGCCGCCGCCTCGGCGCCGAGTTGCTCGACGCCGGACTGGGCGCCGACCTGGTCACCTGGGTCGCCGCCCGGCCAGCAAGGGGACTGCCGCGAGACCACGCCGACCAGATCGCCGCCGGCGTCGCCGCGGCGCTCGACCTTCCGACCGTGAGCCTGCTCGCCCCCGCTGGAGGTCGCGACCTCGGCAAATCCCGAGCAAGCACCCGCGCGTCGGCCAACCACGCTGCCGGCCCTCCGGCGGGCTATCACTTGGATGCCGGCGCCAGCGCTTCGGGCCTCGCCGGCGGAGGGCCCGTGCGCCCACCGCCCCGGGTTGTCCGGCGCCTCGACGGCGGCCGGATCCTCCTGGTCGACGATGTCGCCACGACCGGCTCCACGCTCGCCGGCGCCG
>JBEDUQ010000250.1:0-4570 GCA_040414855.1 Actinomycetota bacterium
AACCTAGCGCGTCTGCCTATTCCGCCACTCCGACCTGGGCGCTTGGGCGCCGGGCGCCCTTGCGGGCGCTGCGGGATTGTAGCAGAGGCGGAGCGTGCTACTTGACCCCGTTTGCGAGGCTCACCGCGCTCAGGTCGAGACTGCCCCAGGGGGTCAGGTCAAAACCGGCGACGGTGTTGGCGAGGACGGCGCTGTGGCGGTACTCCACCACCGGGGTCACCGGGACCTCCTGGTCCACTGCCTGCTCGACCTGCTGGTACAGCTTCGTGCGCTGGCCGTCGTCAGGAGTGGCGCGGGCTTCCTCCACGATCCGATCGACCTCGGGGTCCTTGAAGCCGGTGAGGTTGGCCACCCCACTGCTCGTGAATTGGCTGGCAAGGAAGGCATCCATGCGGGGGTAGGCGGCGCCGACCCCGAACGCGGTGAGCTGGCCGGGGATCCGGCCCTGACCGGCGAGGAAGGCCGCGGGCGGGACCGTCTTGACCGTCACCGGGACCCCGACTCCACGCAGGTTGTTCGCGACGATCGACGCGGCCTGCTGGTCGAACTGGGTGGCGGCGACGGTCAGGGTGACGGGCTTGCGGGCGGCGCTGCCTCCGCCGTCGAGCATCGATTTGGCCTCATTGGCGTCGTCTGTGCAGATCGCACACGGGACCTGGCCGGCGCCGGGAACGCCGTCGGGGACGACCGCGTCGGCGGGCGCGGTCGCGCCGGGGAAGGCGGCGGCGACGGCCGCCCGGTCGATGGCGAGGGAGACGGCGCGGCGCCAGTTGGGGTCGCTGGCCGGCTTGGCGCGCAGGTCGAACCCGACGAACCAGGCACCGAGCTCGGGGCCCTGCAGGAAGCCTGGTTTCGTGCGGCCATCGGCGGACACGCCAGCGACAGCTCGGGCGGCGGCGACCTGGTCGGCTGGCACCGGGGCGAAGCTGGTCTTGCCGTGCTGGAACAAGAGCCACGCGGTCTGGGGATCGGGCACGACCTGGACGCTGACCTTGTCGAGATACGCCCTGCGGCCATCGAAGCCGGGGTTCCTGACCAGGTCGAAGGGCTGTCCGGGCGCGACCTTCTTGCTGAGCATGAACGGTCCGTTGCCGACGGGCTTGGCGGCGAAGGCGGCGGCGCCGCCGGCAAGCGCGTTGGGCGGGATCGGTGAGAGCCTTGGGTCGGCGACCACCGCCGGGAAGTCGGCGAAGGGCCGGGTCAGGCTGACCTCGAGCGTTTTGGGGTCAGGCGCCGAGATGCCGCTGATGTCGGTGGCATCGCCGGACGCGAAGGCCTCGTAGCCGTCGACCATCCCGATGAGGCTCGCGGGCGAGGCCGCGCCCGGGTCGGCCTTGGGGTTGGCGAGGCGCTCCCAGGCGGCCTTGAAGCTCTCGGCGTCGACGGGTGGCCGTTGGAGAACTTGGCGCTCGGACGGAGCGAGAAGCGCCAGTGCTGGAGGCTGGCGTCGCTGGACCACGCCGACGCGACGGCGGGGCGGACGGCGCCACCGCTGTCGAGGGTGGTGAGGCCGTCGAAGAGGTTTCCGACGAGCAGGCGCTGCTCGGCGCCGGTGGCGGCGGCGGGATCGAGCGAGCCTGGGGACAGCAGCGAGATGACCAGGGTGCCGCCGACGCGTGGCGGAGGCGCGTTGCCCTGATCGCTGGTGCCGCTGCGGTGCTTGCCGGTGCAGGATGCGACGAGCAGGACGCAGATCAGGACGAACGCGAGACCGCGGCCGCGGGCTGCCGTCGCCGCCCGCCCGCCGCCGGGCATCCTCCCCCTACCCGTTTGGGGCGAGAAGGAGCGCCAGGAACACGCTGGTGAGCCCGAACACGGTGGCCGCGCCAACGGTCAGCCGGTCGAGGTTCCGCTCCACGATGGTGGCACCACCGAGGGTTGTGCTCATGCCGCCGCCGAACATGTCCGAGAGGCCGCCGCCCCGGCCGGCGTGGAGCAGGATGAACAGGATCAGCGTCAACGACGCGATCAGGTGCACGACGATTACCAGGGCAGTCATCTGACGGGTCCTTAGTCGGCGAAAACAGGAACATGCAACGGACGGCCGCACGGGGCCGACCGGGGAAGTCTAGCAGTCCCCCGCAGTCAGCGGGCGCGGCGGCCGGCGCCCTTGACGATCAGGGCGAACTCGTCGGCGTCGAGGCTGGCGCCACCGACCAGGGCGCCGTCGATGTCGGGCTGGGCCATCAGGTCCTCGATGTTGGCGGCCTTGACGCTGCCGCCGTATTGGATCCTGACGGTCTCGGCCGCCCGCTCCCCCGCCAGCTCGGCGACCGTCGTGCGAACAAGAGCGACCGTCTCCTGCGCATCGCCGGAGGTGGCGGCGCGGCCGGTGCCGATCGCCCAGATGGGCTCGTAGGCGATCACCAGCCCGCCGATCTGGTCAGCGGTGATCCCTGCGAGCGAGCCGCGGACCTGGCCGCCGACGACCTCGGCGGTGCTGCCGGCCTCGCGCTGCTCGAGCGACTCGCCGACACACACGATCGGGGTCATGTCGTTGCCGAGGACCGCGCGAGCCTTGCGGCTGACCAGCTCGTCGGTCTCGCTGAAATACTGGCGCCGCTCGGAGTGTCCGACGATGACGTAGGCGCAGTTGAGCTTGGCGAGCATGGGCGCGGAGACCTCGCCGGTGTAGGCGCCCTCGGGCTCGGGGTAGCAGTCCGGGGCGCCGAGCCTGATCGCGAGCCGGTCAGCGTCGATCAGGGTGCCGACGCTGCGCAGCGCGGTGAACGGTGGGCACACCACGGTCTCGACCGCATCGGTGTCGTCGCTGGTCAGCCCCCACGAGATCTTCTGGGTGAGCTGGACGGCCTCGAAGTGGTTCTTGTGCATCTTCCAGTTGCCTGCGATCAGCGGACGGCGGGCCACGGGGTCAGCTCCTTGACGTCATCGGCGGTGCGGTCGCTCCGGCGCATCCTACAGGCGCCGAGGTCAGGACTCCTGGAGGACGGCCACGCCCGGCAGGGTCTTGCCCTCGAGCAGCTCGAGGCTGGCGCCTCCGCCGGTGGACAGGTGGTCGACCTTGTCGGCGAGCCCGAATTTGGCCAGCGCGGCGGCCGAGTCGCCGCCGCCGACTACGGTGTACGCCTTGGTGGAGGCGACCGCCTCGGAGACTGCTCGGGTGCCGGCCTCGAACGCCGGCCACTCGAAGACGCCCATGGGGCCGTTCCAGAAGACCGTCCCGGCCTCGCGCACCGCCTCGGCGAAGGCGCTCGCCGTCTCCGGGCCGATGTCGAGACCGCGCCAGCCGGCCTCGATGCCGCCTGCGGGCACGACCCGGTGCGCCGCGTCCTCGGCGAAGTCGTCGGCAACCACCACGTCGGTCGGCAGCAGGATGCGCTTGCCCTCGCGCTCGGCCCTGGCCATCAGGTCCTTGACGGCGTCGACCTGGTCGGGCTCGAACAGCGAGTCGCCGACGCCGTGGCCCTGGGCGGCCAGGAAGGTGAAGCACATGCCACCGCCGATCACCAGGCTGTCGACGCGCCCGAGCAGGTTGGAGAGGACCGCCAGCTTGTCCGACACCTTGCTGCCGCCGAGCACGGCGACGAACGGCGCATCGGGTCCCTCGAGCAGGCGGGACAGCTCCTTGACCTCGCCGGCGAGCAGGTAGCCGGCGTAGGCGGGGAGCCGCCCGGCCACGCCGACCACCGAGGCGTGGGCGCGGTGCGCGGCGCCGAAGGCGTCGTCGACGTAGAGCTCGGCGAGCGAGGCCAGCCGCTCGGCCAGCGCGGGGTCGTTGGCCTCCTCGCCGGGCTCGAAGCGCAGGTTCTGCAACAGCAGCACCTGGCCGGGACCGAGGCTCGCCGCCGCGCGCGAAGCCTCCTCCCCGGCCACGTCGTCGACGAACGCGACTTCCATGCCGAGCAGCGCCGCGAGGGTGCCGGCGACCGGCTCGAGCGAGTAGCGCTCGTCCCGCTTGCCCTTGGGACGGCCAAGGTGCGAGCAGCAGATCACCCTGGCGTCGCGGCCGATCAGGTCGCGCAGGGTGGGCAGCGCCGCCCGCACGCGCAGGTCGTCGGTGACCCTCCCCTGGTCGTCGAGCGGCACGTTGAAGTCGTTGCGGACCAGGACGCGCCTGCCCTCGACCGGTGCGGCGTCGACCGTCCGGAGCTGGACCGGCATCGCGGGCTCAGCCGAGCTGGCTGCCGACCAGCGCGGACAGGTCGACCAGCCGGTTGGAGTAGCCCCACTCGTTGTCGTACCAGCCGAACGCCTTCACGAGGTTCCCGTTGGCCGCTGTCGACAGCGCGTCGATGATGCACGAGTGCGGGTCGCCGACGATGTCCGAGGACACGATCGGGTCGGTGCAGTAGCGGATGATCCCGCGCATCGGGCCGTCGGCGGCCTGCTTGAAGGCGTCGTTGACCTCTTCGACGGTGACGTCGCGGCCCAGCACGACCGCCAGGTCGGTGAGCGACCCGTCCTCGACCGGGACGCGCAGCGAGATGCCGTCGAGCTTGCCCTTGAGCTCGGGGATGGCGAGGCTGGCGGCCTTGGCGGCGCCGGTGGTGGTCGGGATGACGTTCCGCGCGGCCGAGCGCGCCCGGCGCAGGTCCTTGTGCGGGAAGTC
>JBEDUQ010000251.1:0-7951 GCA_040414855.1 Actinomycetota bacterium
TCCCCGCGGGCGGCACCGAGCACGCTGCCGGCGTCGTGGAGGAACGCGAGGTCCCCGAGCAGCGCGACCGTCGGCCCTGCGGCGCAGGCGGCCGCGCCGAGCGCGGTCGCGACCAGCCCGTCGATGCCGCTCGCTCCGCGGTTGGCCAGCAGGCGCACGCCGTCGCGAGGCGCCGCGAACGCGTCGACGTCACGAACCGGCATGCTCGACCCGACCAGCAGCGTCGCCCCGTCGGGCAGCGCGGCCACCAGGTCGCGGGCCACCCGCCCCTCGAACGGCTCCTCGGACTCGTCGAGCGCCTCGTCGATCGCCTGGCGCGCCACCCGGTCGGCGTCGAGCCAGCGCCGCAGCCAGTCACCGGGCGAGCCCGAGTGCCCGGCGTCCGCCCCTAGGGCAGCGGAGTCGACGCGCCGGATCACCGGCGGCTTCGGCTCGCGACCACGCGTCACGCGGTCGGCGAGCGCTTCGAGCAGGGCGGAGGGGTCGGCGACGATCCGCCGCGCGGCCGTCCTGCCGGGATCGAGCCAGCCGCCCTCCGCATCGACGACCACCTGCGGCACCGACTCGTCCAACCAGCTGGCGAGCGGCTTGCTGGTCGGCCCGGCGCCGGTGCGGATCACCAGGTCAGGCCGCTCGGCGGCGAACTCGGGAATCCGTAGCAGACTGTCGTAGGTCGAGATCGCCGCCGAGCCACTCCGTGCGCCCGAGAGCGGGTCCGCGAGCACGGGCCAACCGGCGGCTGTGGCGAACGCGTCGACCGCGTCGACGGCGGCCGGCCGCGGGCTCGCGCCCCAGCCCGCCACGAGCAGACCACGGCGGCTGGCCCGGACCGCCTCGGCGAGCTCGTCGACCTCGCCGGGCTCGGGATCGATCGCGGGGCGCGCGACCCGGGTCCACGGCGCGCCGCCCGGACGGCCGGGCGCCGGGGCGCCGTCGAGCCGGTCGGGGAGCAGCGGCTCCGCGAACGCTAGGTTGAGGTGGACCGGCCCCGCCGCCGGCCCGATCGCCGCCGCCCAGGCGCGGCTCGCCAGCGACCGCCAGTAGCGGCCGGCGCCGGCATCGCCGTCAGCGCCGTGGCCCTCGCGCGCGGCCGCCTCGCCGGGCGCGCCGACCTCGCAGAACAGCCGCACACTCTGGCCGTACAGCTTGACCTGGTCCACCGCCTGGTTGGCGCCGGTCCCGCGCAGCTCCGGCGGCCGGTCGGCGGTCAGCACCAGCAGCGGCACCCGGCCGAAGTCGGCTTCGACCACCGCGGGGTGCAGGTTCGCCGCCGCGGTTCCCGAGGTGCACAGCACCGCCGCGGGCCGGCCGGAGGCCTTGGCGGCGCCGAGCGCGAAGAACGCGGCCGACCGCTCGTCGAGGTGGACGTGCACCTGCACCGCCGAGTGCTCCGCCAGCGCCACCGCCAGCGGCGCCGACCGCGACCCAGGTGCAAGGCACGCGTCGGTCAAGCCGGCCCTGGCCAGCTCGTCGACCAGGGTGAGGGCCATCCGCCAGTTGGCTTCCGCGACGCTCACGCTACGATCCCCCGATGCGCCTGCACCTGGTCGAAGACCCGCCGCCCCCGGGTGGGCTGTCCGGGCGGGTCGTCCTCGTCCACGGCTTCACCCAGACCCTGGCCACCATGGAGTCGCTGGCCGCGCTGCTCCGCGACCGCTTCGGGGTGGTCCGGGTCGACCTGCCCGGCCACGGCGGCTCCGCGCCACCCCGAGACGGCTTCGCGCAGGCCGCCACCGTGCTGGGGGAGTCCGCCGGGCGCGGCGCCTACGTCGGGTATTCGCTCGGCGGGCGTCTCTGCCTCCGGCTCGCCCTGGACCGGCCCGACCTGGTCGACGCGCTGGTCCTGGTCGGCGCCTCGCCCGGCATCGCCGACCCCGCCGAGCGCGCGGCAAGGGTCGCCTCCGACCGTGAGCTCGCCGCGGAGGTCGAGCGGGTCGGCGTGGAGCGGTTCCTCGACCGCTGGCTGGCCAAGCCGCTGTTCGCGACCCTGCCCTCGCGGCTCGCCGGCCGCGCCGAACGGCTGGCGAACACCCCCGAGGGGCTGGCGGCGAGCCTGCGCCTGCACGGCACCGGCGCGCAGGAGCCGCTCTGGGGCCGGCTCGGCGACCTGCGGCCGCCGGTCCTGCTGGTGGCCGGAGCGTGCGACCACAAGTTCGCCGGGCTCGCCGAGCGCATGGCCGCCGCGGTCGGCTCCTCCGCCGAGGTCGCGCTGATCCCAGAAGCCGGTCACGCCGCCCACCTCGAACGCCCCGCCGAGGTCGCCGCGCTGGTCCGCGACTTCCTCGCCCGCGCCGGCGCCCGGCCGGACGGCTCTGGCGGCGCCTCTCCCGCCTGACCGTACAGCCGCCGCGGCACCATCGGCCGCGACTCGAGCCTGACCTCGGCGACGACCCGGGGTCCACCCCGACCGCGGGTCACGAGACCCACAGCCCGGCGGCGAGCAGGATGCAGAAGCCGAGCTGGAGCCGGGCTGTGCCGGCGAGCGCTGTCACCAGACCGGGACCGTCCTGGCGCCGCAGCACCAGGCGGGCCGGGGCGACCGCCAGCGGGATGGCCGCGAGCGCGACCAGCGCGGCCGGCCGCCACGCGCCGATGATCGCGACCAGCACGAACATCGCCGCCACCGTGGCGAGGAACGCCACCCGCGACCTCGCCCGGCCGAGCCGGACCACGAGGGTGCGCTTGCCGGCGGCGCGGTCGCCGTCGAGGTCACGGATGTTGTTGGCGAGCAGAATCGCCACCGCGCCGAGCCCGACCGGGACCGACGCGGCCAGCGCCAGCCCGGAGACCCGCTCGACCTGCACGTAGGCGGTGCCGGTGGTCGCCACCAGCCCGAAGAACACCAGCACGGCCAGCTCGCCGAAGCCGGCGTAGCCGTAGGGCCGCGGACCGCCGGTGTAGAGCACGGCCGCGACCACCGAGACCACGCCGACCAGCAGCAGCCACGGGTCGACCGCGATCGCCAGCGCCAGCCCCGCCAGGCCGGCGACGCCGAACGCGAGCGCGGACGCGAGCCGCACCCGCGCGGGACTCGCGAGCCCGGCGGCGACCAGCCGCACCGGGCCGATCCGCTCCGGCGTGTCGGTGCCGCGGACGCCGTCGGAGTAGTCGTTGGCGTAGTTGACCCCGACCTGGACGGCGACCGAGACGACCAGCGCCGCCAGCGCGCGCCACACCACCAGCCGTCCCGCGGACGCGGCGACCGCCGTGCCGACCAGCACCGGGCAGACCGAGGCGACCAGCGTCCTCGGCCGCGCGCCGCGCAGCCAGACCCCGACCCCCGGAGCGTCAGGGGATCCGCTCAGCGCCTTGTCCACGTCACGGCCTGCGCGGGAACTTGGCGAAGGCCGGCTGGCGCCGCTCCTTGAAGGCGTCGCGGCCCTCCTGCGCCTCCTCGGTCATGTAGTAGAGCAGGGTCGCGTCGCCGGCGAGCTGCTGGATCCCGGCGAGGCCGTCGGTGTCGGCGTTGAGCCCGGCCTTGAGCAATCGGAGCGCCAGCGGGCTCTTGGCGAGGATCTTGCGACACCACTCGAGCGTGACCGTCTCGAGGTCGGCCAGCGGCACGACGGTGTTGACCAGCCCCATGTCCAGCGCCTGCTGGGCGTCGTACTGCTCGCAGAGGAACCAGATCTCGGCGGCCTTCTTGCGTCCGACCGTGCGAGCGAGCATGCCCATGCCATAACCGCCGTCGAACGATCCGACCCTCGGTCCCGTCTGACCGAAGCGGGCGTTGTCGGCCGCGATGGTCAGGTCGCAGACCAGGTGCAGGACGTGGCCGCCGCCGATGGCATAGCCGGCCACCATGGCGATCACCGGCTTCGGCAGCCTGCGGATCTGGATCTGCAGGTCGAGGACGTTGAGCCGGCCGACGCCGTCGTCGCCGACGTAACCGTCGTCACCGCGGATGCGCTGGTCGCCGCCGGAGCAGAACGCCTCGGTGCCCTCGCCGGTGAGCACGATCACGCCGACCTCGGGATCGTTGCGGGCCGCCTCGAAGGCGCTGGACAGCTCGTACAGCGTCTTGGGTCGGAAGGCGTTGCGCACCTCTGGCCGGCGGATCGTGATCTTGGCGATCCCCTCGGCGCTCTCGTAGCTGATGTCACCGTAGTCACCGTGCGCGCGCCACTCCACTCCGTGCTCCCCTCGCGGTCGATGTGATGCAACGGAGCGGCATGGTACCTCTCCCCAAGAACGTTCCGGGACGGTTGTCCACACCCCCCGGTTCGGTCGCTGCTAGGCTTTCCGCTCATGTCCGAGCTGACGGCGGTCGTGCTGCCGAGGCCGGCCGCCGCGGCCGCGATCACCCGCGCCTGGGAGGCCGGTCAGGCGGTGCTGCCGCTCGACCCCGCCGCACCAGCCGCTGAGCTGCGCCGCATCTTCGACGCCACCCGCCCGACGCATCTGCTCGACGGTGAGGGGCGCCGCCGCGTGCCCGGCGGGGAGCCGGTCGAGGACGGAGTCGCCGCGGTGGTCGCCACCTCCGGCACGACCGGGACACCAAAGGCCGCCGAGCTGACCGCCGTCGGGATCGAGGCCTCGGCGCGGGCGGTCTCCAAAGCGCTCGACGCGGGACCCGGCGACCGCTGGCTCGCCTGCGTCGGGATGCACTCGGTAGCGGGCCTGGCGATCGTGGCGCGCGCCTGGCACGGCGGGCTGCCGATCGAGGTCCACGAGCGCTTCGACGTGGACGCCGTCGCGGACGCCGCGCGGTCGGGCGCGACCCTGGTCTCGCTGGTGCCGACCATGCTGGCGCGGCTGCTCGACGCCGGCGTCGACCTCGGCCGCTTCCGCCGCGTCCTGCTCGGCGGCGCCCCGGCGCCCGCGGCCCTGGTCGAGCGCGCCGAGCGGGCGGGCGCCACGGTGGTGCGCACCTACGGGCTGACGGAGACCTTCGGGGGGGTGGCGCACGACGGCCACCCGCTCGACGGGGTCGACCTGGCGATCGGCGCCGGCGGTGAGGTCAGGATCCGCGGGCCGATGGTGCTGCTCCGCTACCGCCGCGACCCGGAGGCCACGCGAGCGGCCCTGCGGGACGGCTGGCTGCACACCGCCGACCTCGGCCGGATCGGCCCGGACGGACGGCTGGACGTGCTCGGCCGACGCGACGACCTGGTGATCACCGGCGGGGTGAACGTCCACCCGCTCGAGGTGGAGGCCGTGCTCGGACGCCACCCGCGGGTCGCCGACGTCGCGGTTGGCGCGGCCGCCGACCTGGAGTGGGGTCAGCGCCTGGTCGCCTATGTGGTGCCGGCCGACGGGGGAGCGCCGCCCACCCTGGACGCGCTGCGCGCGTTCACCAGGGAGCGGCTCGGAGCGGCGAAGGCGCCACGCGAGCTGGTGCTGGTCCAGGGGTTGCCGCGAACGGCGTCCGGCAAGATCCTGCGCCGGCGCCTCGCGGGGCTGTCGACGTCGGCGGGTCGTGGCGGTCGCGAGACCGGCCACCGACCCGAGCGTGGCGGGTGGGACGACCCTCCGGCGTCGCCGGAGGGTGGGACCTGACCGAGGAGGCTAGGCGACCTCGGTGTCGGGCATGCTGGCGTGGCTGGAGGGGACGACGCCGTGCGCGCGGTCGAGGACCTGACGCCACAGCAGGCGCTCCAGCTCCTCCATCCGCTGAATGGCTTCCTCGTCGGTGACCATGCCGCGAGCGTGGCCCTGACGAAGCGCCACGAGCTCGGTGTCCACGAAGGACATGGGTCTCTGGTCCTTTCCGCCCGGCGCGGCCGGGCTGCTGTGCTGGGAGCGGATCGCGCGAGGGGGGGGACCCGTCGCGACCTATTTGACCAGGAGGATTCTTTCGCTACACCGGTCCGGTTGCAAATCACGGTTGTGCAAAATGGCGAAATCCGGATGCATCTCCAGCGTTCTACTGAGGCGAGAGCTAGGGTAGATGCATGGAGGAGCTCGTGAATTCCATTGAGTCCAGCCCCGACGCGGGGCTGTTCGGGCCCGACAGCGTCTCGTGGAAGGTGCTACGGGAGGGATCCGTGGTGGTCGGAGGGCTCCGCGCGCTGCTGATGCACGCCACGCACCCCCTGGTGGTCGCCGGCGCCCGCCAGACCGGCATGTACGAGCGGGACCCCTGGCGGCGCCTGGAGCGCACCCTCCGGCAGACCTTCACGGTCGTGTTCGGCACCCGGCGTGAGGCCGAGGAAGCCGCCAAGCGGATCGACGACGTCCACGGCGCCATCAAGGGCGTCGACGAGGTCACCGGCCAGCGCTACGACGCCCGTGACCCGGACCTGCTCCTCTGGGTCCACGCATGCCTGGTCGCGAGCTTCCTGGAGATGGAGCGGCGCACGCTTGGCAAGCTCGACGCCGCCGGGCGTCAGCGCTTTCACGAGGAGCAGATGCTCGCGGTCGAGCCGCTGCGGCTGCCGCGCGAGCGGATCCCGGCGACCGTCGAGGAGTTGGACGCCTACATCGAGGGCGTGATCTCCGGCGGTGCCCTGCGCATGACCAGCGACGCCATGGCCGTGGCCGCGTTGGTCCGCGACCCGCCAGAGGGAGTGCCGAGGCGATGGCTCTGGCGAATGATCAGCTTCCTGTCGCTGCACACCCTGCCGCGCGCGCTCCGTGACATGTACGGGGTGCGGCACGGCCCGCGACACGAGCTGGCCCTACGGACCGTCTGCTGGGTGATGCGCCACGACCGCCCGCTGATGCCCCCGAGGTGGCGATTCATCGCACCGGCGCTGGCCGCCGGCGCGCGGCTCCGCGGTGAGACCCTGGAGCTGACCGGCACCGGGCTGTTCCTCCCTGGCGCCGGCTGGCACGTCCAGAGGCCGCGCGTCAGCCAGCTCGCCCGGCGCCACGAGCCTCCGGCGGAAGGGCCGGCTGGGGAGCGCCGCGCCGGCTGACATTGGGTACGCAGTGCAGGCCGCGTGCGGACCAGAAGCGCAAAGCGGCGCTGGTGGCCCGGGCCGACGGCCCTTCCTGCGATGGCCGCTGATGACCCATGCCGGCGACTTCCGCCAGGCCGATTTGTCGGCACGTCGATTTGTCGAGACATCGATTTGTCGGAGGCCGATTTGTCGTCAGGTTGGCCGGGCCTCCGGTCCCGGGAACCTCTGCCGGACCCGCGGCCCGCGGCCCTCACCAGACGTCGCCCTCGCGCCAGTCACAGCCGAGCGGGGCGGCCAGGTCGAGCGGTGGGCTGGTCGGGGTGCGCCACACCAGGACGCCGCCGTCGTCTTCTGGTGTCCAGACGACGCCAGCGGGGCTGTCGACGAAGGTCGGTCCGGCCCAGGTCAGCCATCCACGCCGCTGGTAGAAGCCCTCGATCCCAGTGCCGTCCGCGAGCGCGCCGAGGTCCTCGGTGGCATCGATGATCTCCTCGACCGCGCGCATCGCCGCGGCCGCGTAGCCGTGCCGGCGGCGGTCGGTGCGGACCCCGACCGCCTCGACGTACCCGGTGCGGATCCGCCGCTCCTGGTGCAGCAGCCAGCGCTCCACCACGGCCGCATGCCCGACCAGCTCGCCGTCCTCCAGCACCAGCACGTGCGTCCCGCCGAGCGCGTGCTCCCAGTCCTCCTCGCCGAACCGCGTGCCATAGGCGTCGTCCAGCAGCTCCCGCGCCGCGCGGAGGTCGTCGGCTCGCAGCTCCGCGGTGCGGCGGCGCCGGACCTCGACCGTGGGGGAACGCTCGCCGGAGGTCGCCCCGCGGCCGGAGCTCGCTCCCGGGCTCGAGGTCGCCCCGGGACCGGAGGTCTCTTCCCGCCCGGAGGTCTCTTCCTGGCCGGAGGTCGGTCCCTGCCCGGAGGTCGCTCCCGGATGGTCCATGCGCTGGCTCCTTCCCGATCCGATGGTCGCGTCCGCCGGTCGCGATCGCCAGTCGCGTCCGCTGGTCGCGTCGACCCGTCGCGCTGGCCGGGCCGCCGGCGTGGCCCCGTATGGTTGAATCATTCCACCAGGTCAGGGGCTATGCCCGGTCGACGAGCGAGGGGTCCGA
>JBEDUQ010000252.1:0-28871 GCA_040414855.1 Actinomycetota bacterium
GACTCGCCGCCCGGGATCACCAGGGCGTCGAGGCCCTCGAGCCCGGCGGGCGTGCGGACCTCGAACGCGTCGGCGCCGAGCTCGCGCAGCATGCGCACGTGCGCCTGGAAGTCGCCCTGGAGGGCGAGGACGCCGACCCTCGGGCTCACCAGCCGCGGCCGGCGAGGAGCTGGCCCTCCTCGAGCTTGCGCGTCTCCAGCGACGTCATCGGCGTTCCGAGGCCCTCGGACACGCGCGCGACGCGCTCGGGGTCCTGGAAGTGGGTCGTCGCCTCGACGATCGCCGCCGCGCGGCGGGCCGGATCCTCGGACTTGAAGATGCCCGAGCCGACGAACACGCCCTCGGCGCCGAGCTGCATCATCAGCGCGGCGTCGGCCGGTGTCGCGATGCCGCCGGCTGTGAACAGCACCACCGGCAGCTTGCCCTCGCGGGCGATTTCGGCGACCAGCTCGTATGGCGCCTGGAGCTCCTTGGCGGCGGCGAACAGCTCCTCCTCGCGCAGCGACTGGAGGTGCCGGATCCCGCCGGAGATCGAGCGCATGTGGCGCACCGCCTCGATCACGTTGCCGGTGCCCGCCTCACCCTTGGAGCGGATCATCGCCGCGCCCTCGGCGATCCGGCGGAGCGCCTCGCCGAGGTTGGTGGCGCCGCAGACGAACGGCACGGTGAACTGCCACTTGTCCACGTGGTGCGCCTCGTCGGCGGGGCTCAGCACCTCGGACTCGTCGACGTAGTCGACGCCGAGCGACTGGAGCACCTGCGCCTCGACGAAGTGGCCGATGCGCGCCTTGGCCATCACCGGGATGGAGACGCCCTGGATGATCTGGTCGATGAGGTCGGGATCGCTCATCCGCGCCACGCCGCCCTGGGCCCGGATGTCGGCAGGCACCCGCTCGAGGGCCATGACGGCGACGGCGCCGGCTTCCTCGGCGATCTTGGCCTGGTCAGCGGTGACGACGTCCATGATGACGCCGCCCTTCAACATCTCGGCGAGACCGCGCTTGACGCGCGCGGTCCCGGTGACGTGGTTGTTCGAGTCCATGGTCCCCAGACTCCCCAGATAGGTCGTCGAAGCTTTACCCCCCAGCGGGGCGTTTTGCCTGCTCAGAGGCCACATTTCGGGAGGTCAGGCTACACCAGCCGGCCCGGGCGCTTCAACGGCGTGCGGACGTCTGGGGACAATCCAGGAACCAGCGGGCGCCGGCGCTCCCGGCGGGCGGCTACAGCTCCCGCAGGTTCTCGATGCGCTCCTGAAGGGGCGGGTGGCTCGGGAAGAGCCGCTCGGGCCCCTCGCCGCCGCCCGGCTCGCGCCCGAGCGGGTCGACGATCCAGAGGTGGTTGAGGCCCAGGTTGCTGAGCCGCTCGCCGCCGGGCTGGCTCGCCAGCTTGCGCAGGGCGCCGATCAGGCCGGGCGGGTAGCGGGTCAGGTAGGCGGCGTCCTCGTCGGCGGCGAGGTGGCGCTCGACCGGGACGAGCAGCCGGCGGAGCGGGGCCAGCCCGGTCAGCGGCCACGCGAGCGCGGCGGCGAGCAGCCCGCCGCCGCGGCGCCTGGCCTCGATCGCCAGGCCTCCGGCGCCGCCGAGCAGCACCGCGACCGAGCCGAGCCGGGCGCTCGAGGACCGGATGTGCGACAGCTCCGCGGCCAGGATCGCCTCGAGCTCGACCCGGTTGAGGTCCGCGAGCAGCCCGGTGGTGACCACGACGGTCGCCTCCTCGGGACTGCGGCCCAGGGCCAGCGCGTTGGCGACCGGGCTGTCCACCACCCAGAGCTTGGGCAGCGGCAGGCGCATCTCCTCGCAGAGCCCCTCGACCAGGTTCTGGTAGCGCGGGAAGCGCTCCGGGTCGGCCGGCTTGGCCTCGATGGTGCGCAGCGCTAGCCGCTCGCCGACCCCCGGCGCCAGCCCGAGCACCAGAATCGCCAGCGCGATGCCGAGGCCGAGCCCGAACGGCCAGGAGCCGAGGGCCAGGCCGACCAGCGCGCCGACCACCGCCAGCCCGACCCCCACGATGGTGGTGAGCAGCGTGTACCTGCGCCGGTTGCCGGCGGTCTCCTCGGCGAGGCGGCGAACGGCGATTGCGGGCACCGGGTTGCTGGTGGCCAGCCGGGGCGAGATCTGCGGCGCGCTCATGGGACCAGCAGGAGGCCGACCCAAATGCCGAAGACCACCGAGGCGACCACCACGGCCACGGGGGTCAGGCGCCCGGCCGCGAGCCCGGCGAATCCGGGCCGGTCCTCGTCACCGCCGCGGACGTTGCGGTTGGCGAGCGCGAGCAGCGGCAGCAGGAGCAGCGCCACGACCCCCTGGACCAGGCCGAGCAGCGCGCCCCAGCCGACATAGGAGGCCGAGGAGATCTGCTCGAAGATATAGCGGTAGCCGAGCCCCAGCAGCGCGCCGGCGACCAGCATCAGGATGGCTCCATAGAGGTAGACCATGTTGGTCCGCTCGCGCGCGACCAGGCCGCCCTGGAACCGGAGCAGGTCGAAGCTCGTCCATCGGAGCGCGAGGAAGCCGACGTAGACGATCGCCGCCGCGATCGCGCCGAGTATTCCGCCCCAAAGGGCCGCCGCCACGTCCACGCCGCCTCCTCACCGGGACCGTCCCGGCCACCGTTCTTCGCCATCTCGCTGGGCTGGATGCCCGAAACGGAAGTCTACCTGAGCACGGACTCGTAGACGTCGGCCACCTGGGCGGCGACCACGTCCCAGGCGTAGCGCTTGGCGGTCTGGAGCGCGACCTCGCCGAGGGCGGCGCGGCGGGCGGGGTTGTCGAGCAGCCCGCCGAGGGCGACCGCGAGCGCCTCGGGGTCCCTGGGCGGCACCAGCACGCCCTCCTGGTCGTCGCGGACCAGGTCGCGATAGCCGCCGATGTTCGAGCAGACCACCGGGACGCCCACCGCCATCGCCTCGGCCAGCACGATCCCGAACGACTCGCCGCCGAGCGAGGGCGCGCAGAACACGTCCGCCGAGGCGAAGTAGGACGGCAGGTCCTCCTGCGGCACCGAGCCGACGAACGACACGTCGGTGCGCAGCCGCGGCGGCACCATCGCCATCAGCCGCTCGCGCTGCTTGGCGTCGTCCCGGCCGACCACCAGCAGACGGAGGCGCGGGAACGACGGCTTCAGCCGCAGGAACGCCCGCACCAGATAGACCAGGCCCTTGCGCGGCTCCAGCCGCCCGACGAACAGTACCGTGGGCGCGCCGTCGCGGTAGCCGGGGAGCGGCTCGGGCTTGGAGTAGAACTCGTCGCCGACGCCGTTGGGGACCACCACCATCGAGCCGCCGAACCAGCGCTGCCAGGTGTCGCGGGCCGACGGGCTCACGGCGATGCGGCCGTCCAGCCGGTCGAAGGCGCGGCGCAGCACCGGCTTGGCGACGGTGACCGCCAGCGAGCGGTCGATGTTGGCGTGGAAGGTGCCGACCACCGGGACCCTCGAGGCCTTGGTTGCGAGCATGCCAACGCTCGGCGACAGCGGCTCGTGGACATGGACCAGGTCGTAGCGGCCGGCTGTCAGCGCGCGGCGGACGCGCGAGCGCGCCCGCGGCCCGAACGCGATCCGCGCGACCGAGCCGTTGTAGGGCACCGGCACGGAGCCGCCGAGCGGCACGAAGCCCGGGTCGGGCACCGGCCGCGACGCGGGGGCGAGCACGTCGACCTCGCAGCCGAGCCGACGCAGCTCAGGGGCAAGCCCGCGCACGTGGTTGCCGACGCCGCCGGGAACGCTCCAGTCGTAGGGGCAGACGATACCGACCTTCACGGAGTCGCCTCCCCCGCCGGAGCTGACCGCTCGGCGGGGGCGCGCTCCGCCTCCGCGGGCCCTGGATCGTCACCGTCAGTGGGCGTCTCGTGGCCCCGCTCGGCGATGGCCTCCGCCGGGTCGACACCGGCCACTCCGGGCGGGGGCAGCGGGGTCCTCTCCGACGGTCCGGGACCCGGGAGTGGAGCTGGAGCACCCGCCGGAGCGCCCACGGGGACGCCCGCGGGAGCGCCCGCCGTGCGCAGCGCCGCGTCCACCTCCTCGGCCACGCTCGGCTCGGCGACCACCGGGATGCCGCGCCAGAAGCGGCTGAGCACGTGCCACTGCTCGGGGTGCCTGGCGATGAAGCCCTCGAACTCCTTGGCGAGCCGCTGGGTGAGCAGCTGCGCGTCGGCGCGTGGGTCGCCGCTCGGGTCGACGGTGATCTCGGGGCGGATGGCCCCGATCCAGCGTCCGCCGCGCCGGTCCTGGTAGACCGCGCAGGGCAGCAGGGCCGCTCCGGTCTTGATCGCCAGCGACGCCGGGCCGCCGGGCATTGCCGCCAGCGAGCCGAACATCTCGACCGGCAGGCCGTGGCCGGTGAGGTCGCGGTCGCACACCAGCGCGACCACGCGGCCGGCGCGCAGCGCGCGCATAACGCCGCGCATGCTCTCGGAGCCGTTGTCGAGCGGCAGGATCTCCATGCCGAGCGCGCGGCGGTACTCGATAAAGCGGTCGAACAGCACCTCGGGCTTCAGCCGCTCGGCGATGGTGGTGACCTGGAGGCCCTGGGTGAGCAGCCAGGCCGCTCCGGCGTCCCAGTTGCCGATGTGCGGGACCGCGAAGATGGCGCCGCGACCCTTGGCGACGGCGGCGTCGAGGTTTTCCTGGCCCTCGATCGTGAAGCGGTCGCTGATGTCCTGCTGGCTCAGGTTCTCGAGCCGGAACGCCTCGGCCCAGTAGCGGCCGTAGCGGTAGAAGCCGCGCCGCACCACCCGCTCGACCGTGGCCTGGCTGGCGTCCGGCCCGAGCACCTGGCGGATGTTGACGCGCAGCGCGGCGCGCCGGCGCTCGTCCAGCCGGTAATAGAGGTAGCCGCCGAAAGCGCCCAGCGACATGGCGACCGGCTCCGGCAGGCGCCGGACGATTCGCCAGGCAGCGAGCCAGCGGCGACCGGCCCGCTGGTCGCTGGTGGTCACCGACGGATGTCCGACCCGATGTCGGGCTGCTGCCAGACCGTCAGGATGCGCTGGACGACCGTGATCGAGGTCGCGGCGACCAGCACCCACAGGCCGGCGACCACGTGGCCGGCCAGCAGCGCGACCCCGAGGACGATGACCCGCTCGGGCCGTTCGGCGATGCCGACGTTGCAGGCGTAGCCGAGCGACTCGGCCCTGGCCTTGATATAGGACACGATCAGCGACAGCGCCAGCACCAGCGCGGCCAGCACGGCCGCCTGCACCTGCTGGTGCTCGGCCGACAGCAGCACCACGCCGCTGAGCACGGCGGCGTCGGAGAGGCGGTCGACCACGGAGTCGAGGAACGCGCCGCGGCGCGAGACCTGGCCGGAGGCTTTGGCGACGGCCCCGTCGAGCATGTCGGGGAGTCCGGAGAGCAGGCTGACGGCTCCGCCGACCCGGTCGTAACCGGTGGCGATCAGCGCGCCAGCACCGAGGCTGCCGGCGAGTCCGACAACGGTGAGGCTGTTGGCGGTCACCCCCGCCTTTGCCAGGGCCTGTCCGGCGGGTTCCGTAACGTGTCGGAATGTGCTACGAGCCTTTGATGAAAGCACGAGATCCCTGTCAGACGGTGGGCGATAAATTCGGCGAACCCAGGACGTTGGCGAGGCTAGCACGTGAATAGACTCGGCTCAACGATCGTAGGTTTCATCTCAATCCGGTCACGCTAGCCCGTCCGTCTGGCGTACGTTCTTGGTGATAGCATCGCCCTCCCGCTGGGCAGGGCGGCCATACCAGCCCCCCACGGGCTACAACTGTGAGGGAGGGCCCGACCTCAGTGAAAAGCTACCCCACGGACCATATCCGAAACGTCTTGGTTGTCGGGCATGGTGGCGCCGGCAAGACCTCACTGGTCGAGGCGCTCCTGTACGCGACCGGGGCGATCAACCGGATCGGGCGGATCGAGGACGGGTCCACGGTGACCGACTTCGAGCCCGAGGAGAACCGCAAGCAGATCTCGGTCTCGCTCGCGGTCGCGCCGGTCGAGCACGACGGCTACAAGGTCAACCTGCTCGACGCTCCCGGGTACGCGGACTTCATCGGCGACGTCCGCACGGCGCTGCCGGCCGCCGACGCGGTGCTGTTCGTCGTCAGCGCGGTCGACGGCGTCGAGACCCAGACCGAGGTCGTGTGGACCATGGCCGAGGAGCTCGGCCTGCCGCGCGCGTTCTTCATCAACAAGCTCGACCGCGAGCGCGCCTCGTTCCAGCGCACGCTCGAGTCGATCCAGGCGAGCTTCGGCAAGGGCTGTCCGCCGCTGTACCTGCCCATGGGCGAGGAGCACCAGCTGCACGGGCTGGTCGGCCTGCTGTCGAACCGGGCGTTCGAGTACGGCGCCGACCGGAGCCCCGAGGGCGGGCCACCGTCCGAGGGTGAGGTGCCCTCCGAGTACGCCGACGCGGCCGAGGACCTGCGCTCGCAGCTGATCGAGGCCGTGATCCAGGAGGCCGAGGACGAGGACCTCATGGACCGCTACCTCGGCGGCGAGACGATCGCGCCGACCGACCTGATCCCCGACCTCGAGAAGGCGGTGGCTGCCGGCCGCCTGTTCCCGGTGCTGTCCGGCGCGGCCACCAAGGGCATCGGAGTCAGCGAGCTGCTCGAGGTGCTCACCCAGGCGTTCCCGTCGCCGGCGGCGCGGCCCTACCAGGCCAAGGTGCCGGGCACCGACGAGACAATCGCGCGCACCGCCGACCCGAAGGCGCCGCTCGCCGCCTACGTCTTCAAGACGCTCTCCGACCCCTACGTCGGCCGCATGAACCTGTTCAGGGTCGTCTCGGGCACCTTCTCGCCGGACACGACCGTGCTGAACTCGACCAAGGGCAAGGAGGAGCGGATCGGTCACCTGCTCACCGTTCGCGGCAAGACCCAGGAGCCGGCCGAGCAGCTGCCGCCCGGCGACATCGGGGCGGTCGCCAAGCTGACCGAAACCGCCACCGGCGACACGCTCTGCTCCAAGGAGGACCCGGTGGTGCTGCCGGCGCCATCGATGCCCGACCCGCTGCTGCCGATCGCGATCGCGCCGAAGTCGCGCGGCGACGAGGAGAAGCTGTCGAGCGGGCTCGCCCGCCTCGACGCCGAGGACCTCACCCTGCGGGTGGAGCGCAACGTCGAGACGCATCAGACGCTGCTGTGGGGCATGGGCGAGAACCACATCGAGGTCACGCTGGAGCGCCTCAAGCGAAAGTTCGGCGTCGAGGTCAACACCGTCCCGCTGCGCCTCCCCTACAAGGAGACCTTCAAGGGAGCGGTCAAGGGCCTCGGCAGGCATGTGAAGCAGACCGGCGGCCACGGGCAGTACGCGATCGCCCACATCGAGGTGCAGCCGCTGCCGCGCGGCGAGGGCTTCCAGTACGAGGACAAGATCTTCGGCGGCGCGATCCCGAACCAGTTCATCCCGTCGGTCGAGAAGGGCGTCCGCAAGGCGATGGAGGACGGCCTGAGCGCCGGCTACCCGGTGGTCGACATCAAGGTGGTCCTGTTCGACGGCAAGTACCACTCGGTCGACTCCTCGGACATGGCCTTTCAGCTCGCCGGCCAGCAGGCGCTCAAGGAGGCGGCCGCGCAGGCGCAGATCGCCCTGCTGGAGCCGATCCTCGAGGTCGAGGTGCTGATCCCGGACGAGTACGTCGGTGACGTGCTCGGCGACCTGTCGTCGCGTCGCGGCCGCGTGGTCGGCACCGACCCGGTCGGCACCGGCCGCACCCTGGTCCGCGCCACCGTGCCCGAGGCCGAGGTGATCCGCTACGCGATCGACCTGCGCTCGATGACCCGCGGCAAGGGCTCGTTCGCGCGCCGCTTCTCGCACTACGAGGAGCTGCCGCCGAACATGGTCGGCAAGGTGATCGAGGAGGCCAAGGCCGAGTCGAAGTAGCCGGGGCCGCGGGCGCCGGCTGCGCCCGCACCGCGCGGGACGCACCACACGCACCGACGGACAACGTGGAACGGGGGCCCTCCGATGGAGGGCCCCCGTTCTTGTTGCCTGGTTGTGGCTATCCGTGGGCGTGGCTGAAGTGGTCCGCCACCTGGCTCGCGCTCAGCGCGGTGGTGTAGACGGCGGCCTCGTCAACGGTGCCGTTGAAGTTGTTGCTCGACGGCTGGTTCGGCCAGCCGTTGAGGTTGTCGCTGCCGACCCGCCAGAAGCCGTTGTAGGGCTGCGCGGCGGTGTTCGGGTTGGTACCGACCAGCGCGCCGTCGACGTACAGCGCCATGCCGCCCGCCCCCAGCGTGCCGACCACGTGGTGATAGGTGTTGTCGTTGTAGCTGGCGCTGGTGGTGATGGTCGCCGCGCTGCCGACCCAGGTTCCGAAGACCAGCCGCCCGTTGTTGGTCATGTAGATGTGACGGTCGTAGTTGCTGCTGCTCGACGTCCGCGAGTTGCCGAAGCCGATCAGCTTGCCGCCCTGGGTGGTGTTGGTCTTGAACCAGAGCTCGACCGAGAAGGCGTTCGGTCCCTGCACCGCGGTGGAGCTCAGCGTGGTCACGAACTGGGTGTTGAAGACGGTCGAGGACAGGCGAGCCGCGGTGTCGGAGTCGCCAGGGATGGCCCCCGCCTGGCCAAGCGACGGCGAGCCGCGGTACTGGCCGCTGCGCCCGTTGGGCGAGGCGTCCGCCGCGGTGGTGCCGGAGGACTCACCGAGCCGCCAGTAGAGGTACGGCGCGTCGGCCTTGACCGTGTCCGAGTAGGGCGCCGGGGTGGTGACGACGGTCACCGACGCGGCGTCCGATTTGAAGCTGACGTTGGTGCCGTTGGCCTCCTTGGCATCGACCTTGTAGGTGTGGGTCGAGCCGGGGACCAGGCCGGTGTCGGTGAAGCTCATGCCCGGCAGGATCCAGAAGGTCGACCTGGTCGGCGGGCTGGTGTAGATCGGGGTCGCCGACCCGTCGCGGTACACCCGGTAGACCAGCGTCTCGTCGTCGTCGTCGGTGGTCGCCTGCCAGTTCAGCCGGACCTCGCCGGGGTCGATGCTGCCGGCGACGGGCAGCTTCGGCTGCCGCGGCTTGGTCAGGTCCGGCGGGCCGCCGAAGCGGGTCAGGCCCTGCTGTGCCTTGTTGTTGACGTTCAGGAAGTCACCGCCGACGAACAGCTGGCTGCCGTCGGTCGCGAACGCCCGCGGCCCGAGCGGGTTGCCGCTGGTGTTGGGGTACCACGGGCCGAGCGCCCCGTCGGAGAGGTTCTCGACCAGGAGGTGCCGGCGGCCGCCCTGCGGCTGGTCCGGGAAGGCGCCCACCGAGGAGCAGTCGTGGGCGTGCGAGCCCTTGTAGAGGAAGGAGCCGATGATCTCGATCGACTGGGTGGCGCCGAGGCAGGTGTTGGTCCAGGCCAGCGACCCGTCGCTCTGCCTGGCGGCGAAGGTGCCGTCGAAGCAGCCGCCGCCGGTGCCCTCAGCCGCGAAGTAGACGTTGTTGTCGTCCACCCGGATGTCGCGGATGTCCGAGGTGCAGCCTCCGCTGTGCGGCGGCAGGAAGCTGCCGGCCGCGCCCCACGGCAGGTCGGCGCCGGTGTCGGGGTCGATCGCGGCGGTGCCGCGCCTGGGGTCGCCGTTGATGTTGCTGAAGTACCCGCCGACGAACACCTTGGAGCCGTTCGGGGCCACCGCGACGCGGAAGACGGTCAGGTCGGCGGTCGGCGCCCAGGGGAGCGGGTTGCCGACGCCGGTGGTGCTGACCGCGCCGAGGTTGGTGCGCGCCTGCCCGTTCAGGGCGGTGAAGGTGCCGCCCACGTACAGCGTCGTGCCGTTGAGCGCGATGCCGCGGATGTTGCCGTTGACCCTCGGCGCCCAGTTGGTCAGCGTGCCCGTGCTGGTCTGCGGGTCGCCGCTGATGTCGAAGGCGGCGAGTCGGGAACGGTTGGCGCCGTCGATGGTGGCGAAGTCGCCGCCGACGTAGAGGGTGTTGCCGTCGGCCGACGGCAGCATCACGAACGCCTTGTCGTCCATGTCGTGGTTGAAGGGCAGCAGTTCACCGGTGGCCGCGTCGAAGGCGGCGATGTGGTTGCGGGCGACCTCGCCGGTCCCCGCCGCCGCCCCCGGCGGCCGCACCGAGGTGAAGTCGCCGCTCGCGTAGACCACGCCACGCGAATACGCCAGCGCCCAGACCGTATCGTTGGTCTGCCACATCGACGAGTTGTTGGCCACGAGCGTGTTGGCCTCCAGGGCATGGCCCACGCCGCCCGTGACCGGCAGGATGCCGATCGTTGCCACCAGCGCCAGCGCCAGCAGCAGGATGAATTTGCGCATCAGTTCCCTCTCCGGTGGTTCCCCCGTTGGGCATCTGCCCGCCAAGCAATTACGAGCTCCGCGCAGGACGCGGGTCGATCGCCGGATGAGCGCTCAGAAAGTCGCAGTCTCCCCCCACGACTCCCGGCATGCCGGCTTGGAAAGTCTCAAGGTGGGGGCGAGCAGGGGAAATCCGCAGGATTGCGTATTAGGACGTTCAGGACGCCGCGAATCCTCTTCGAACGGCGAATGCAGCAGCTTCCAACCGCGAATGGACGCCGAGCTTTACCAAAACGTTCTGTACATGCGCCCGTACCGTGTTCAACGACAGGACGCATTCCGCGGCGATACGTCGATTGGAGTAGCCATTGGCGAGCATCGCGAGCACCTGCCGCTCGCGCGCGGTCAGCGCGCGGAGGCGCAGCTCGCGCTCGCCATGGCGGTCGTGGCGGTCGTGGTGGTCGCGGGGGTGCTCCAGCAGCCTTGACGGCTCGCTCGCGGCGACGGCGATGCGGGAGAGCAGATGGTGCTCGCCGTCGACCAGGGCGCGCACGGCATCGGCCAGCTGCCGGCCGGAGACGTGCTTGCTGAGCAGCGCATCCACCCCGGTCACGGCGGCACCAACGGCCACTCCGGCGGGCTGCCCGAGCAGGATCAGCCTGGCGCCCAGGCCGCCCGCGCCGCCGCGCAGCCGGTCCACCTCAGCGGCGGGCAGCGAGGCGTCGACGATCACCACCTCGGCCCGGCAGTCAACCGCCAGCGCGATCGCCTCGCCGGCGCCGCGCGCGATGCCGACGACGTCGACGTCCTCGGTTGCGCACAACACCATGCCAAGGCCCTCGGCGAATACGTCGTGGTCGCTGACGAGCACGACCGAGACCGGGCCTTTCCTGGCTTCCCTCACGTATCCCCCTTACCCCCGCATCCCCCCACGACCGTACCGGCGGCGACGCGGCCCGTCTTCTGCGAAGATCTGACGAGATCGCCGCGCATTTGGCGGCGCCGCAGTGACGGCTCCTGCGCGAATGCGCAGCTCAATTGCTATGCCGCCACAAACACCGAGCGACTTTCGTACGCTGGTTACAGCACCTGTAGTACGTTCATGGCGCGCGAATCAGCGAGAGTGTCCATGGAGGGGTACGGCGGACGTCTGCCTGCTGGTTTGGATTTTCCGTTGGAGGTGTGACCGCAACATGGCGCGGGTGCTGCTGGTTGACTCCCAGCCACTGTTCAACGAGGCGCTCGAGGCGCTGTTCGCCCGTGACGGCGAGCACGAAGTGGTGGGCCGCAGCTCCTCGTCACGGGACGCCTTCGACCTGGTCACCAACCTGCGGCCCGACCTCGTCCTGGTCGACGCGGTCGTCGGGCTGAGCGACTCGCCGTCGCTGATCGACCGCGTCCTCCGGGCGCGACCCACCACCAAGGTGGTCGCGCTCGGCGACGACCACGACATCAACCTGCTGATGGCGACGCTCAAGGCCGGCGCCGCCGGGGTCGTCGGCAAGACCTACGGCGCCGACACCGTCCTGCGGGTGGCCAGGGGCGTGCTCAACGGCGAGGCCGCCATGCCGCGCGGGATGATCCTCGAGGTCACCAGGCGGCTGATCGCGGGCGAGCGCTTCAGCGGCTCGCCGCTCGGCCGTCTCTCGCCCCGCGAGCGGCAGGTCCTGTCGCTGCTCAGCCGCGGCTGGGACAACGCCAGGATCGGCAAGGACCTGTACATCAGCCAGCACACGGTCCGCACCCACATCCAGAACATCCTCGAGAAGCTCGGCATGCACTCCAAGCTCGAGGCGGCCGCGTTCGCGATGCGGTTCTCGTTCGACGCCGCCGCCGACGAGGCCGAGCTCGGCGCCAATGAGCGGGCGGAGCTTGCCGGAACTGGTTACGGTTGATCGGCCAGAGGCCCGGCCGGCATTCCAGCACGAGCGCGCGTTTCCAACGCCGGGCCGGCGCGCGGATCCACAGGAGGAGAACGGCTACGTGACGACGAGTGAGCGGTGGTCGACGGAGCAGCGGGGAAGCGTCCCCCACGGCGGGACGCTGATCGAGCGACGGCTCGAGGCGGGCGAGGCGAGTGAGCTTGCGTCGCGCCGGCTCCCGTCGCTGACCCTCACCCCGGCGGAGACGGCGGACCTGCGTGCGCTGGCGACGGGCGCCTACAGCCCGCTCGACGGCTTCATGAACGCCAAGGAGCACCAGTCGGTCGTCGAGGCCATGCGGCTGCCCGAGGGCACGCTGTGGCCGATCCCGGTCTGCCTCGGCCTGGCCGACGGCACCGAGCTGCACGGCGATCAGCTGGCGCTGCGGAGCGAGCAGGGCGATTTCCTCGGCGTGCTGGAGGTCGAGGACGTCTTCGATCGCGACCGCACCGCCGAGGCCGAGCTGGTCTACGGGACTGGGGACGCGGAGCATCCCGGCGTCGCCAGGGTGCTCTCGTCGCCGCAGCGGGCGGTCAGCGGCCCAATTCGCGCGGTGGTCGAGCCGCTCGACGGCCCGGTGGGGCGCCATGCCCTCACCCCGGCCGAGACCCGCGCGGCCTTCGCCGAGCGCGAGTGGAGCACGGTCGTCGGCTTCCAGACCAGGAACCCGGTCCACCGCGCCCACGAGTACCTGATGAAGTGCGCGCTCGAGAACTGCGACGGGTTGCTGCTGCACCCGCTGGTGGGGCCGACCAAGGAGGGCGACGTCCCCGCCGAGGTGCGCATGCGCGCCTACGGCGCCATCCTCGAGTACTTCCCCTCCGACCGGGTGATGCTGGCCGCCCTGGTCGCGCCGATGCGCTACGCCGGCCCGCGCGAGGCGGTCCTGCACGCGCTGGTGCGCAAGAACTACGGCTGCACCCACTTCATCGTCGGGCGCGACCACGCCGGCGTCGGCAGCTACTACGGCACCTTCGACGCGCAGCGGCTGATCTCGTCGCTGCCCGCGGAGGACCTCGGCATCACCCCGCTGCGCTTCGACAACGCCTTCTTCTGCCGCCGCTGCGGCGGGATGGCGACCGGCAAGACCTGCCCGCACCCTTCGACCGAGCACGTCACCCTCTCGGGCACCCAGGTCCGCGCCAAGCTGTCCGCCGGCGAGCTGCCGCCGCCGGAGTTCAGCCGGCCGGAGGTGGCCGAGATCCTCATCGCCGCCTACCGGGAGCAGGCGGGTTGAGGGATGGTCGGCTCCCGCTACCTTCCGTCTCGACTCCAGGAGAGGTTCCAACCAGCATGAACAGCGACAACGGCTTCGTCCTCTGGCTCACCGGGCTGTCGGGCGCCGGCAAGTCCACCATCGCCAGCGCGGTGGCCCCCAGCCTGGTCGATCGTGGCCACCGCGTCGAGGTGCTCGACGGAGACGAAGTCCGCACCAACCTCTGCCAGGGCCTCGGCTTCAGCCGCGAGGACCGCGACACCAACATCGCCCGCATCGGCTACGTGGCCGGCAAGCTCGCCAAGCACGGGGTCGCCGTGGTGGTGGCCGCGATCTCGCCGTACCGCGAGGCGCGCGACAAGGTCCGCTCCTCGGTGGCCGACTTCGTCGAGGTCCACGTGGCGGCGCCGGTCGAGACCTGCGCCGAGCGGGACGTCAAGGGCCTGTACGCCAAGGCCCTCGCCGGTGAGATCAAGAACTTCACCGGCGTCTCCGACCCGTACGAGGAGCCGCTGGAGCCCGAGATCCTGCTGCACACCGAGCGCGAGACCGTCAACGAGTCGGTCCAGCTCGTGCTCGACTGGCTCCAGGCCCACCACCTCTCGGTGCCCGCCGGCGCCGAGCTCGACTTCGACACCGTGTCCGCGCGTTGAGCTCGCTCGCCTGAAGAGAACCGGGGGGAATCCGTTCTCCGGGGAGCCGAGTCACGCAACGCAACTCCTCCGGAAGAGGTGTTCACGCACATGAGAAGGACGTCGCTCAGGGTGCCGCTGAAGGCGCTGAAGGCGCTGCCGGTCGCGCTGGTGCTGGCATCGAGCCTGCTGCTGCTGTTGCCCGCCACGGCCCTGGCGGACGTGCCGACGACCGCATCGAAGACCTGGCAGACCAACGGGATCGTGCGGGCGATCGCCTACGCGGGTGGCAACGTCTACATCGGAGGCGACTTCACGTCGGTGCGCCCGCCAGGCGCGCCGCTCGGGACCGGAGAGGTGGCCCGCCACCACCTGGCGGCGTTCAACGCCACCACCGGCGCGCTCCTGTCCTTCAACCCCAACGCCAACAGCACCGTGTTCGCGCTCGAGCTGTCGCCCAGCAAGACCAAGCTCTACGCGGGCGGTGACTTCACCGCCATCGGCGCCTCCTCGCGGGCGCACCTGGCGGCGTTCAACCTGCCGAGCGGTGCGCTCGACAGCGTCTGGAAGCCGACCGTCACCGGCAGGGTCAAGTCGATCTCGACCTTCGGGACCGGCGCGACGGTGTACGTCGGCGGGACCTTCGGCAAGGCCGGCGGCCAGACGCGCACCAACCTGGCGGCGTTCACCTCCGCCGGCGCGCTGCTGCCGTTCCAGGCCACGCCGGACGCCAGCGTCCGCGCGCTGATCGTCAGCGCCGACGGCCAGCGGATCGTGATCGGCGGCGGCTTCAACCACGTCAACGGCACCGCCCGCCGGGCGCTGGCGATCCTCAACACCGCCGGCGTGGTGCAGCCGCAGCAGACCTCGATCCCGACCTGCTCGGAGGTCACCTCGTTCGCGCGCACCTCGACCGCGGTGTTCCTGGGCGGCGAGGGCACCGGCGGCGGCTGCTTCGACGGCACCGCGGCGATCAACCCGACCACCGGCGCCCAGCTCTGGCGGGACAACTGCCTCGGCGCCACCCAGGCGGTCCAGGTGATCGGCAGCTGGCTGTACGTGGGCTCGCACGCCCACAACTGCTCCTCGGTGGTGGGCGGCTTCCCGGAGACGGGCTCCACGCGCGTGCACCACCTGATGCGGGAGAACATCGCCAACGGCCACATCGACTCGACCTGGTTCCCCAACACCAGCGGCAACAACCTTGGGCCGCGCTCGTTCGGCAGCGACGGGGTGAAGCTGGGCGTCGGCGGCGACTTCCACTTCGTCAACAACAAGGCCCAGCAGGGCTTCACGCAATTCGGCTAGGACGCAATTGAACATCGAGACCGCCAGGCGAGGTCGTGTCGGACGCGACCTCGCCTGGCTTGTCGAGCTTCTCTGGGGCCCGGCGATCGCCGCGGGCCTGGCGCGCGTCACCACCGACGGGACGGTCCCCGACGGCTTCGTCCCGCTGGAGCGCTTCGCGGTGGTGCCGAGCCTGGCGCGGCCGCGGTTCCTGGTCCCGCTCGCCACCAGCCGCGCGGCATGGGCCTCGACCAGCCGCTACAACGCGTTGCGGCCGGCCAAGGTCCGGGCGGTGCGGGCCGCGCTCGGCGCCGGCATGCGGGTCGGGGTCGGCCAGCTCGCGCTGCGCGACCGGGTGGTCGTGTCGGTCGCCGAGGGCGCCGGCCGCGCCACCCTCGACGAGCTGGTGATCAGCTCGCACCTGCGCACCGTCCTGGACGCTCCCGGCCTGGTCATGGGCATCGGCGTCAAGGAGCCGCACCCCAACCGCAAGCCGACGCTGCAGCTGTTCGGCGAGCGCGGCGAGGTGCTCGGCTACGTCAAGGTCGGCTGGAGCGAGCTGACCAGAGGCCTGGTCCGCAACGAGGCCGAGGCGCTGCGGACCTGCGCGGCGCGGTCGCTGCCAGGGGTCGAGGTCCCGAGCCTGCTGGCCGCCGGCCGCTGGAACGACCTCGACCTGGCGGTCACCAGCCCGCTGCCGACCGGGGTGCGCCGCCACCGGCACGCGCTGCGGCCGCCGCCGGTCGCCGTCAGCGAGCGGATCGCCGCGATGGACGGGACCCGCGCCGTCCAGCTCGCCGTCAGCCCGTGGTGGCGGCGCGTCCGCGAGCTGGTCGCCGCCGCCGCGACCGAGGACGGCGAGATCGCCGCGACCCTGGAGCGGGCCGCCGGCCGGATCGAGCGCGACGCCGGCTCCACGCGGCTGACCTTCGGCCGCTGGCACGGGGACTGGGTGCCGTGGAACCTCGCGTGGGACCATGGACGCCTCTATGCATGGGATTGGGAGCACTCCGCCGCCGACGCCCCGCTCGGCTTCGACCTGCTCCATTGGCAGTTCCAGGTCGCCTTCATCGAGCAGGAGCGCAGCGCCGCCGAGGCGGCGGCCCGCTGCGCCCGGCTCGGCGCGCCGTACCTGGCGCGGCTCGGCGTCGAGCCGGAGGCTGCCGGCCAGCTCCCACTGCTGTACCTGCTGGAGATGTACCTGCGGGGCTACCGGATGAAGGCGGCGGGCGCGGGCTGGAACCCGCGCTTCCACCCGCACATGCTGGCGGTGCTGGCCGACCGGGCGGCATAGCCAGGCGTAGCCAGGCGTAGCCGGGCGAGGCGCCCGCCGCCGAGGAGTCGTGGACCGCGTCGGACTGTCGAGACGGTGACGCAAAAGGGGGAAGTGAATGCACGAGGCTCGCGCCACGGAGCTCCGTGTTCCGGATGGCCAGGCCCAGGCGGAGCGATGGCCGTCCGTCAGCGTGGTGATCCCGACGCGCGACCGGCCCGAGCTGCTCGCGCGCGCCGTCCGGCAGGTGCTCGAGCAGGCCTATCCGGGCGAGATCGAGTGCGTGGTGGTCTTCGACCAGAGCGAGCCGGCGCCGGTCGCGTTCGAGCCGGGCGAGCGCCGCCGCCTTCGCACCGTCACCAACCAGCGCACCCCCGGGCTGGCCGGCGCCCGCAACGCCGGGGTGGTGGCCTCCACCGGCGCGCTGGTCGCCTTCTGCGACGACGACGACGAGTGGCTGCCCGGCAAGGTGCTGGCGCAGGTCGAGACGCTGCGCGAGCACCCCGAGGCGGCGGTGGTCGCCTGCGGCATCTTCGTGAAGTACCAGGACCGCGAGATCAGGCGCATGCCGCCGCCCGGGCCGGTGCCGCTGGAGGTCTTCCTGCGCAGCCGCACCATGGAGATCAACCCGTGCACCATCCTGGTGCGGCGCCAGGCGCTGCTCGGGCCCATCGGGCTGGTCGACGAGGAGCTGCCTGGCAGCTACTACGAGGACTACGAGTGGCTGCTGCGGGCGGCGCGGGTGGCCCCGGTGCTGGTGGTGCCGGAGCCGATGGTGCGCATCCACTGGCACGCCACCTCGTTCTTCTCGGAGCGCTGGCAGACGATCATCAGCGCGATCACCTACCTGATCGACAAGCACCCCGAGCTCCGCGGCGACCAGGCCGGCATGGCCCGGCTCGAGGGCCAGCTCGCCTTCGCCCACGCCGCGCTCGGGCAGCGCCCGGCGGCCCGGCGCTGGGCGCTGAGCGCCCTGCGGCGAAACTGGCGCGAGCGCCGCGGCTACGTCGCGCTGCTGGTCAGCACCCGCCTGGTGCGCGCCGACACGGTGCTGCGCATGGCCCACTCGGTCGGGAAGGGCGTGTAGTCATGGCCGTCGCCGTCGGCCGCCAGCGGTTGCGTCCGCTGCCGCGCTGGCCGCTGCTGGCGCTGTACGTGGCGTTTCCGCTCTGGTGGCTGCTCGGGCTCGGCGCGCTGATCTGGCCGGTCCTGGCGCTGCCGATGCTGGGGGCGCTGCTGTTCCGCGGCCGCATCCGGGTGCCGTCGGGGTTTGGCATCTGGCTCGGCTTCCTGGTCTGGATGCTCGGCTCCGGGATCCAGCTCGACGCGGCCTCCCGGGTGATCGGCTGGAGCTACCGGGCCTCGCTGTACCTCTCGGCCACGATCGTCTTCCTGTACGTGTTCAACACGCCGCGCGAGCGCCTCCCGGCGCGGACGCTGACGATGGCGCTGACCTGGTTCTGGGCGTTCGTGGTGATCGGCGGCTACCTCGGCGTGCTGTTCCCCAACGGGTCCTTCTCCACGCCGGTCGAGCAGCTGCTGCCCGGCAGCCTGCTCAGCAACAGCTTCGTCGCCGACCTGGTCCATCCCTCGTTCGCGCAGACGGCGGCGTCCCATCTCGGGGTCGCCGCGCGCCCACAGGCCCCGTTCACCTACACCAACGAGTGGGGCGCGAACTTCGCGCTGCTGATCCCGATGGTGTTCGCGGCCATGTCGCAGGCCCGTACCAACGGCGGCCGCGTCCTGGTCGGCCTGCTGGTGCCGGTCGGGCTGGTGCCGGCGGCGCTGTCGCTGAACCGCGGGCTTTTCCTCAGCCTCGGCGCCGGGCTGCTGTACGCCGCGCTGCGCTACGCGATCCGCGGCCGGGTCAAGGCGCTGATCGGCATCACCATCCTGCTGGTGGCCGCCGGCGCCGTGTTCGCGGTGCTGCCGATCCAGCAGCTCCTCCAGGAACGCATCGCCAACAGCGCGACCAACCAGACCCGCGCGTCGCTGTACGGCGAGGTGCTCAACCGGGTCGACCAGTCGCCCCTGCTCGGCTACGGCGCGCCGCGGCCGTCCGAGGAGAGCGCCGGCGCGCCGTCGGCCGGCACCCAGGGGCAGCTCTGGATGGTGCTGTTCTCCCACGGCTACCCGGGCGCCGCCCTGTTCGTCGCCTGGTACGTGTGGGCGGTGTGGCGGACCAGGAGGGCGCTGACGCCGGTCTGGTTCTGGTCACATGTGACCGTCTTCATCGGCTTGATGCAATTACCATACTATGGGGTCCTTCCGGCCCAGATCCACACCATCATGCTCGCCACCGCAATGGCGCTCCGCGAGGAGGACGCGTACGTGCGCCGCCAGGCGCGCGTGAGCGCGCGAGCCACGACGCCTTCGCCCACCGAGACCGAGAACGAGACCGAGGCCCAACCAGCATGAGCAGCCTGAACGGCATGAGCGATTCCCATGGGCCCGACGGCCCGCGCCCCGTCACCGTCCTGTACATCGGCGGGACCGGACGCAGCGGCACCACCCTGCTCGAGCGCATCCTCGGCCAGGCGGCGGGCTGCTGCGCGGTCGGTGAGCTGGTGTTCCTGTGGGAGCGCGGGCTGCGCGGCAACGAGCGCTGCGGCTGCGGCGAGCGGTTCGCGGAGTGCCCGTTCTGGACCCAGGTGGGCAAGGAGGCGTTCGGCGGTTGGGACAGCCTCGACCTCGACGAGGTCCAAGCCCTCCAGCAGCAGGTCGACCGCCACCGCTACCTGCCGAACATGCTGGCCCCGCGCCTGTCCGCCGCCTACGGCCGGCGGCTCGACCGGTACGGCCAACTGCTGGAGCGCGTCTACCGCGCGATCCGCACGGTCAGCGGCCAGCCAGTGGTGATCGACTCCTCCAAGGACGCGTCGCATGCCTTCCTGTTGCGGCGGGTGCCCGGCGTGGACCTGCGCCTGGCGCACCTGGTGCGCCGCAGCCACGGGGTCGCGTACTCGTGGACCAAGAAGGTCCGCAAGCCGGAGGTCGCCGACGCCGAGGCCTACATGCACAAGCAGTCGCCCGGGGTGACCGCCCTCTACTGGATGAACGACAACCTGCTGCTGGACTCGCTCCGCCTGCTGCGGGTGCCCGCCTACCGGCTGCGCTACGAGTCGCTGGTCGCCAGGCCCCGCGAGCACGCCGCGGACCTGCTGCGCCTGGCCGGGACCGGAGGCGCGGGCGACCCCAAGGCCGCCGTCGGGCCCGCGGCCGCTGCCGCGCCCGGGACCCTCGCCGGCCCCGACCTGGACTTCATCGGCGACGGCCAGGTCGACCTCGGGGTCAACCACACCGTCGCGGGCAACCCGATGCGCTTCCACCAGGGCCGGCTGGCCCTGAAGGCCGACGACGCGTGGAGCACGGCGATGCCGAGCGGCCAGCGCCGCACGGTGACCGCGATCACCTGGCCGCTGCTGCTGCGCTACGGCTATCGGCTCGGTGGCGCCAACCAGGAGGACGGCCGCCGATCAGGCGACCGAGGGCGGTCGGGGTGATCAGGGAGACCACTCGCTCGACGTCGGCGGCCGGCCGGGCCGCCTCGGCCGGGCGGGCGGCGGGCGGGCAAGTCCGCTCCGACGTCCGCTCCCTGGCCAAGGGCGGCGTGATCAACCTGGTCGCCTCCGGGAGCGGGCAGGCGTTCGCGTTCCTGATGACCGTGGTGGTCACCCGCGGCCTGGGCGCCAGGGGCGCCGGGGCGTTCTTCGAGGTCGTCGGCCTGTTCACGATCCTGTCGAACAGCGTGCGGCTGGGCGCGGACACCGGGATGGTGCGGGCGGTCTCGTCGCGGATGGCGCTCCGCCAGACCGCCGAGCTGCGCCGGCTGGTGCGGGTCGCGGTCGGTCCGGTGCTGGTGGCCGGCGTGCTGATCGCGGCGGTGACCTGGGCGTTCGGGCCGTGGCTCGCCGGCGTGTTCCTGAAGGGCGTCAGCGAGGGCGAGGGCACCACCGCGATCCGGGTGCTGGCGTTCTTCCTGCCGCTGGTCGCGGTCACGATCGTGGCGCTGTCGGGCACCCGCGGCTTCGGGACCATGCTCCCCTACGCCATGATCGAGAACTTCGGCAAGCCGCTCGCCCGCCTGATCCTGGTCGCCGGAGTGCTGGCGGTCGGGCTCGGCAGCGTCGCGGCGCTGGTCGCCTGGGCGATCCCGGTCGCGGTGGGCTTCGTCGCCGCCCTGTGGATCCTGCTGCGCCTGGTCCACCAGGCAGAGACGGGCGCGCTGGCGACGGTGGCGCGGCCGGCCGCGGGCCGCGCCATGCGCGGGGCCCGCCGGGCGCCGGTCCCGCCGCTGCCGCCGATCGCGACCCGGGCCTCCAGGCACCTCGCCTCGCAGTTCTGGCGCTTCGCCGCCCCGCGGGGGATCGCGGGCGTCTTCCAGGTCACGGTGCTCTGGCTCGACGTGCTGCTGGTCGGGGCGCTGCGCTCGACCAGGGAGGCCGGCATCTACGCGGCGGCGAGCAAGCTCGCCATGGTCGGCACGCTGGCGACCGAAGCGGTCAGGATCGCGATCGCGCCGCAGATCAGCTCGCTGCTCACCCGGCGCGAGCACGCCAGGGCCGAGGGCGTCTACCAGGTCGCGACCTGGTGGATCATGACCCTCTGCTGGCCGCTGTACCTGGCGCTGATGGTGTTCGGCGCGGTGGTGCTGCGGATCTTCGGCGCGGAGTTCGCCGCCGGCAGCACCGCCCTGCTGGTGCTCTCGGCGGCGATGCTGGTCGACCTGGCCACCGGCAACGTCACCGTGATGCTGCTGATGGGCGGCAAGAGCTCATGGAACCTGCTCAACGCCCTCGGTGCGGTGATCCTGAACATCGGCCTCAACCTGCTGCTGCTGCCGAGGATCGGCATCACCGGCGCGGCCATCGCCTGGGCGGCGAGCATCCTGCTCGAGAACGTGGCCGCCATGATCGAGCTGCGCATCCTGCTGCGCCTGAACCCCTTCGGGCCGGGCTGGTGGCTGGCCGCCGGCCAGGCGACCCTCTGCTTCGCGGGCCTCGGCCTGCTGGCCAGGACCGTGCTCGGCAACACCGTGCCGAGCCTGGTGATCTTCGGGCTGGTCGCGACACCCCTGTACCTGTGGCTGGTGTGGCGGGTGCGTGGCGTGCTCCAGCTCGACGCCCTTCGCGAGGCGATCCGCGCGCGGCGCGGCGCCTCGCCCGACGACCAAGACGCACCACAGGAGGCGACCTGAGCATGAGCAGCACACTGGAACGGCCGCGGCGAGCGGCGCTGTCCGGCACCGTCATGGCCGGCGCCAAGCGGTCGCTACGGCTGTACGGCGAGCTGACGGCCGGGATGCGCGACCTCCCCGACTTCATGATCATCGGCGCCAAGCGCGGCGGCACCACCTCGCTCTACAACTACCTGCTCGAGCACCCGCGAGTGCTGCCCCTGCTGCCGGCCCGCCAGCGCATCAAGGGCCCGCACTTCTTCGACAGCAACTTCTCGCGCGGGATGCGCTGGTACCGCTCCCACTTCCCCACCGCCGCCTACCGGCGGATGCGCGAGCGCGACGGCCAGCCGGTGATCGCCGGCGAGTCCAGCCCGTACTACCTGTTCCACCCGCTCGCCGCCGAGCGCGCCGCGCGGCTGGTGCCCGAGACCAAGGTGATCGTGCTGCTCCGCGACCCGGTCGAGCGCGCCTGGTCGCACTACAAGGAGCGGGCCCGGCACGACGCCGAGCCGCTCAGCTTCGAGGAGGCGATCGAGCGCGAGCCCGAACGGCTCCGCGGCGAGGCCGAGCGGATCGTCTCCGAGCCCGGCTACCTGAGCTACGCCCACGAGCAGCAGTCGTACCTCGCGCAGGGCCGCTACCTGGACTCGCTGCCGGCCTGGCAGGACCGGTTCCCGCCCGAGCGGATGCTGATCATGCCGAGCGAGGAGATGTACGCCGACCCGCAGGCGGCCCTGGACCGGGTCACGGCGTTCCTGGGGTTGCCTTCCTGGCGTCTCCGGGACCGGACCAAGCACAACTACCACCCCGCCGCGGGAATGTCGGACGCGACCAGGCGCGAGCTCAGCGTCATGTTCGAGCAGCACAACCGCGACCTCGCAAAGCTCCTCGACCTGCGCCTCGACGACTGGACGTAGACGGCGGAGGGCAAGCCCGTGCAGGCTCGCAGGATCGTCATCGCCGTGGTCGCGGTGCTGCTGATCGCCGGCTCGATCGGGGTGGCGAGGTCGCTGGCCGAGAAGCCGCGCCGGGCCGCCGGCCCGGGGGTCGCACCGCCGCGCAGCGGTGCCTGGTTCGGCTCCTGGGTCGCCAGCCGCTACGGCTCCAGCGCGGACGACCGCCAGCGCGTGATCGGCGAGCTCGAGGCCAGGCTCGGCCGCAAGCTCGCGATCGACCACACCTTCGTGCCCTGGGGCGACGAGATCGGCTGGCAGCCCGCCTGGGACCTCTCCCAGGGCCGGATCCCGCTGATCTCCTTCGGCTCCGACGGCGACACCATCGACGTCGCCTCCGGCCGCAGCGACGCCTACCTGCGGTCGCTCGCCGAGGAGGTGCGCGCGCTCGGCCGCCCGGTGATGCTCCGCTACGCCTACGAGATGGACGGCGAGGCCAACCTCGGCTGGGTCCACTCCGGCCGCGACTTCGTGGCGGCCTGGCGCCACGTCCACGACCTGTTCGAGTCGATCGGCGTCGACGCCGCCTGGGTCTGGGCGCCCAACGCCAGCGCGTTCGACCAGCCGTCCGAGGTCGAGCGCTACTGGCCAGGCGACGCCTACGTCGACTGGATCGGCGCCGACGCCTACAACTGGTACGGCTGCCGCAACCGGACCGACTGGCGCGGCTTCGGCCAGCTCTTCCGGAGCTTCTACGACTGGGCGGGCAACCGCGGCAAGCCGCTGATCATCCCCGAGACGGGCTCGACCGAGGACGCCGCCAACCCGCGGCGCAAGCGCGACTGGTACGTCGACGCCGGCAACGCGCTGCGCGACATGCCCAAGGTGCGGGCGGTGGTGTTCTTCGACTCGAGCAATCCCTGCCCGTGGTGGGTCGACACCACCCGCCAGTCGTTCGACGGGTTCAAGGACCTCGCCGCCCAGCCGCACCTCAGCTCACAGCCGTCCCCCAGCGATTAGAGGTCGGCTAGGTCGACGAGAGCGACGAGGGCGACGAGGGGGGCCCGGCCGGCTGGGCGCTCCGGGAGAGCTTGGCGACCACGCGGCGGATCCCCTGGCTGGTGAAGCCGCGGTGGGGCTCGAGCACGATCCGGTGCTCCTCCAGCCGCGGCGTGGCGCGGGTGTTCCAGCCGGCGTCGGTGGTGAAGGCATGCGTGTGGCCGGCGAGCCCGGCGGCGCGCACGGTGTCCCGGTCGTATTCGCTCGCCTGCCCGCTCGGGTAGGCGAGCAGCCGCACCGGTACGCCCAGCCCGCCCTCCAGCCGCTCGCGGGCGGTGGCGAGGTCGCGGACCTGCTCGGCGGCGCGCTCGCGGCTCAGCACCGCGTGGTAGTTCGAGTGGGAGCCGACCTCGAACCCGCGCTCGACCAGCTCCTTGGCCGCCTGCCAGTCCATGAACAGTTCGCGGTCGCGCGCCTGGCCCGAGGGCCGCAGCCGCTCGACCAGCTCCTGGGTGGCGCGGTCCCGCCCGGAGCGGTCGAGCTCGCGGAGCCGGTCGCTGAGCCATTCGTAGGAGCGCCTGCCTTCGGCGCCGCGGACCGGCAGGTCGCGGTCGCCGAAGCGGACGGTGCCGGCGCCGGCGTTCGCGAACGCCCAGCCGAGGTGCTCCCACCAGGCACGGACCTCACCGGAGAGCAGCCCTGGCACCAGGAAGAAGGTGGCCGGCAGCCGCAGGCGCTCGAGAATCGGGACGGCGAGGTCCAGGGTGTCCCGGTAGCCGTCGTCGAAGCTCAGGGCGACCGCTCGCGGGGGCAGCCGCCGCCCCGCGTCCAGGTCCCCGAGTGCCCGCCCCAGCGGGACGACGTTCATGGTCCGCTTGAGCCACTGGAGCTGCCGTCCCAGGCCGCGGACCCCGCTACCGGCGGCCGCCGGGTAGCACCAGGTGGCCTCGACGTTGTGCCAGGCCAGGATCGTCAGCCGCCGGCTCATGATCCCTCCGGCGGCCGTGCCGCGCCAGGTCCGGCGGGCGCACCCTCGCTGGCACCTTCGCTGGCACCTTCGCTGGCACCCTCGCGCCGCCCGCCCGAGAGCCCGCCGCGCAATCGCCCCAGCTGGTCGCGGGTGCGGCGGGCGCCCTGCCGCAGCGACGGATGGCGGACCACGAAATCGCGGGCCGCGCGCGGCGGGGTCCGCTGGACCCAGCGCAGGGCGGCGGCCGGCGAGGGGCGGTCGACCCAGCCCTCCGCGATCGCGATGTCACCGCTCTTGAACGACTCCTTGTAGTCCTCGTGGCCCTTGCCGAGGTCGAGCTGGCCGATGCCCGCGTTGGCGGCCGACTCGGCCAGCCGCAAGAGCAGGATCAGACCAGGCGAGTACCGCGAGAACTCCACGTCGTAGGCGGGGAACCACCAGGACAGCACGGTGGCGGAGCGGAGCCCGAAGTGGGCCGCGACCGGCCGGTCCCCCGCGTAGAGCACCGAGAGCACCCCGGCGAAGTCCGGCCCGCCGGTCTCGTAGAGCTCCTCGACCAGCCCCACGATCCACGGCCTGGCGAAGCGGTCGTAGCGCCCGGTGCGGCGGTACTGGCTCGACTTCCAGGCCATCAGCGCCCGCAGCGCCGCCGGGTCGGCGGCCTGGTACTCGAAGCGGACCTCGCCGACCTCGCGCTCGAGCTTCCGCTGCTTGTAGCGGGTCGACTTGACCAGCTTGGTGGTCGACGGACGCCGCTCCCCCAGATAGTGCTCGAAGCCCTGGGAGAGGTCGAGCACGGGCGAGCGCGCGGCGACCTCGTGGTACGGCTTGAAAGGCGCCTGGCTGGCCAGCAGGTGGTCGAACTCCCAGACCCCGAGCCCGCAGGCCTGGAGCAGCTCGGCGGCGTCCCAGTCGAGGCCGGGCGAGTGGACCAGACCCTGGCAGTCCGAGACCCCCGAGCCGATCGCCCTGCCGGCGCCGAGCCTGGAGCGCTCGTACGGCAGGAAGCCCCACTCGCCCTGGCCGTCCTCCAGGACCGCCACCTGGCAGCCGCCACGCGCCCGCGCGGTGGCCAGCGCGAACGGGGCGGACAGGAAGGGGTTCGCCAGCGAGGGGTCGCGCCGTTGCAGCTCGGCCCAGCGATCCAGCTCGGCGGCGCCGAGGTCCTGGAGGCGCGCGACCGAGATCCTCACCTGGCGGACCGCCTTCGCCACAGCTCGCGGGCCAGTGCCGCGCAGAACCTCGGGTTGCCGACCACGTAGCGCACGAACAGCCGCCGTGGCTCGATCAGCAGCCGCCACAGCCACTCGAGCCCGCTCCGGTGCATCCATGCCGGCGCGCGACGGTTGCGGCCGGACACCCAGTCGTAGAGTCCGCCGCAGGTCAGGATCGCGTTCGGGCGCAGCTCGCCGAGGTGCTCCCAGACCCACTTCTCCTGCTTGGGGTTGCCGAGGCCGACCAGCAGCACGCGCGCCCGGGACTGGTTGATCGCGTCGATCACCTCGGCATCGGCGTCCGGCCCGAAGTAGCCGTCCCGCGTGCCGGCGATCTCCAGGCCCGGGTAGCGGTCCCGCAGGCGCTTGGCCGCGGTCTCGACCACCTCGGGCTGGCCGCCGAGCAGGAACACCGGGAACCGCCGCCTGGCGAGCATCTCAGCGATCGGGTAGATCATCTCGGTGGTCGGCACCCGCGCGGGCACTCGGTGCCCGAGCATCCTGGCCGCCCACACCACCGACTGCCCGTCGGCATAGTTGAGCCCGCTGTGCTCCAGCAGCGCCGCAAGCTGGGGGTCCCGCCCGGCGAGGTTGACCAGGTGCGCGTTGATCGGCACGGCGAACTGCCGGTCGCCGTCGTCGACCCAGCTCTCGACGGTGCCGACGAACTCCTTGGCCGAGCAGGCGTCCAAGGGGACGCCGAGCACGCGGGCGCGCTTGAAGGGACGCTCGAAGGGACGCTGGAACGCCTCGAGGGGGCGCTCGGTGGGCGCGCGGCGAACGACCTGGGCGCCGGCGACCTCAGGGGCGTTGTCTTGGATCAAGCGAACGGGCTCCTGGAGGGTTGGTTCGAGTCGGCTGACCGGTGGCGGAAGGATATCGGGGGCTCAGAAGGCGCCCCTCGGCCGCACCAGCATGGGGACCGTCTTGGCCACCACGAACAGGTCGTACAGCAGCGACCAGTTCTCGATGTAGAAGAGGTCGAGTCGCACGTACTCGTCGAAGGACAGCTCGCTGCGGCCGCTCACCTGCCACAGCCCGGTGATGCCAGGGCGCACCTCGAGCCGGTCCAGCTGCCAGTCCTCGTAGGTCGCGACCTCGCTCGGCAGCGGCGGCCGCGGGCCGACCAGGCTCATCTCGCCTCTGAGCACGTTCAGCAGCTGTGGCAGCTCGTCGATGCTGTAGCGCCGCAGGATGCCGCCGAGCCGGGTGACTCTGGGGTCGTCGCGGAGCTTGAACAGGGGGCCGTCAGCCTCGTTGCGGCTCAGCAGGTCGGCGAGCTGGAGCTCGGCGTGCGGGACCATGGTGCGGAACTTGAGCAGCGTGAACTGCTCACCGTGCAGGCCGACGCGGCGCTGCCGGAACAGCACCTGACCGCCGTCCTGGAGCTTGATCGCAAGCGCAACCGCCAGCAGCAGCGGCGAGATCACCAGCAGCAGCAGCGACGAGAGGACCACGTCGAAGGCGCGCTTGGCGGCCGCCTGCGCGCTGGTCAGCCGCACGGCGTTGATCGACAGGGCCATCAGCCCGCCGATCGAGCGGGGTGTCACCCGCGTGGTGGCCAGCATCGCCGGCACGTTCGCGGTGACCCGGATCTCGATCCCGTCCAGGCGCCGGGCCTTCAGCACGTGCTTGACGTCCACCGACTGGACCGCGGTGGCGGCGACGAACACGCAGTTGGCGCCAGTCTTGCGGATCAGCTCGCGAAGCTGGGCGATCGACCCGACCACGGGGAGGGAGGTGGAGCTGACCGGCTGCGTCGAGGTGCCCACGAATCCGAGCGGGCGATAGCCGAGGCTGGAGCTCGTCAACAGGTCGGCGAGGTGCTCGGCCTCGGCGTTGGTGCCGACGATCAGGGTGTCGAAGGTGAGGCGCCCGTCGCTCCAGCTGCGACGGATCTCGTTGTGCCAGAGCCGGCGCGACGCTGCCGCCAGCACCAGCGCCAGCACCCACGAGTAGCCGATCCACAGGCGGGAGAAGGACGCCTTCGACCAGAAGGACAGCATCACGATCGCGGTGATGGTCAGGCTGAGGCAGAGCACGATGCGCCGGAACTCCTCCAGCGAGGAGTACTGGTGGGTCCTATAGAGCCCAAACCCAACGCCGAAGGCGAGGGTGACAAACGGTGCGACGAGAAGGACGAGCCAGAAGTCGCCGGAGGGCCAGAGCTCGCCGAAGCGGAATTGATAGGCGATGAGCAGTCCAGCGACCACGCAAAGGCAGTCCGTGAACGCCATCCAGCGGTACAAGGACTTGTAGAGCCGATTGTCGCCGGCACCCCGCTGCCAGGCGCTGTCGAGCGCGACGATTGATTCGTCGCGCACATACGTTTCCCCAGGTCGCGTCAAACCTGACTGCACCTGCCGCCTCCCAATCCCCCGAGTAGCAGGACTTCACCCTCGAGCCGGGCTCCACCGCTCCCCGCTCGGGCGCCCACGCCATCCCCGTGTCGCATGGGCATTCCCAAGCCTTCAATAGCGGGCCAAGCTCTCGCTACCTCCCAGTGCCGTATCCGCCACTCACGCATTCACCGTAGGAGTTGTCGCGGCCACGGCACGCGTCACGCTGACCAGTGACGACGTCAAAGGCTGATCAAGCTCGAGCCTCAGATGGCGGTCATGCGGCGTTCAGCAACCGTTAGATTACCGCTTCTCAACGACGCGAATCCGGACGACCGATCTGCCGAATTCTGCGTAGACAGCCTCCGGCGCCGAGGCCAAAAAAGGCTGCTCTTCGCCCGGAAGGAGAAGGGGTTGATCGCTCCGGACGAGGCAGGGCTTGAACCCACGCGGGATGCACGGAGCGATCGAGATTTGACGACAAAATCACCGCTCTGTTATATCTCCGTTACGCAAGTCCCCGCCCCCGACCCCCTCAGGATCTGACGCACCGCCCCCGAGCACTCCCAGCTCCCCCGCAGCACCAGCATCCCGGTCCTCCCCCACTGGGACGCGGTTCCGCCCCTGGCACCACCCCCGTTCCGCCGTTCCACCCAGCACGACCCGCCCACTTCGGGACTCGGGCCCTTCCCCCAGCCCAGGGTGTGCCGGCCGGATGGCGTCCATATGGATGCCGGCGGTTGGGCGATCCCCGG
>JBEDUQ010000253.1:0-17475 GCA_040414855.1 Actinomycetota bacterium
GGCCGGGGAGCGCGGCGGTGGGTACCGCATGGCCGAATTTGCACAGGACCCTTGGGGGATTCCGCGTAGTTGACCCATAATCTTCCCGACGGTTAGCTTGCTTTGGTGTAGTTTGGCGCCGAATTAGATCGAGGTGCGCGAAGTGACCCAAGAGGCGCCCGGGGGAGTCGAGGCGGAACTAGCCAGCCGCCAGCCGGGCGCCGACCGGTTGGCGACCGTGTGCGTGGTGAACCTGATCCGCAGCGCCGCGCTGCTGGCCGCCGAGCGCAATTCGCGGTTTCGGCGCTTCGGCCTCACCGGGTCGACCTTCACGGTCCTGATGATCCTCGACGCCGCGCCCGGTCCCCTCTCGCCGCATGAGCTGGGCGAGCGGCTGCTGGTCACCCGGGGCACCGTCACCGGTCTGCTCGACACGCTCCAGAAGCTCGGCCTGGTCAACCGGGTCCCGCACCCCGTCGATCGCCGCATGCTGCTGATCGAGCTGACGGATGCGGGGCGGGACCTGCTCGGCAAGGCCGCGCGCGTCCACTTCCCCGCGCAGACCGGCATGGTCTCCGCTCTGACCGATGACGAGAAACGCACCCTCGTCAGCCTGCTCGACAAGCTCGAGGCTCACCTCGTCGAGCGGTCCAGGGACCCGCACCGCCGCCGGACCTGACGCGGGAGCGCGACGAAAGTCGCGTGACCCCTCAGCTCTCGGGAACACTGCGGAGCGGGAACTCGTGAGGCTCGTGAGGGAGGAGAGGCTATGGCCGCATTCACCGAGCAGCAGCTGGCGTTCCTTGCCGGGCAGCGTCTGGGCAGGCTGGCGACGGTCGACGACCGGGGACGACCCCACGTGGTGCCGGTAGGCTTCCGGGTCGATCCCGACGGCGAGGCGATCGAGGTCGGCGGGCACAATCTCGCCGCCACCAAGAAGTTCCGTGACGCGGAGAAGCACCCGGACGTGGCCATCGTCATCGACGAGCTGGCCTCGGTCTCGCCCTGGACCGTCCGTGGGGTGGAGGTCCGCGGCAGGGCAGAGACCCACACGGACGGCGGCGACCGTCTCGGCCCGGGCTTCGGCGGGGCCTGGATCCGGATCACCCCGGGCCGGATCGTCGCCTGGGGCCTCGAGGAGACCGGGTGAGCCGCTGATGCGCCGGCCCCCGCTCGCCGAGCTGCTCGACCTGGCGCCGCACCCGGAGGGTGGCTGGTTCCGCGAGACCTACCGCTCCAAGGCGGCCTTCGACCCGCCCGGCTATGGCGGCCCCCGGGCGGCGGCCACCGCGATCTACTACCTGCTCGGCCCGGGCGACCGGTCCCGCTGGCACACGGTCCGCTCCGACGAGCTGTGGCTGTGGCATCGCGGCGGCCCGCTGGAGCTGCTGCTCGGCGGGACCGACGAGCAGCCGGCTGCGGAGCCGGCGCGGATCGTCCTCGGAGGCGACCCCGGCGCGGGGGAGCAGCCGCAGGCGACCGTGCCCGCCGGGACCTGGCAGGCCGCGCGCCCGGCATCGGCGACGGAGGTCCTGGTGAGCTGCGTCGTCTCGCCGGGCTTCGACTTCGAGGATTTCCACCTGCTCTGATCGGGGTGCGTCAGCGGATGAGCGTTCGGGAACCGCCCGTGGTCGTCGAGCGCGTGGCGGGCAGGCACGGCGAGCTGGTCCTGCGCCGCGACGGCACGGACTACGAGGTGATCAGCAACGGCGTGTTCCTGATGGACACCCGCGACGGCCGTTCCGAGCGGCTGCTGGTCCGCGCGGTGCTCGACGGCCCGCGGCCGGGCGCCAGCCTGCTGATCGGCGGGCTCGGGGTGGGGTTCTCGCTGGCCGAGGCGCTGCGCTCAAGGGCGGTCCAGCGGGTGACGGTGGTCGAGATCGAGCCGGCGGTGATCGCCTGGAACCGCGGCCCGCTGGCATCCGTGTCGGGCGGTGCGCTGGAGGACCCGCGGGTCGAGGTGGTCGCCGCCGACCTGGTCGACTGGCTGGCCCGGACGGACCGCCGGTTCGACGCCATCTGCCTCGACGTCGACAACGGCCCCGCGTGGACCGTCTCGGAGACCAACCACGCGCTCTACACCACCGAGGGCCTCGAGCTGCTCCGCGGCGGGCTCGAACCGGCCGGCGCGCTGTCGATCTGGAGCGCGAGCGCGGTCGGGGGCTTCGAGCGGCGGCTGCGGCGCGTGTTCGAGCGGGTCGAGACACTGACGGTCGAGGTGCCTCGGGGCGAGCCGGACGTCGTCTACGCGGCGTGGCGGGACTGATCGGGCGGCTCGCCGGCTTCGCGGTCGAACCGGAGCGTGCGGAAGCGCCGGGGCGCCACCAGGACCGCGCCGATGCCGAGGATCGCGACCACCGCGAGCGCGTGGAAGACCCGATGGCTGGCCAGGTCGAGCCCGTCGCGCACGTACTCGGCGACCGCGTCCTGCGTCCTGGCCGCGCCGCCGCCGATCGCCTGGCTGACCGCATTGACGCTCGGCAGCCGGCCACGCAGCGACTCGGGCGCGGCGCGGAACCAGCCGGCCAGGGTCGAGTTGGCGATCCCGCCGAGCGCGGCCGCGCCGATCGCGCTGCCGAGCATGCGCGTGAACATGGATGCGCCGGTGGCGACGCCGCGCCGCTCCCAGCCGACCACCGACTGCATGCCAACCATAAGCGAGGTGGACGGCAGGCCGATGCCGGCGCCGAGCAGCAGGCTTGCCGCCGCGACCGCCCACAGTGGCGAGCTGCCGGGCAGCAGGCCGAGCGTAAGCGCGGCGATGGTGGCCAGGGTCACGCCGATCAGGGCGGCGTCGCGGAAGCCGATCCGCAGGTACAGGTGGCTCGAGAAGGTCGACGACAGCGCCCATCCGAGCGACATCGCGGTGAGCGTGAAGCCCGCGACCAGGGTGCTGGCGCCATGGACGGCCTGCACGTAGGTCGGCAGGAAGGTGGTCATGCCGATCAGCAGCACGCCGATCACGCCGTTGCCGAGCGCGGCCCCGAGCGTGACCCGCCGCGCGAACACCCAGCGGGGCACGGTGGGCTCGCTGGCGCGGCGCTCCTGGTAGACGAACGCGGCCAGCGCCAGCAGCGCGGCGCCGAACACGATCAGGCTCTGGACCGAGCGCCAGGCCCAGTGGACGCCGCCCTCGAGCAGGCCGAACACCAGCAGCCCGATGCCGGCGAACACCAGCGCCGATCCGGCCACGTCGATCCGGTGCGGGCGGCGGACGACCCGCTCCCGCAGCCGGGTCGCGACCATGAACAGCGCCAGGGCGCCGATCGGCAGGTTCACGTAGAAGATCCAGCGCCAGGTCAGGTACTCGGCGAACAGCCCGCCGATCGCCGGCCCGATCACCGCGGAGACGCCCCAGACGCCGGACAGCCATCCCTGGATCCGAGCACGCTCCGTGACCGTGTAGAGGTCGCCGACCAGGGTCATCGACATCGGCTGGATCGCCCCCGCGCCGACTCCCTGGAGGCCCCGGAAGGCAATCAGCGCCACCATGCTCCACGAGATCCCGCACAGCACCGAGCCGGTGAGAAAGATCAGCACCCCGGCTATGAGCACCGGCTTGCGGCCGTAGAGGTCGGCCAGTTTGCTGTAGATCGGCACCGAGGCCGCCTGCGCGAGCAGGTAGACCGAGAACAGCCACGGGAACATCGAGAAGCCGCCGAGGTCCTTGACGATCGGCGGGATCACGGTCGCGACGATCGCCGAGTCCATTGCCGCCAGGGTGATCGCGAGCAGCAGCCCGGCCAGCACCTGGTTGCGTCCAGCCGGTGGGGCCGTCGCCCCGGCCTCGTCCTCCGCCGCCGTCATCGAACCTCCCTGGTCACGCAACCGCCGAACCCATCCACCTGTCGCCTACCGGAGCGCCGAGTACACGGCCGCGCCGAGGCCGATCGCCACCACCGCGAGCCGCAGCGCCCGGTCGGAGAGGCGGCGGGCGATGACCGCGCCGAGCGCGCCCCCGACCACGGTGGTCACCGCCAGCACGGCGGCCGCGCTCCACACCACCGGCCCGGCGAGCCCGAACAGCACCGCCGCCACGGTGTTGACGACCACCGCGAGCGAGGTCTTGAGCGCGTTGTTGCGCTGGAGGGTGTTCGGCAGGAACAGGCCGAGGACGGCGATCAGCAGCACTCCGATGGCCGCGCCGAAGTAGCCGCCGTAGATGCTGATCAGCAGTACCCCGAGCAGCAGCGGCCAGCGCCGGTGGAGCGGGACCGCCACCGCCGCGGGCTCCTCGGCCTCCGGCTCGGCCGCCTCGGCGTCGGTCGGGCCGGCCGTTCGAGGGGCCGGAACCGCCTGGCCGGCCGCCTCGCGGACGGCGGCGCCCTCGGGCCCGGCGCCGCCATCGGGCACCCCGGCTCCGCCGGGAACCGGGGCAACCGGCGCGGCGGCACGGACCTCGTGCGGCTCCGCGACGCCACGGCCGCGTAGGTGCTTGGCCAGCCAGGGCTGCACCAGAGTGAGCAGCGCGGCGGTCGCGATCAGCACCGGGACGGCGGCCTCGAAGCTGGAGGCCGGCAGCGTCAGCAGCAGGGCGCCGCCAATCAGGCTGCCGATCGTGCAGACGATCGCCAGCGGCACCCAGGTGCGAACCTGGCCGGCCAGCTCACGCCGGTAGCCGAGCGCCCCGCCCGCGGAGCTGGCGAACACGCCGGCGGTGTTGGTGACGTTGGCGACCAGCGGCGAGTAGCCGAGCGCGAGCAGCGCGGGGAACGAGAGCAGCGAGCCACCGCCGGCGACCGTGTTGATCACGCCGGTGATCAGCCCGATCGCGCCGAGCAGCAGGGCGCGCGCCGGGCTCACGCCGGCATCGAGGGAACGCCGCTCGATCCGAGCGGATAGGGAGTCGTCGCCTCGCGAGCCAGCGGAAATCGCCCAAGCATTGCAAAGCCAGGGTAACAGCAGCGTTCCAGCGCTCGGCCGGCGGGGCGCGACCCCTTTGGGCTATTTCTTGGACGAGAACGACAGCACGGTCGATTGGAGGCGATAGCTCTCGAGCGTGTCGCGCTGCTGGTGGGCGCGCTCCTCGAGGCTGGCGAAGTCGGTGTCGCCGAGCCGCTTGTCGAGGTCGGCGATCTCCTGGAGCGCCCGCCACATCGCGAACTTGCCCTCGATCCCGAGCTGGAGCGCCTCGATGTCGAGCATCCGGCTGAGCTCGGCGTTGCGGCTGAGCGCCCGGCTCGTCCGGAGCTTGCTGATCCGGTCCAGACCCAGCCCGCCGCTCTGCTTGCCGGCGCTCCGCTCGATCCCGAGCCGGTCCATGAGGTTCTCGAGCGTGGCCCGGTCCTCCTTGATCTCCAGGACCATCTGGTTGAGGACGCCGCCGAACGGCGTGCCCTCGTTGTTCTCCCGGATCCGCTCCGCCATCTCGACGCCGGCAACACTGCCGGCGAGGTGTTCGTTGAGGTAGATGCTCAACGCGTCCATCGCAACCATGGCCCCCCCTTTGGCCGGACTCCCCGTCGGCCTCCATGATGCGCCCGGTGGCGCCGTCGCGCCGGGCCGCGGCCACCACGACCCGCGCCAGGCGGCGGCCACCGTGACCGGCGCCGGGCCGCGGCCACCGCGCCGCGGCCGTCTCCACCACGCCGCGCGTGCCGCCGATACCTGGGTTGTACGGCCAGATCGGGGCGTTGCTTGGAGGAGGTGGGTCACCGTGGCCGACGAGGACCAGCTCCGGCAGCTCGGCTTCACGCCACAGCCGATGGTGCGGTGGCTCGGCCCGCGTGGCCTCTCGGTCACGGCGCTCCAGGTCATGCTGTCGGGGATCTTCGGGGCCTACTCGGACAAGCGTGAGATCCAGGCGGCGCTCAGCCACCCGAGCACGACCGACATGTCCGACCAGAGCGAGTTGTGGTTCGACTTCCTCGCCGACACCGGCGACGGCTTCAACCCCACCTACGCGACCGCCCGCCTGCTCGCTCAGGAGAAGCTCGAGCTGTCCCACGACGGCACCGTCCACCAGACCGAGCAGGGGCGGCTGCTGATCCTCGGCGGCGACCTCGCCTATCCGGCGGCGGCGCCCGGCCAGTACCACAACCGCTTCGTCGGCCCCTACCAGTCGGCCTTTCCCACGCCGGCCAACCACCGCGGAGCGCCGACCATGCTCGCGCTGGCCGGCAACCACGACTGGTACGACGGGCTCACGACCTTCCTGCGGATCTTCTGCGTCGGCAGGCGCATCGGCGGCTGGCGGACCGAGCAGACCCGCAGCTACTTCGTCGCGCGCCTGCCGCACAACTGGTGGGTGATGGGCGTCGACCTGGCCTTCGACTTCTTCATCGACGAGCCGCAGCTCGCCTTCTTCCGCGAGGTCGCGCGGGAGCGGATGCGCCCGGGCGACAACGTCATCCTGGTCACCCACAAGCCGAGCTGGCTGTTCGCGGACCTGGGGGAGCAGGACCTCCACGGGCCGATGGCGATGACCAACCTCCAGCAGTTCGAGCGGCAGATCATCCACGACAACGGGCTGCGGCTGCCGCTGGTGCTGGGGGCCGACATCCACCACTACAACCGCTACGAGCGCCCGGACGGCTCACAGCAGCGGTTCACCTGCGGCTCCGGCGGGACCTTCCTGTACCCGACCCACAACCTGGCGAAGCGGATCCTCTGGCCGGAGGCCTCGGGGCCGGCCGTCTACGAGCAGCGCAGCGTCTACCCGAGCGCGTCCAGGTCGCGGAGGATGCGCTGGGGGACCCTGCTGGCGCCATTCAAGAACCCCAGCTTCATGGTGTTCATCGGGCTGCTGTACCTGCTGTTCGCGCAGACGCTGCGGTTCGGCCTCGGCAGCGGCCCGTCGGCGCCGTTCTTCCGGCAGCTCCACAACGCCAACCCGCCCCAGGTGACCGAGGCGCTGTTCAACAACCCGGCGAGCTTCGTGCTGGTGATCCTGCTCGGCGCCGCCTTGATCGGGTTCGCGGACACGCCGAGGCTGCGATCGCGGATCACGATCGGGCTGCTCCACTGGGTCTTGCAGCTCGTGTTGGTGGTCGCGGTGCTGTGGGGCGCCGGGCAGGTGCTCCAGAACTGGGATCTCAGCCTGGTCGTCCGCGTCGGCTTCATCAGCTTCCGCCTCACGGTCTTCACGGTGCTGTTCGTGGTCGCCGTGGTCGTGGTCGGTGGCTATCTCGGCAGCCAGCTGTTCGCCTTGTACCTGTTCCTGATGCAGACCTTGTGGCGGAAGCACCCGACCCACGCCTTCTCGTGCCAGCGGCTCGAGGACTACCGGAGCTTCCTGCGGATCAAGGTCGAGCGCGACGGGGCGCTCACGGTCTACCCGGTCGGAGTCCGGAAGGTGCCGAGGAAGTGGCGGCTGGTCAAGGACCGCGGGCCCCACGAGCCGCTGTTCGAGCCGGTCGACCGTCCGCTGTCCACCCATCTGATCGAGGCGCCCATCCGCATCGAGCCCTGAGGCCGGCGCGTCCTCGGGCGGCAATCCTCAAACGCTGACAATATGGCTCCTATGGACTACGTCAAACTTGGAAGCACCGGCTTGGACGTCTCGCGCATCTGCCTCGGGTGCATGAGCTTCGGGGAGCCCTCCAGGGGAGGACACCCGTGGTCGCTGCCGGCCGAGGAGAGCCGCACGTTCATTCGCCGCGCGCTCGAGCAGGGCATCAACTTCTTCGACACCGCCAACGTCTACTCCGCCGGCTCCAGCGAGGAGATCCTCGGGGACGCGCTGGCCGACCTCGCCCGCCGTGACGAGGTCGTGGTGGCCACCAAGGTGTACGGCCAGATGCGGCCGGGCCCCAACGGCAGCGGCCTGTCCCGCCGGGCGATCATGACCGAGATCGACAACAGCCTGCGCCGGCTGCGCATGGACCACGTCGACCTCTACCAGATCCACCGCTGGGACTACGCCACGCCGATCGAGGAGACGCTGGAGGCGCTCCACGACGTCGTCAAGGCCGGCAAGGCGCGCTACATCGGCGCGTCGTCGATGCACGCCTGGCAGTTCGCCAAGGCGCTCTACACCTCCGACCTGCACGGCTGGACCCGGTTCGCGTCGATGCAGGACCACTACAACCTGATCTACCGCGAGGAAGAGCGGGAGATGCTCCCGCTGTGCGCGGACCAGGGCATCGGCGTGATCCCGTGGAGCCCGCTGGCGCGCGGGCGGCTGACCCGCGACTGGGACGCGAGCACCGCGCGGACCGGCTCCGACGAGTTCGCCAAGACGCTCTACCTCGATGCCGATCGCGAGATCGTCGAGCGTGTGGCCCGGGTCGCCGAGGACCGGGGCGTGCCGATGGCCCAGGTCGCCCTGGCCTGGGTCGCACAGCACGACGTGGTCACCGCCCCGATCGTCGGCGCGACCAAGCTCCACCACATCGACGACGCGGTCGCCTCGCTGAAGCTGGAGCTGACCGCGGACGAGATCGCCGCGCTCGAGGCGCCCTACGTCGCCCACCCGGTCGCCGGGTTCAATTAGCCGCTCGCCGGCTCGAACAGCTCGATCGCGTTGCCGGACGGGTCCTCTAGCAGGATCTGGCGGCCGCCGATCCCGCTCACGATCTCGTTCCGGAAGTGCATGCCGGCGCCTCGCAGGTCGGCGACGGTCGCGTCGAGGTCCTCGACCTCGATCTGGAAGCGGTTCCAGCCACCCGGCTCGGGCCGGCGGCCGGCGGGCGTGCCCTGCGCGCCGCCGCCGGTGCCCACCGGCGCGCTGAGCAGCAGGCGCAGGTCGTCGCGGCTCAGCATCGCGAACGGCGGGGCCGGGTGCATGATCACCCCGAACCCGAGGCGCTCGGTGTAGAACGAGATGGCCGCGTCGACGTCGTCGACGATGTAGCGGATCGTGGCCACGTGCTGGACCTCCTCAATCGGATGGTTCGTCGGTCTCGCCAGGGAGGATCAGCCGGGACGCTTGCGGAGCCGGCGGTCGTAGCGGCCGAAGCGGCTGGGCAGCTCGCCCGGCTTGGTGTGCTCCAGGTCCGGCGCGACCGCGCTGAGGCGCTCGCGGACCTGCTCGACGCCGACCCCGGACGCCCGGGTCGCCGGCCACAGGTCAGGCGCCGAAGCCAGCCGCGCCGGCACGGTCCGCAAGTTGTGGTCGCGCGGGTTGAACCCGGGCTCGTCCAGCTCCGCCCACCCCAGCGGGGTCGATACCGGCGCGCCGGGCAGCGCGCGCACCGCGAACGGCGCCGCGATCATCTGCGCCCAGCGGTTGGCGGCGGTGTCGACCAGCAGCCGGCCGCCGCGGTCCTCCAGCAGCCACTCGGTGGTGAGCCGCTCCGGGTCGCGCTGGGCGAGCGCCCTGGCCAGGTCGTAGGCGAGCGCCTCGGCCTCCCAGGTGGTCACCTCCGGGTCCAGCGGGACTGCGACGTGCAGGCCCCTCGACCCCGTGGTCTTGACGTAGGAGGGCAGCTCCAGGTCGTCGAGCAACCCGTGGAGGTGCCTGGCGGCGCTCAGCACCGCGTCCAGGTCGGGGCCGGCCGGGTCGAGGTCGAGCACCAGCAGGTCCGGCCGGTCCAGGGACCCGACGCGGCTGAGCCACACGTGCGGGGTGATCGAGCCGTGGTTCGCCATCCAGCCGAGGTCCTCCGGGTGCCGGCAGACCATGTGCGTCACCGTGCCGCCGCGGCTCGTCTTGGGCACGGTCACCCGCTCGATCCACTCCGGGAAGTGCGCGGAGGCCTGCTTCTGATAGAAGCCCGCCTTCCGCAGCCCGTCGGGGAAGCGCTGGAGCGTGACCGGCCGGCCCGCCACCAGGGGCAGCATCGCGCCGGCGACGGTCAGGTAGTACTCGACCAGCTCGCCCTTGGTGATCCTGTCGTCCGGGAACACCACCCGCTCCGGGTGGGTCACCGCGAACGCACGGTCGCCCACACGGTCGCCCATCGCCCGCCCCTCACGCGTCCGATTTCGAATCCCGTCGCCACCGAGCTTACAATCCGGTCCCGGCAAGGTCCCGGCGCGGCTGGCCGCTTTCCACATCAGCTACGCTAGCCCGACAGAGCGCCCGATCCGGTTACGCATCCTCCGCCGGTATACGGAAATTCCGAGCCTGGTAGTAAGACCGCTCGCGCTGTTCCTGCCCAAAAGTCTTAGGACCAAGGGCTAATTGCGATCAGGACGCGCATAGGCCGAGTCTTTTCGCATCCCGATCGTCCGGATCGGTGGGCTCTTTCTTGGCCGTTAGGACCATTCGGATCCCAACGGTTTTCACGTTCTATCGAGCCGCGGGGAGGGCGGCTCTCCTGGCCTGCAATTTTCTGGCCGAAGCCCGCGTCGACACACCCCTAGACGGCATCCGGCGCCGCGGGCGCGGCCAATTTTTGGAGGGTGTATTTGATGAAGCATGTGGTGCGGTTTTTCACCGCGCGGCGCTGGCCGGGCGGGACCAGGGGGCGGGCCATGGTCACGGCGGGGATCGCCCTGCTGCTGGCCGTGTCCGGCGCCCTGACGGCGTTCGCCGTGGTGGTGCCGCCGGCCAATTCCGGCGGCGTCGTCGGGGTGGGGCCGATCAGCGGCGACAACGGCTTCCCCGTCTGGTACAAGGATTCGAACGGCGTCCGCTTGGAGGGCTGTCTCGACGGCGCCGACCCGTTGTGCGGCTTCGTACCCGGGGTGGATTTCCCGGACGCCAACAGCCCGATCTCGTTCCCCAACAACTTCCCCGAGGAATTCTTCTACCAGCTCGCCAGCAGCACGCAGGACGTCGCCGGAGGCGCCGGCCGAGCCGTCATCACCCTGGCGCTCGAGGGTGCTTTCGGCGGCGGCCCGGTCAAGGACGGCGACCAGATCGCCTTCGAGCGGATCCGCATCCGCTTGAGCTCCGTGCAGCCGGGTGCGACCTACCGCATCACCCACCCGTACGGGGTCGACGAGCAGGTCGCCGAAGCGGACGGCACGGTGAACTTCACCGAGGACGTCGGCCTCGCACCGGGCGTCTTCACCGGCGCGCTCAACGGCCGTGTCGGGCCGTTCCTGAAGTGGGACCCCGCGGTCGCCCCCGCGGCGCCGGCTGGCTTCATCGGCGACCCCAACGTCGACCACCAGGTCGTCGGCAGCCCGTTCAACACCAACTTCGTCCGCGTCCAGGGACCGGGTCTGGCGGTCATCGGCAACCAGACCAACACCTGCACCCCCGCCACGACCGACTGCATCCAGAGCGACCTGTTCTCGCTCCGGGGCAAGCTGGCCACCAGGGCCGGCTTCGACATCGAGCGCAACGTCTACACGCGCAGCGCGGACACCGGCGGCACCATCGACGTCTTCGCCAGCTCCGACAGCGCCCCGCAGTCGATCCAGATCGAGGGCAACGGCATCGACCCCGTGCTCATGGTCGGCGACAACGGCAACTACGTCGGGCACATCCACTTCGACGGCGCCACCGTGCCCGAGCTCACCATCACCAACAAGGGTGACAAGCCGCCGACGGTGAAGCTCTCGAAACCGGTCGACGCCATCAAGGGATCGGCCATCTGGAACGCCGACGACAAAACCCTCACCGTCAATGCGACCTCCAGCGACACCTTCGCCAACCCTGCCCTGACCGCGAGCGGTTTCGGCGGGCTGAGCGGCGGCGTGCTGGTGGCCAACAACGTCCTCGGCCCGCCGGCCAACGTCCACGTCACCTCCGCCGTCGGCGGTTCGGTCAACCTGCCGGTGGAGGTCACCGGGGCGACCTTCCCGCCGATCCCGGTGAGCGCCTTCGCCGGCGTCGACCAGGACGTGCTCCAGGGCGAGACGGTCACCCTGGACGGCAGCGGCTCGACCGGTCCGGTCACCGGCTTCAGCTGGACCCAGACGGCCGGGCCCGCGGTGACGCTCACCGGCGCCGACACCGCCCACCCGACCTTCACCGCTCCGGCGGGCGACAACACGCTCGAGTTCCAATTGAGCGTCAGCGGCTCGGGTGGTCCGTCGACCGACTCGGTGGTGGTGAACGTCCACGCCAACGCCGCGGTGCCGATCGCCAACGCCGGCCCCGACCAGACCGTCAACCAGACCGCCACCGTCCACCTCGACGGCACCGCGTCCGAGGGCGGGAAGACCTTCAAGTGGGTCCAGACCGGCGGCCCGGCGGTCTCCCTGACCGGCGCCAACACCTCGACCCCGAGCTTCGTCGCTCCGAAGCAGAACGTGCTGCTCACCTTCGAGCTCACCGTCTCCGGACCGGGCGCCTCGTCCACGGATACCGTCGAGGTCTCGGTCAACCCTGACGACATCACCGTCGCCCGTGCCGAGTTCCGCATCAGCGGTAGCGAGTGGAGGATCGACGGCACCGACACCATCTTCGGTCCGGGTGTGTCGGTGACCATCTACCTCGGTCCGACCGCGCAGGGCGCGCCGCTCGCCAGCAACGTGCCGGTCGACACGCTCGGCGCGTGGTCCTTCCGCGAGAAGCCCTCGAACGCGACGCCAGGGGGCCAGACCACCATCACGGTCGTCTCCAGCGGCGGTGACGAGGTCCGCGGTTTCCCGCTCACCATCCGCAACTAACCCATCCAACCAACAAGCCAACTTCCCAGCCAACTGACCAGCATCCGCAGCGTCACCAAACTCACCAAACGGTGTGCCCGCCCCTCCAACGGGGGGCGGGCACACCGCCGTCATAGGTCAGCTCCGCGGCAGCGCCGCGGGGACCTCCACGTCGAGGTCGCTGAGGAGCGCCGCCAGCTTGCGGTCCAGTTCCACCCCGACCTTCGTGACCTCCGGGATCCCGAGGCTGCCGAACTGCGTGCTCGGCTGGTCGACCGTGAACCACGCGCCGCCCCTCGGGTCCTCCGAGATCACCGTCCGCAGGGGCGCGTAGAGCATCGCGCGCGGGTCGTGGCGGAACATCCGCTCGGCGAGCAGATGGTTGCCCATCAGGTACCAGAGGCAGTCGGCCTCGTCGCCGGCGGTCGCCATCAGCGGGTGCGGGTCGTTCCGGAAGTAGAGGAGGAACCCGTGGGGCGCGCTCGCGTCGATCAGCTCGACCATCTCCGACCACGGCGCGCGCCGCTCCACCAGCGCGTCGACCTGCTCTTTCGGCAGGTCGGGCACCGCCTCCTCGTAGCGCCGCTGAAACTCCCGCACGCCCGGCACCGGGATCGTGAAGCGTCTGACGCTGAAGTCCGTCTCGATCGTCGCGGTCCTGCTCATCTCCCGCCCCCTGGTCGTCGCGCCGTCGTTCCCAGGGTCGGCTACCACCGCCCCGGCCGGTCAGCCACCCTCCATGAGAGCCGCTGACCGGCCGGTAGAGACGTTCAATCGAGGCCGTTGAAGGTGATGCCGGCGAGCGCGGCGCCGGCGGTTCCGAGCACCAGCAGCGCGGCCACGGCCAGGGTGAGCAGCACACGGCGCAGGCGGGTCATGTGGGTTCTCCTATCCGGGGAGGGCTTCGCCAGCGCGGTGCGCTGGCCGTTCCACATGACCCTTCGTGCCGGGCGACTCGCCGGATTGGTCCCGGGACCCTACCGGCGGCGCCCGAACGCGAAGTACGAGAGTGGTACGGCCCCGAAGGAGTTCACGATCACCACGACCACGGCCCACAGCCACTTCGGGCCGCGGATCTGGCTTGGTGGCCGACGCTTGAGGTCGATGAGCGCCGCGACCTTGAGGCAGCCCTCGGCGATTGCCGCCGTGAACAGGAGGTTGCGGGTGCGCTCGCTGAGATGGCGCTTTCGCAAGATGGCCATGACATCCCTCCTTACATCCGCAGGGTAGCCTCATTACGATCGGTCCATCCTTCGCCGAGTGTGAGGAAGCGAGGCGCAGGTCGGTCGTTGCCGCCGACCGACGGTCAGCCGGCCGGGACGCCACCGCTGGCCAGCTCGAAGTAGGACTCCAGCGGCTTGGCGAGCATGCTCTCGGTCCGCGTCGAGCCCCCTCCGCCGGACTGACGATGACCGACGCCGACCGCCACCGCGTGAGCAGGACACGCTCGCGTTCTCATGGGGCAGCGCCTGACCGTCGCCGTCGCTGGCCGGACACTCAACCTCGCGGTCTGACCTGGGCCGACCGTATCGCGTTCGGGCCATCCGCCCGCTGGCAGCGGTCTGACACATCACCATCACGGGCGGGCCAGCGGCCTTGTGATGCTCCTCATGCGACGATCTGTCGATCGCTTCGCGAGCTTGCATTGTGGTGCCCTCGGCGAGTTCGCGGCCGGTCGCGTGGCCGATGGATTGGTCCTGGCGATGAGCACCCTCGGGCTGGCGGTTCGTCCCGGGCTGCTGCTGGTCGAACCCGTTCGCCGTCTCCGGGATCGTGGCCCGGCTGGCGGGCGGGCTGGTCGTCGTGACCGCGCTGGCGCCTCTGGCCGTGGCTGCCTCGGTCGGGGCGCTGATCGTACGGCTGCGTGGGGCCAGAGGGACGCAGCGCCAGCAGCTTAAGTGGTTCGCCAGCGCGGCGTCCCTGGTGGCCGTCATCGCCATCCCAGTGCTTCCCGTGCGGCCATCGCGGCGGGCGTTTCATGCCATCGCGTAGGGAGGTGGCATCCGTACAGGGATCCGTGCTTTGCACGGATGACCGGCCCACGTGCAACCACTCACGCTGCTGGTGGAGTTGCTGCCCCGACGCAAGGAGTGGATCGTCTTGCCGACCGACCGCAATCGCCATGATGTCGTCGTGGTTGGGGCGCGTGCCGCGGGCGCCGCCACCACGCTCCTGCTGGCTCGGCTGGGACATGCTGTGGTTCTGCTCGACCGAGCCGTCTTCCCGGCCGACACCATTTCCACCCATCAGGTCGCCCGAACCGGTGTGGTCCAGTTGCACCGCTGGGGACTGCTTCAGGCGGTGCTGGACAGCGGTGCGCCGGCCATCCGCCAGGTCACCTTCACCACCGCGGGTGATTCGATGACCCGGCCGATCAAGAACAAGGCAGGAGTCGACCTGCTGGTCGCACCGCGCCGCCACATTCTGGACACCATCGTGGCCGAGGCGGCCTTCCGAGCAGGCGCCGACGTGCGATTTGGCATGACGGTCACCGGAGTACGCCTCGACGACGCCGGCCGCGCCACTGGCGTGTACGCCCGCAACAGGACCGGTGCCCGGGTGGAGATCAGCGCTCGCTTTGTGGTCGGCGCGGACGGTCTGGGTTCCCGGGTGGCCCGTGCGGTCGGGGCGGAGATCATTGAGGGCCGCGGCGACGATGGCGCCACTCAGTATGCGTACTTCACCGGTCCTGTGTGGAACGGCATCGAGTTCATCGTGGCAGATCGCGCCCTTACCGGGGTCTTCCCGACCCATGATGGTCAAGCCTGCGTCTGGATCTGTGGCCCGTCCGCAGACGCAGGCGAGGCCCGCCGTCGCGCCGCGTCCCGCGAGCAGGCGTTCGCCGCCTACCTCAGCCGAACCGCGCCGGATCTGGCGGAGCGACTGCGCGCCGGACAGCGCACCTCGCAGGTGACAGGCATGCTGCGCGCGCCCAACTACCTCCGGCGGGCTCATGGCGCCGGTTGGGCGCTGGTTGGCGACGCCGGCTACCACCGCAACTCGGTCACCGCCTATGGACTCAGCGACGCCTACCGCGATGCCGAACTGCTCGCCGTTGCGCTCGATCAGGTATTGCGCGGTGAGGTCTCGGAACAGGTCGCCCTGGCGGGCTATCAGGACCAGCGCGATCGGGCCGTGCGCGACATTTTCGACATCACCTGCGAAGAGGTTGGGTACCCGCCACCGACACAGTTCGTCGAGTTGCAAAAACAGCTCGCCGTGGCGATCGACGTGGATGCCGCCCAAGCGGCCGCCCGGCCAGTTCCGGGTGGCCACGATCTTGCCCGGGCATGACCCCACCCGAAAGGAAGGAGACCGTGCCGATGATTGGCTTCCTCGGCGTACCGGCGATGACCGCCGAAGCTCAGCAACTGTTGGACGAGGACATCGCTGAGCTCGGGTACGTCATGAACTTGTCACGACTCTGGGCGTACCAGCCCGCCACGATGAAGGGGCTGTTCGGGCTGCTGCGACAGGTGATCTCCACCGACCACCTCACGCTGCGCCAACGTGGAATCCTCGTCGCGGCTTGTGCAGCGAGCCTCGGTGACTCGTACTGCTCGCTGGCCTGGGGCACCAAACTCGCCGAGGCCAGCAACCCGCAGACAGCGGCCGGGGTGCTGCGGGGCACCGACGACGTCCTGAGCGCCAGCGAGCGCGCCATGGCCCACTGGGCTCGCAAGGTGGCACGCGACCCCAACGCCACCACCGCCGAAGATGTGCAGCAGGTGCGGATCGCGGGATTCACCGACTCAGAAATTTTCACGATGACCGTTTTCGTCGCGCTGCGCATCGCCTTCTCGACCGTCAATGACGCACTCGGCCTGCATCCCGACGCCGGTCTGCGTGCCACCGCCCCGAGTGTCGTCCTCGACGCCGTCACGTTCGGCCGCCCGATCGAGGGGGGTAATCAAATGGACCCGAACGTTGCTCACGGCGGGGCGGGGCGCGTGCAGCGTGCCGACGAAGCGGGATCCGACAAGCGGGATCCGACCAAGCCGCGGAGCCTGGCATGACTCCGGCGACAGAGGCGGACCGCGCGTTCGCGCGGCATCTGGCCGCGGAGTCCATCGCCAACGGTGACTCCACCGGCTGGTTCGAGACACTCTATGCGGCAGCCCAGCTGGGCGCGGCGATCGTGCCGTGGGTGAACTCCGCACCCAATCCCCGCCTGGTCTCGGCACTTGCCGGGTACGCCGGCCGCGGGCGCGCCCTTGTCGTTGGCTGCGGCCTCGGAGACGATGCCGAGCACCTCGCGTCCCTGGGTTTCACTACAGTGGCATTCGACGTGTCACCATCGGCCATCGCCACCGCACGGCGGCGCTTCCCCGCCTCCACGGTGGAGTATGTGACAGCCGACCTCCTGACACCACCGCAGTCCTGGGCCGGCGCGTTCGACCTCGTCGTTGAGATCTACACCTTGCAGGTGCTCACCGGCCCAGCCCGCCACGCTGGCTTTGGACAGATCGCCCACTTGGTCGCACCCGGCGGGCGGCTGCTCGTCATTGCGAAGGCGCGCGACGACCATGACCACCCCGGCACGATGCCCTGGCCCCTCACCAGGACCGAGATCGAATCGTTTCGCCAGTACGGATTGAACGAAGAATCCATCGTCCAATTCAACGACGGTGGGAGCCAGGAGCCGGTCCGCCGCTGGCAGGCCTGGTTCACCGCTCCTCCGGACCACCATCCTGAACGCCTACTGGAAAGCACCCCAAGCCATGGATGAGCACGAGACCCGGACCCAGGTCCCGCCTGGCCACCCGGCCGGTGACCGGCGGGACCTCGGCCGGGTGGCCACCAGGCGCGCCCGGCCGGACCGCGCCCTGGAGGCTGCGGAGGCCGACCAGCGCCGCAGGGCGATTGCCTTGTACCAGCACGGACTGCTGGCGTTCTGGCAGGGCGCCGACGAGGAGGCGGCACGGCGCCAGAGGAAGCGGACGCCGCGAGCGGCGGAGAGCCGTCCGACCAGCGGGGGAGTGTTGTGGTGCCCTGGGCGCGACTCGAACGCGCGACCTACTGCTTAGGAGGCAGTTGCTCTATCCGCTGAGCTACCAGGGCTCCTGT